>NZ_CP104969.1:80000-394220 GCF_025452195.1 Phyllobacterium zundukense | reverse complement strand
TTCACCGGTTTCCACCGTATCGAATATGGCCTTTTTTCCGAAAACAGCACCAAGGACCTGACGCCGTTTGCCGACAAGCTGATGGCCGACGTGACCGAGCTCAACAAGCGCATTACCGATTTGACGCTGCCACCCGAAAAGGTTGTCGGTGGTGCGGCCGTGCTTATGGAAGAAGTTGCGGCGACCAAGATTTCCGGTGAGGAAGATCGCTACAGCCACACCGATCTTTGGGACTTCAAGGCCAACTTCGATGGTTCGCGCAAGATTTTCGACCTCGTGCGTCCGCTGGTCGAAAAGGAAGACAGCGCTTTTGTGACCAAGGTATCGGGCAATTTCGACAAGGTCGATACGACATTGGCCAAGTACAAGACCGCTGACGGCTATCAGCTCTATGACAAGCTCACCGAAGATGACCGCGCCGTGCTGGCAGCTGCCGTGAATACGCTTGCCGAAGATCTGTCGACCCTGCGTGGTAAGCTTGGATTAAATTAAGCCTTTTGATTTCTTCACCCTGATGGGCATCTGCGCCATCTTGTAAACCGGCTCGATCAACTGATCGGGCCGGTTTTTTATGGGGTTGTTGGGTCGCAATCGGGCTACAAGGGTGCCGCCTCTTACCCTCCCCTTGTGGGGAGGGAGGCTGGGGTCCCTTCAAAGTTTAGATGGTTAAGCCTGACGGCGTCCAAATATATGAAAGTTTTCCCCTCCCCGTCGCTTCGCTCCTGCCCTCCCCACAAGGGGGAGGGTTAGGAAGCTGCGGTCTGCAGGACCCCTCCCCTTTTCTGTGATCCTCCAATCCACCCCCCCTTGCAAATTTACGATTTATTAAATATCGTAATTTCAGTAATTACTGAAATCACAGTTGCAACGAGACAAACCGATGAATCTGCCGCCCCTCGTTCAATCCTTTGTTCTGCACTTCGGCGAGATGGGAAGCCGCTGGGGAATCAACCGCACCGTCGGGCAGATCTACGCGCTGCTTTATGTCTCGCCCGATCCGCTCAATGCCGAACAGATCGTCGACGCGTTGGGAATCTCCCGTTCGAACGTGTCGATGAGCTTGCGCGAGTTACAGGCATGGAACCTTGTCCTGCTCAAACATCTTCCCGACGATCGGCGCGATTTCTTCACGACGCCAGACGATGTCTGGCAGATTCTGCGCACACTTGCAGAGGAACGGAAGAAGCGCGAAGTCGATCCGACATTGTCCGTTTTGCGCGAAATCCTGATGCAGCAGCCGGCAAGCGACGCAGAACGCCACGCGCAGGCGCGGATGGGCGAGATGCACAGCCTGATCGAGCAACTGACCAATTGGTACGACGACGTCAAGAAGCTTGAGACGGACCGCTTGGCGACCCTATTGACGCTGGGGGCGAAAGTCACAAGACTGCTGGAGGCGAAGGACAAGATCGTATCCCTCGGCAGGTCGAAGCGTTCTCCCGAGAAGGGTTGAAGTGATGGCACCGGCAGCACATTCGTCCTCGATAGCGCTCCGCACGCAGAGTGATTTTGTGAACGACAGTGCAGCGCTGCGGTCCGCGTCATCAAATTTGGTGGAAAAATCGGCGAGTTCTCCCGGCGCTGCACGCGCCGAGAGGGTGGCGCCCATTGTTCAGGTGCTCGCATCTCTGTTGTGGTTGCCGCAGGCTTTGCTCCTCGCCACGGGTGTGGGTAGCATCGTTGCCGGCAAAGGAATGGCGAATATCCACTGGCTGGTTCTTGGCGTCGTTGTAATTGGCGTGTTTCGTGCACTGCTCGATGCGGTTGGAAACCGGCTCGCTTTTCGCGCCGCCCGTGCCGTGTTGTCCAGAAAGCGCGACAAGGCTGTGGCGGCGCTGGCCCGGCGCTCACCGCTGGATATGGAACGACCCGCTTCCGGCTTCGCGGCGAGTGTGCTCGCCGAGCAGGCAGAGGCCGTCGTACCCTATCTTTCGCGCTTTCGCCCGGCACGACTGAAGGCAACCATTGTTCCCGTTGCTATCATGCTTTGTGTCCTGCCGTTGTCCTGGGTGGTAGCTATAGTCCTGTTAGTTTCCGCTCCTCTGATTCCGGTTTTCATGGCGCTGATCGGCTGGCGTGCAAAAGCGGCGAGCGAGAAACAGCTTGTCGAAATGGGCGGCATGAATGCGTTCCTGCTCGACCGGTTGCGGGGTCTCGCCACCATCCGTTCGCTGGATGCCGTGGACTTGACCGCGCATCGCCTGCGCGACAATGCGCAATCGCTGCGGGTACGAACGATGGCGGTGCTCAAAATAGCGTTTCTATCATCCGCGGTGCTGGAGCTGTTCGCGGCACTGGGTGTCGCCATGGTTGCCGTCTATGTTGGTTTCCACCTGCTCGGCCAGTTGAATTTCGGCTCCTGGGGCGGGCGTCTGAGCCTGACAGAGGGCCTGTTTATTCTTTTGCTTGCGCCGGCTTTCTTCGAGCCGCTGCGTGAGTTGTCCTCGGTCTGGCACGACCGGGCTGCGGGCGAAGCGGCGCTCGAAGCCTTGGACAGGCTGTCCGACGATGGCGTTGTCCTGCCGGGCGCCGACAAGGGCGCGACGCATACAACTGCGATCCATGCGGCAGTTCCAGGCGTCCGCGTTGAAGAGATGACCTTCCACCACAAGGGCAATGGCTCGGCGGTTTTTGGCCAATTCAGCCTCGATGTTTTGCCGGCTGAGCATATTGCGGTGCTCGGCCCAAGCGGCTCGGGAAAATCGACGCTCCTTGCTTTGATCGCCGGACTAGCGCCCTACGAAAGCGGACGGATTGCAGTTGGAAACGTCCCGCTCACGCCGGCCACCGCGGCGGAGCTTCGGGCAAGTATGGCCTGGGTCGGACAGAAGCCGCATATTTTCGCTGGTACGGTCGCTGACAATGTTGCCCTGGGACGCCCGGAAATCGGACCATGTGAAATCGGAACTGCACTCGGCAAGGCAGCCCTGCAAGACGTAGCCAATGCGCATGCAAATGCGCCGATCGGTGAAGGCGGATCGGGCCTCTCCGGTGGGGAAACCTTAAGGCTTGCATTGGCGCGTGCGGCGGCCGATCCGGATGCGGGGCTGATCCTCGCAGATGAACCGACCGCACATCTCGATACGGTCACCGCCAATGAAATCATGGATAGCCTGCTGAGGATCTCCGCCGGCAAGACCCTCATAGTCGCGACGCACGATCCTGTCCTGGCGAGCCGCATGGACAGGATAGTTCTCCTGCCGCCGAAAACATCGCAGGAGCGCGTGTAATGGCCCTGTGGAGCGCATTCCGGCCTATATTGGCGCTATTCCTTGTTCAACGGCGCGCAGCGCTTCTGACGGGCGCTCTGCTGGCGGCGGCAACAGTGCTCGCCGGTATCGCGCTGCTGGGCCTTTCCGGCTGGTTCATTACCGCGACGGCAATAGCGGGGCTCACGTCAGCCACGGCGTTCGCTTTCGATGTTTTTGCGCCTGCCGCAGCGATCCGGTTTCTGGCCCTTGCCCGCACCGCCGCACGCTATGGCGAACGGTTGACCACGCACGATGCCACACTTGGTGTGCTGGCGGGATTGCGCGCAGAGGTTTTCCGCAATTGGGCACAACGTCGAGCGGCGCAGAGACTGTTGAAGCGTCCGGCAAGGCTGCTGTTTCGCCTCACGGCCGATATCGATGCTCTCGATTCGCTTTATCTGCGCATTCTCGTCCCTGCGGCCATCGCGCTTTGCACTGCTCTCGCCATTTCCGTCGCTCTCGGGCTCATGCATCCATTGTTGGGTCTTGGCGCAGGATCGTGGCTGCTGTTGACCGGGTTCGGCATTCCGCTCATCGCTGCGCGCTTCGCCGCAAAACCATCGCGTCGCCGCGCTCACGCCCTGGAGACCTTGCGCTCACGCACGATCGATCTTGTCGCCGGGCAAATCGACCTGGTCATGGCCGGACGGCTAAACGCCCAACGGAATGCGGTAATGGCTTCCGATCGCCGCCTGTCGCAAACGGATGATGCACTAAATCGCATCGAGATGTTCGTCACAGCCGGTTTCGGCATAGCCTCGGCACTCCTGCTCGGCGGCACTCTTTATGCGGTGGCTCTGTTGGCCAGTGGCGGGGTGATCGGCGGGCCTGTTGCCGCCCTCGGCCTGTTGATCGCGCTGGCGGCGCTCGAACCCTTCGGGGGGCTGCGTCGCGGTGCGGTTGAACTCGGGCGTACTGTGCTTGCCGCGAAGCGCATCGGGCCGGACATCGGCCCCCTCCCCTCCCCCGAACCACCGGTTTCGCCACGAGGTAAACTCGCGGTTCGGCTCGATGATGTTTCGGTCTGCTACGATGGCTCCGCCCTTCCGACGCTTCGGCATCTGTCACTGTCACTGATTCGTGGAGAACGCCTCGCGCTTGTCGGGCCGAGCGGTGCCGGCAAGTCCACACTGCTGGCACTGATCGCCGGCGAGATCGCAGCTGAAGCAGGCAGCATTGAATGCCTTCCAGCTACGCTTCTGACGCAGAAAACAGAACTCTTCCAGGACAGTCTGCGTGACAATCTCCGGCTTGCCGATCCTGGCGCCGACGACGCGCGCCTTCTCGACGTTCTCGCCATAGCAGGCCTTGCAGAGTTCGTCGCCGCCCTGCCCGCAGGTCTGGATACCATGCTTGGCGAAGGCGGGTTTGGAATTTCCGGCGGTCAGGCCCGCCGTCTGGCGCTGGCGCGGCTGCTTTTGCGCGACACGCCCCTCTGGCTGCTGGATGAGCCGACAGAGGGGCTGGACGGAGATACAGCCCGCGATGTGCTGCAGCGCCTGCAAGGGCAGATGCAGGGCCGTTCCGTCATCATCGCCACGCATATCAGGCGGGAGGCCCTGATCGCCGACCGGCTGCTGATTCTCGAACGTGGACGCATTGTCGGCGCGCCGCGACGCGGAGAACAGGAATTCGACGCTGCCCTCGCCGCGCTGCGGCCGGACTGAGCAGGCATTTCATTCGGCGTTCACTCCAGGTGAATGCCGCTAACAGGGGGCCGGAACGATCCGGCAAAAGCAATGGAACTCGATATCGTGGCGCTGTCGCGCCTGCAATTTGCGATCACAGCTCTCTATCACTTTCTCTTCGTGCCCTTGACGCTTGGGCTTTCGGTTCTCCTTGCGATCATGGAGACGGTCTATGTGATGACCGGCCGCGTCATCTGGCGGCAGATGACCAAATTCTGGGGCGTACTATTCGGCATAAATTTTGCTCTCGGCGTCGCCACCGGCATTGTCATGGAATTCCAGTTTGGCATGAACTGGAGCTACTACAGCCATTATGTCGGCGATATTTTCGGCGCACCGCTGGCGATCGAAGGATTGATGGCGTTCTTCCTCGAAGCAACGTTCGTTGGGCTGTTCTTCTTCGGCTGGGACAAGCTTTCGAAGGTCGGGCACCTGGCGGCGACGTGGGCGGTGGCCGCGGGATCGAATTTCTCGGCGCTGTGGATCCTCATCGCCAATGGCTGGATGCAAAACCCGGTGGGTTCCGCCTTCAATCCGCAGACGATGCGGATGGAAGTCGTTGATTTCTATGAGGTTTTGTTCAATCCTGTCGCTCAGGCGAAGTTCGTGCACACGGTGTCTGCGGGTTACGTCACCGCATCGATTTTCGTACTTGGTGTCTCGGCCTGGTATGCCCTCAAGGGCAGGCACATCGAGATCGCCAAGCGTTCGATGACTGTTGCTGCTTCGTTTGGCCTGGCCTCGGCGCTCTCGGTCGTGGTTCTCGGCGACGAGAGCGGCTATCTCTCCACCGAACACCAGAAGATGAAACTCGCCTCGATCGAGGCGATGTGGAAGACCGAGCCCGCCCCGGCTGCGTTCACGGCGTTCGGCTTTCCCGACCAGGAGGCACGCGAGACGCACTATGCCGTGCACATCCCCTGGGTCATGGGGCTGATCGGCACGCGGTCGCTGACAACGGTCATTCCCGGCATCGAGGAACTGGTGGACCATGCAAGATCGAGGATACGCCAGGGTTTGATTGCCTATGATGCGCTCCAGCGCATACGGGAGGCGGGCAGCACGACGACTGTCCCGGCCGAAGTGCGCGAGGCATTCGAAGCGAATGGCGCTGATCTCGGATACGCGCTTCTGTTGAAACGCTATGTGGACGATCCGCGGCAAGCCACAGACGACCAGATCGAGAAAGCAGCATGGGACACTGTGCCGAATGTGCCCACGCTGTTCTGGTCATTCCGCATCATGGTCGGGCTCGGTATATTCTTTATCCTTCTTACGGCGACATTCTTCATCCTGTCCATACGGCGCAAGATAGATGCCTATCCCTTCCTGTTGCGCGTTGCAGTGTTTGCGATCCCCCTCCCCTGGGTTGCCGCGGAGCTTGGCTGGGTCGTTGCGGAGTTCGGCCGGCAACCCTGGGTCATCGAGGGCGTGTTGCCGACGGCCGCCGCGGTTTCCAATCTGGGTGCAACGTCGCTGCTTATCACCATCGGAGGTTTCGTCGTGATCTACACAACGCTCTTCATCGTCGAGATGAGCCTGATGCTGAAAGCAATCGCCAAGGGACCGGAACCCGACTTCGAGCCGGAAGCGAAGCTGATTTCCCCTAACATCGTGCCAGCGGAGTAAACGATCATGATCCTCAACGAACTCCTGGACTACGATACCCTGCGCGTGATCTGGTGGCTGCTGATAGGTATCCTCCTGATCGCGTTCGCCATCACCGATGGTTTCGATCTCGGCACCGGTACGCTGCTGCCGTTCGTGGCAAAAACCGATATGGAACGGCGCATCGTCATCAATACGATCGGTCCGATCTGGGAAGGCAACCAGGTCTGGCTCATCGTTGGCGGGGGCGCGATCTTCGCGGCCTGGCCGCCGCTCTATGCGGTGTCCTTCTCGGGCTTCTATCTCGCCATGTTCATCATACTGGCATCGCTTATCCTGCGCCCCGTCGGCTTCAAGTACCGGTCGAAGCGGGATAGCGACACATGGCGCGCTGCCTGGGATTGCGCCCTGTTCATCGGCGGCTTCGTGCCGGCGCTGATTTTCGGCGTGGCCATGGGCAATGTCCTGCAGGGCGTCCCCTTCCGTTTCAACAACGATCTTCGCATCTTCTACGAAGGCTCGTTCTTCGGCCTGCTGAACCCGTTCGCGTTGCTGTGCGGTCTCCTCTCGGTGGCCATGCTGGTCATGCATGGCGGCGCATGGCTGGTGTTGAAGACTTCAGGACCCGTGGCGGACCGTGCACGCGGATATGGCAGTGTTGCAGCGCTGATCACGATCGGTCTGTTCGGCCTTGCCGGGCTCTGGGTATGGGCGGGGTTCGGTGGCTACCGCATCACCAGCACTATCGACACGACAGGCGTATCGAACCCGCTCATGAAAACCGTCGTTGAAGAAAGCGGTGCATGGTTTGCCAATTATGGCAGCTATCCGGTGCTTCTGCTCGCCCCGGTCTTCGGCTTCATTGGCGCAGCCGGCGCGCTTGTCGGGCTGAGAGCAAGGTGGGAGATCGCGACGATGCTTTCGAGCGCGCTGTCGATCTTCGGCATCATCTCGACAGTGGGCGTCTCGATGTTTCCGTTCATCCTCCCCTCCTCGCTCGATCCGAGGTCCAGCCTGACCGTGTGGGACGCATCGTCCAGCCATTTGACCCTGTTCATCATGCTGGTCGTCACGGTGATCTTCATTCCGCTGATCGTCGCCTATACGAGCTGGGTCTATCACGTGCTCTGGGGCAAGGTTGATGAAGATGCAATCAACGACGAGAGCGGTCACGCCTACTAACGAAGGGACAAGAACATGTGGTATTTCGCCTGGCTTCTCGGATTGCCTTTCGCCGCCGCCTTCGCCGTGCTGAACGCGATGTGGTACGAATTGGTGGAAGACGATAAATCCCGAAAGAACGCGGCAGAGGAATAGTCTTATTGGCAGCCCGTGCCGCGTGATCCGCCGATATTTACTGCGGTAAAATTGGCGGATTTATCGAGCAAAAACAAATCCCGTGCGACTCCGGGATTCATCTATCGAAATAGGGATTGTGCAGTAAAGTTGTTAGCTTCACGTGCGTTAACCTTTTGTTAACCTAAAAAATCTTGCCGGATCAATCGAGATCGGAGCTTAATAGCGGTTCTTAAAAGGATTGCTTTGAAAAAGCGCTATTAGAGGTTTCGATTCCGATGAACATCGCAATGCCTCTGCCAAAGTTCGAGTTCGATGACAAGATCCTCGATCAGGGTGCGGAGATTTCTCGCCGGCTGAACCAGCTTCGGATGGAAAAATTTCCTCCGAATGCGAAGAAGACATTGCGGCAATTTTCCATGGCCGAGGTTGCTCACTATCTTGGCGTGACGCAGAACAATCTCAAGCGCCTCCACCTTGAAGGAAAAGGTCCGGTCCCGGCGCAGGCATCGTCGGGCCGCCGTTCCTATACGGCCGAACAGATGCTGGAGCTGCGGCATTATCTCGACCGCAATGGCCGCACCGAAGTGAAGAAATATGTCCCGCACCGCAAGCAGGGCGACAAGCTGCAGGTTATCGCTGTCGTCAACTTCAAGGGCGGATCAGGCAAGACGACGACAGCAGCTCATCTCTCGCAATATCTGGCGCTGACCGGACACCGCGTCCTTGCCATCGACCTCGATCCCCAAGCCTCGCTATCGGCGCTGCACGGGTTCCAGCCGGAGCTCGACCGGAACCTGTCGCTCTACGAAGCCATCCGTTACGACGATGAGCGCAGGCCGATATCGGAAGTTATTCTCCCGACCAATTTTCCCGGTCTCGACATCATTCCCGCCAATCTCGAATTGCAGGAATATGAGTACGACACGCCGCTTGCCATGCAGGACAAGACATCGCGTGACGGCCGCCAGTTCTTCACCCGTATCGCCAGCGCGCTCGAGGAAGTGGACGGCCGATACGATGTTGTGGTTATCGATTGCCCGCCGCAACTGGGCTATCTGACGTTGACGGCCATGTCGGCTGCGACATCCGTATTGATCACAGTGCATCCGCAGATGCTCGACCTCATGTCGATGTCGCAATTCCTGCTGATGCTTGGCGGCATCCTCAAGACGGTCAAACAAGCCGGAGCACGTGTCGAACTCGATTGGTTCCGCTATCTTATTACACGCTATGAGCCGATGGATATCCCGCAGGCGCAGATGGTCGGGTTCATGCAGTCCATGCTGGCGGAGGAGATACTGACCAATCCGATGCTGAAATCGACTGCGGTGTCGGATGCGGGCCTGACTAAGCAGACGCTCTACGAAGTAGAGAAAACGAGTTTCACGCGCACGACGTATGAACGCGCTATTGAATCGCTGGACGCCGTGAATTCAGAAATTACAGCCCTCGTTCACAGAGCGTGGGGGCGCTGATATGACAAGCAGGTTTACGGCGGTAAAAACAATGCTTTTTGCTTGTGAAATCAGTTTGTTAATCCGAAATGGAAGCAGATAGATGGCCCGTAAGGATATTTTCAGCAGCGTGATGAACCCGGCGCCGGCAAAGCCTGAGCGCAATGACGCATTGTCCTATGTTGTCAGCGGTGCTTCGCGTTCGATCAAGAGTTCGTTCGAAGAACTCGCCAAAGGCAGTGTTGTCGAACTCGCCCCGGAACTCATCGACGGCTCTTTCGTATCGGACCGGATCGACGATGACGACGAGGCTTTTCAGGAACTGCTTGTCGCCGTGAAGGAGCGGGGCCAGGACTCGCCCATCTTGGTGCGTCCGCATCCCGCCGTCCCGGGCCGTTATCAGGTCGTTTTCGGACACCGCCGCGTCAAGGTCGCCAGACAGCTCGGACGACAGGTTCGTGCCGTCGTCAAGCCAATGGCCGACCAGGACCATGTGATCGCTCAGGGCCAGGAGAACGCTGCTCGATCGAACCTGTCCTTCATCGAACGCACATTGTTTGCCAAGCGTCTCGCTGACCTCGGCTACGATCAGTCGGTCATCAAGTCTGCGCTTGCCCTGGATGCCACGACATTTTCAAAGATGCAGTCCGTCGCGGCTTATGTTCCCGAGGCCATCATACTCGCGATCGGTTCGGCCAAGGCTACCGGGCGGGACCGTTGGTGGCAGCTGTCAAAGCTGCTGCAGGTACCGGGCAATGCCGAGAGGGCGGCAGAGTTTACAAGGTCGGATGATTTTGCGGCTGAAACCGGCGACGCCCGGTTCACTCTACTGTCGGATTTCCTGGTAAAATCGAAGCGTCCGGCGAAGGCGGCGGCGCCGGCCGCCAAAGCCTGGGCAGCACAGGACAAATCCGTGAAGGGGGAAATCAAGGATAGCGGCAAGGCATTCACATTGGCTTTGAAGGCGAAGAATGCCTCACGCTTCGGCGCATATATTGCAGACAACCTCGACGAGCTCTATCGGGCTTTCCAAGGGTCGCAAGCAACCAAAACAGGAGATTAATCCGCAAAAGAAAAAAGCCCACCTCAACATCGCTGTCTCGGAAGGCTTCTCTCATATCTCTAGCAGGATCGAGAATCGCATTTCCCCGAATCAGTGTCAAGACTTTTTGACGTCGTTTTGGCGAGTGGATTTCTTTTGCCTTTAGAAAGGTGAGAGACAATGCAGACGGGGAATGCATTCACGACGCCCTTCGGGCGGCGGTCGCTGTCGCTCGGCATGCTGGCAACGCAGGCACAGGCGCAGGAGATCGATCCGGAAGCGTCGATCGACAAATGGAAGCTGTTTCGCAGCCTGTGTGAGGCGAGGGCGCTGATCGGGATCTCCGATCGGGCGCTGGTCGTTTTGAACGCGCTTTTGACGTTCTATCCACAGACGGAGCTCTCCGAGGCCAATGGTCTCGTGGTGTTTCCATCAAATGTGCAACTGTCGCTGCGCGCGCATGGAATGGCGCCGGCGACGCTACGGCGGCATTTGAGTGCGCTGGTGGAAACCGGGCTGATCTTTCGCAAGGACAGCCCCAATGGCAAGCGCTACGCCCGTAAGGCGAGGGCAGGGGAGGGCGGCGAGGCGTTCGGCTTCTCATTGGCACCATTGGTCTCGCGTGCGGCTGAATTTGAAGCTTTGGCCGAACAGGTTCGTTCGGAGCGGCTGCAACTGAAGCTGATGAAGGAGCGCGTCACACTGCTGCGCCGCGACATCGTCAAGCTGATCGAGCTTGGCTTCGAGGAATTGCCGCACATCGACTGGAGCGCCCAATATGAGCGGTTTCGTGCGGTCATCGATGACATTCCGCGCCAGGCAACGACTGACGATCTGGAGCCGGCTGTCGATGGACTGGAATGTCTCCAGCTGGAGATATCCAATCTATTGGAAGATAAGCTTAATTCTCAAAAAACAAGCGCCAAAGAGTCTCATTCTGAGCGCCACAAACATAATTCAAACACCCAATCCACTTCTGATCTTGAACCCGGCTTTAGAAAAACCCAAGGGGCGAAAACTGCACCAGAACCTGAAACCGAGGAGACTATTGAGACAAGGGGCGATGAAACAATTACCATCCACTTGGAGAGGGGAGGGGGGGACGGTGCAGATGCCGGGCTTCATGACGTCAAACCAGTTCCGCTTGGTCTTGTGCGCCAAGCTTGTCCGCAAATCGCGGCCTATGCGAGAAGCGGTATCACAAATTGGCCGGATCTGATGGCGGCGGCCGTTGTCGTCCGCTCGATGCTCGGTGTCAGCCCCTCGGCATATGAGGAAGCCTGCGATGTCCTGGGACAGGAAAATGCTGCAATCGCCATCGGGTGCATTCTCGAACGCGCCGAGCAGATCAATTCCGCCGGCGGTTATTTGAGGTCGCTCACCGATAAGGCGGCGAAAGGCGAGTTCTCGGTCTGGCCGATGGTGCTTGCGCAACTTAGAGCGAACGGCTCGCACGTCCGGTTGGTCGCGGCGAAATGAGCCACATTTGTCATTTCGAGGTCGCAAAGATATCGTCGACGAAACCTTGGGCCGGCCAAGATGGGTGAGGCTGAAGCGGGAAGAAATTGGGGCGGAACCCCAAGACGAGCTTCATAGCTAAAAAGATCTAGGTGATTATGAAGTCCAGTGAACGGAACTTAATTGGTAATTAGGTGCGGTATGAAGAAAAATATTAACCTAAACAGGACCTTAATGGAAACTCGTTGCCAATCAGGAAGTGAGGGTCAGCAGTAACCGGACCAAATTCCCGGGCAGATAGATTTTCAAGCACAGCGAATTCTGATTCAAGGTGGCATGAAGCTGCCATCCGTTGATTCTGTTGAGACCTTGTCGCTCGGTGCCATGCGCCGGCTGGTTGCGGGTTTGGTCGGCAAGATGCACGAGCTTGAAGCGGATGTCGGAGCGCTGCGCACCGAGAACCAGAGACTGCGTGACGACAATGAACGACTGAAGCTGGAAAACGATAGTCTGTGCCTGGATAACCAATCGCTTCGAGACGAAATCGCCCGGCTGAAGAATTTGCCGCCACGACCGCCGTTTCGGCCATCGGGGATGGAGAACGCGAGCAAGCCTACAGCCGGGAAGAATAGCAGCAAGGGCGGCCGCGGTGTTAAGCGCGATCGGGTCACGCGCGAGGTAATCGTCAAAGCGGACGCGCCGGAAGGGTCACGTTTCAAGGGATACGAAACAATCCTGGTGCGCGAGCTGGTTGTTGCGGCAGAAGTCGTGCGTTACCGGCGCGAGCGCTGGGTCACCTTGGACGGCAAGACAATTCTTGCGCCCTTGCCGGATGGCATTGTCGGCGGCATCGGTCCGGGCCTGCGGCAGTTTTGTCTGACCATGCATGCGCAAGGTCAGGTGACGACGGAACGGCTGACATCGATCCTGAATGGTATCGGGGTCGAGATATCGAAGAGCCAGGTTGTTCGCATCCTGATCACGGATCTCGACACGTTTGCAGGCGAGGACCTGTCGGTCTTGCGGGCGGGATTGACAACGGCGCCGTTCATCACGGTGGACGATACCGGTGCACGCCATGCGCGGCGCGAAGGTATAACAAGCCACATTGGCGGCGAGCGCTTTACCGTGTTCAGAACAGGCCGATCAAAATCTCGATTGAGCTTTCTGTCGCTGATGCGCGCAGGCCATGAAGATTATGTGATCAATGCGGCTGCACTTGACTACTTGCGTCGGCGTCAGGTTGATCCGTTGTTGATCGAGAAGCTCTCCGTCCACCCGGAAAAGATATTCGCATCGCAGAGCGCATGGCTGGACCATCTGGCACGCTGTGCCATCGATATCTTCGACAGGGCGCTGTTGCGGGCGTTAAGCGAAGGCGCACTCTGGGGCGCGATCCGACACCATGGACTGATGCGCACGACCGTTGTCGTCTCCGACGGTGCCGGTCAGTTCCGCATCCCCAATCATGCATTGTGTTGGGTGCACGCAGAACGTCTCGTTCACAAGCTGATGCCGGCAACGCCAAAACAAGCTCGGGCCGTTGAAACGGTGCGTGATCTGATCTGGTGTTTCTATCAAGCATTGAAGGCGTGGAAGGAAAGGCCATCTCCCGGAGTGGCCCAGGCGTTCCGCCAACGCTTTGATCGTATATTCACCTTGCGCACAGGTTTCGCGGATTTGGATCAATTGCTGGTGCGTTTGCACCGGCGTAAGCCTGAACTTCTCAAGGTTCTGGACCGGCCGGACATCCCGCTGCACACCAATGCATCCGAGAACGACATTCGTGCCTGTGTCATCAAGCGGAAGATCTCGGGCGGCACTATGAGTGACAAAGGCCGCCAGGCGCGAGACGTCATGCTCGGGCTAATGAAGACCTGCCGGAAGCTTGGCGTTTCCTTCTATGCGTACATCGGCGATCGACTCGGACTCAATGACTCCAATCAAAAGATTCCACCGCTAGCTGAACTGATTGCCATGCCCATGTAAATCCACGGGCAGGGATAAGATTGCGCGGGTGGACCATCGTGAAACGGTGACTTAATCAAAGCACTCTTAGATCGTCGTATGACACCATGACATGCTCCTTGAATGCTGCCCGGGCGGTGAGCCTATCGTAGTATCGCTTCAGGGCAGGATAGCCGGAACGATCGATGTTGATGTCATAATATCGGTAGAGCACATGGCCGAACTGAATATCGGCCAGAGTGAATTTATTCCCGGCCAAAAAGGCATTGCGCTCGAGTTGGGCCTCGGCAATGTCGAGCTTTGCATTGAAAGTGCTAATAGCTCCGGCAATCGCCTCCGCATCCCGATCCTTCGGTGCCGTTCGTACCACCCTCCAAAAGATGGGGCCGGTGAAATTGAGGGCGATATTAATCTTGGACCATTCAGCCCATTTATCGATTTCCGCCCGCGCTTCGACATCTTGCGGCCAGAACTCTGCGTCGCCGTAACGGGCGGCGAGATAGCGCAGGATTGCGCCTGTCTCCCACAACGACGCGCCGTCTCCATCACGTAGAACCGGCACTGTACCGTTCGGGTTGAGCTTCTTGAACTCTGCAGAATCGTTGCCACCGTACCTGTGGCCAATGTCGTGACGCATAAACGGAAGCTTCAGTTCACCAATGCACCACATCAGCGCTTGGACATTTGAAGAAGTTCGGCGGCCCCAGACTGTCAGCATTCACACTGTCTCCCACGTTGCTCCGACTCGTACAGCCATATTGCATAAACTCAACATTGGTCGAAAGAATGCATATTGATAAGTGCCTAAGCGATCCTGCCCGGGAATTTGGTCCGGTTACGGGTCAGCACATCGACAAAGGCACGATTATTTTTGCGATTGGGTAAGGGTGTTCCGGTCTTTTTTTCGTGGACCATCAGCAACGCAAAGATTAAGTGGCGGCCGCTCTGCGAGCGAGCCGCTCTAAGGAAGACCTTGAAGCGCCGACGGTTTTAACCGACAAACATCTCGCGCAACCGAGCCAGCATGCCCCGCCTTGTCCCTGTAGGCACGAGCCGACGGATGTAATAGGCAGCTGTCGCGGCATTTACTGTCGCGCCAAAATGGCAATAGCAAATGACATTGTGCAACTGGCGGTCAGACAGTTCGAAGAACCGTTTGGCTTCCCCATAACTGTCGTTTTCCAATCCGGCGGCGCGCAGTACAGGATCCTCGAACGCCACTGAGATGGGTGAGCCCTCACCACGCATGGCTGCGCGCTGACTGGCAGGTTGATACTCCGTCTGATGCAACGTCGAGAGGCGCCGCTCAGGATGCTGTTCAAGCAGCGCTGCCCAGCGCTCAAGACGTTGGCGTTTTGACAGGGTTTGGCGAGGGTAGTCCTGATCGACCTCGGCGACGATCTGCAATTGTTCAAGGGCATGGTGCTTCATTTTGGCCTCCTATTCTGACAATAGTTGGTCCGCCCATAATACCCCGAGGACAAAAGTGACTCCAAAGGATCACGAAGTCCAATCACGTTGCGGCCTGGACTATGGCGTTCACAAAAACGTGCGCGGTTCGCCCTGGAGCGCGTTTATTATCTTTGCCCGGTTTGTTCCACCAAACGGAACGGATAGCGATCGCGGATGTGGGTATTGAAATAGTGGCCTTTGGAGTAGGCCCTGCGGAAGGCCGTATAGGTCTCTGGCGAGACATTGTGGTAGTCGTAACGCTTCCCGTTGGGCACAAACCAGATCGACAGCACCCGCGTCGCCTCATTATAGGTGGCGTTTTGGATCAAAGTGGATGGCATGGCGATTCACGTGCTATAGGAGTCGTCTCAGTGCTTCTTCATATTTATCCAGCTTCTTCCGCGCTTGCGGATCGTCCAGCCGCGACTTTACGTTCTCGATATTGTCTTGCAGATCAGCGATCTTGACACGGCGGCCGAGGTCGTTCTCACGCGTACGTTGTACGAAGGCGAAATAGTCTTCTCCTTGGCGGCGACTCACCGAATCGACGGCAGCGATTATATGTCCGAGGAAACCTTCGGTCTTGAGACCATCCAGGGACCATGCGGTCTTTTCGGGTACATCGTGCAGAACACCGACGATCCGCTCATCTTCGTCATCCAGCGCCATCATCACGCGCAATGGGTGAAAGATGTAGGGCTCGCCATCTTCCGCGAGATAACCAGCGTGTGCGCGGGCGGCAACCGCAATTGCATGCTCCAAAACTGACATTTGGCATCTCCAAATGAGCGTGATGGTTTCTTCAACCCCTTCAAGAGAAATGCGTTCCGCGGTGTTCGAATTTTCTTGTTCTGAGAGAGGGCAGGCGGTCTTCCAACTTCAGGTGGCGAGAGCGCACCCTCGCCACTGCGTTTGCACCTCAGAATTATTGTGGGACGTAGGTTCTGCCGGATGCCGACGGGTAGACACCTTCATCGTCGTCGCGCTGTCTTCCCCCGAGAGCAGCCGCGGCACTTGCTATAAAAGCTCCGAGCAGCAGTGAGAGAGCCCCGATGAACGCCGCCGCCGCCGCTGCCCTTCTTGCGTTATCTGCCGCTTCTACCGCCGCGTTTTTTGCAGCATCCGCCCGTGCGAGAACAGCATCTACACGGGCCTTCGCATCTGCCTCACTCAGTCCGCTGCGAGAGGCAACCAGCTGATCAAGGTAAGTACGATCTTCGGGAGGGAGGGTTCCGGTCGCTGCAGCGTTCAACAGAATGCGTGAAACCTCCGCACCTGCGTCAGCTGCGCCAGCTGGCGTTGCCGAAGCGGGCGACGCCGGCCGCAGCAGACTATCCACAAAGTAGGAGACGGATGTATCGTTTGCTGCAGAGCCTGCGGCTGAGGTTGCTGCATTCGCAGCGCCCGAAGCAACATTGGATGCCGCCTGCACACCCGTATGGATTGTCGAGGAAATAGCAGTCCCAAGCACGGCGGCAACAAACAGGGTCGCCAGTGCCCACGCGACGAAGCCATGCGCGGTATCCCGAAAATATACTTCGTTGGTATGGATGCCGGCCCATTTCGTTCTAAGGCGCCCGGTTAAATAGCCCCCGACTCCAGCTGAAATCCATTGAACGATGATCAGCCAGATTGCGGTGGAAACGGCGAAAGTGGTGACTGAAGGATTTTCGGACGACCAAGGCGACACCATCGTCAATCCAAAGCCGGACCCCAGCAGAGTGAGAAGCAACGTTACGGCTGCAGCAGTCACAGCGCCCGCAAGAATAGGGCCCCAACTGATGGCGCTTGCCGTCGTTTCGAGGGACGGATCAATATCCGCTTGCACGTCGGTGGGGGACATTTTGCTCTCCTATCGCATAAACAAAAAGAGGAGCAGGATAATTGGAATTGGCACTCCGAGTAGCCAGAGAAGAATACCGCGACCCATGGGAACCTCCTGTAAATTGCCGATTGCCGTTACAATATTGCGGGGACGTGAGTATTTCTGCCCGCCGCGACTCCTAAAGGTCACACAGGACAAATTGGTTCCATTGGAACCGAAAACAGGAATAGGGAATGATCAATTTCGGGTTTTTCGACCGGGATGCTGAAGCGGTCGGTCGCGATTTGATCGGGATGTCGGTCTATGTCGAGGGCATTGGCGGACGCATCGTCGAGACCGAAGCTTATGCAAGGGACGATCCGGCTTCGCATAGCTTTCAAGGCCCTCGGCCTCGAAACAAGACTATGTTTGAGGCGTCTGGCCACGCCTATGTCTACCGCTCGTACGGCATTCACTGGTGTTTCAATCTGGTTTGTACCCCCGGATCAGCCGTATTGATCAGGGCGCTTGAGCCAACCAGAGGCATTGAGACAATGCAGTCGCGGCGATCTACCGGCGATATCGGCCTATTATGTTCGGGGCCGGGCAGACTTGCGCAGGCATTGGGTATCGACAAATCACATGACGGGATGTCGGTGCTGGCATGGCCATTTTCGTTCGCACCATCAGATGTGAATATCGACGTTTGCGTTGGTACCCGGATAGGCATCAGCCGGGCTGCCGATATACCCTGGCGTTTTGGCCTGCGCGGCTCCCGCTTTATAAGCAAAAAATTCCATCCCTAGCGATCTCCGGGAACAACCACAAAGGCTTGCAGTGGAACAATCGAATGCATCGGAACGTTGTTCTGCCAGACCAAACGCGTGCGCGGTCGCAAGTAACCAAGGAGGCCAACCATGGATCTCACCACACTTCTTATCATAGTGCTTATACTGCTTCTGCTGGGTGGAGGCGGCTGGTATGGCCGCGGACGCTGGTATTAATCAGCAGGTGCGCATACAAATGACCCGGCTCACGAAATAATCGATTTCGAGCCGGTTTGCGAGGAGGGGAGGTCGATCGATCTCCCCTCTTCAATCGTTCACTCCTTGCAGTCCTCTGCCTTGGCCATGGCGGTTTGATCGCCTTTTTGTTGGGCCGTAACGTCTTGCTGCGAGGTAGCAAGATTAGGATCGCCGCCACCTTCCTTGTTGGCTAGTGGCATGGTCTGACCATCTTTTTTGGCGGTCTGACCTTCACTGCTACTGGTTGTCGTCCCGGTGCTTGCTGCTCCGGTTTGGGTCTGGCTGTTGGCATTACTTTCCAGAGGAGCCTTGCTGCCATCCTTGGCGATGCCCGTTTGAGCGTCAGGTTTCACTGACCCAGTGGTTTCCGGACATGCAGCCAAAGCAGTGCCGGACGCAAAGGAGATCGCGCCTATGGCGATCATTGCCGATGTAATCGTTTTCATTTTCGTCATCCCTCTTGGTTGACATGCCTGATAAACCGATATCGGCGGCAATTGTTCCTGAACGATGCAGATAGGGCGATTTGGTCGCGGCCATTGGCTTTCGGGCGCGCCAGCCTCAATTGCTCATTTGTTCGGTTGGCGTCTGTCCCGGCGGCTGGTTGTCCAATGGGAAATACCAAAACAAGGCGGCTATCGCGACAACAAGTACGATTATTGCAATAATCATTGTATACGTGCGTGACACTGCGAACTCCCTTTTTTGCTGAAAGGAACTGTTCTCAAGAGCGATTGTTCCGGGCGAAAGCACCGTCGCCCGAGGCTCCAAGCAGCACAGAGCGGGAAAATATTCTGCCGAAAGAGCTGGGTTCGATTAATCGGATTCCCTGATCGTATCAAATCTGTCGACCGAATAATTGTCCTCCAAAAATTCCAGAAGATCCGTGGGCGGAGCGGCTGTTTCAGGCCGGCGCCATCGAATCTCGTATGAAACAATTGAATTGCCGTTTTCGGCGCTTTGAACCTTCCTCACGAAACGCGCTCGATAGCCGAGAGGACGGATGCCACTTTCAATCCCCGGCAAAGGTTCGCCGGGCGTATGGATGATGGACAATATCGCTCGGTGCTCCCGGGGGATACGGTTGTCCAACCATTTCAAGGCCCATAGCGTCAGAAACGCCAGCGCTGTAACTATGCTGGCGAGAGCAATTTGCCCACCCCCGAATGCAAGCCCGATTGCGGTCATGACCCACAGCGTCGCCGCTGTCGTGACGCCGGTCACGAGGTCACCGCGCTTGAATATGGCTCCGCCGCCGATAAAACCAACACCCGTCAGAATTCCGAGTGGAAGCCGCAGGACATCGATATTGACGAAGAACCCGGGCTCTTTACCGTCCGTAGACAACAGCAAATTGGCCTGTATCATCGCTGCGCAGGCTGCCAGGCCCACGAGGATCGTCGTACGAAAGCCGGCGGCACGCCCGCTTGCTTCCCGATCTAGCCCGATTATCGCGCCTGCGGCAACGGTCAGCAGCAATCGAATGACAATATCTTCCAGGGTTGGATTAAGCGGCATTGGGCTTCTCACCTCGATACCGAAGCCCGCTACGCAAGGTAGCGGGCTTTCTGTTCCATTCGTCAGATAGGCAAAGTTTCAATTAGTCGGATAGGTAGACAACTTTTCGATCTTTCGTCGAAACGATGACCGGCCGCTTCTTTACATAAACATAACTGTAGTCAGGGCTGTCTGGTATCGGCACCAACTCGACATCCTCCGGTATCGCGGTTCCAATGGCGAGATCCTCCTCGATCATAATGTCCTCAGCTGGATTGGCTATCACATAGTCCCTGGCCGGCTGGGGGACTTCCACGATGACCGTGTCTTGTGCCAGCACCTGGCCGGCTCCCGCAAACATCAATGCAGCGGTTAGGAGAAACATGCGTTTCATGGGTTCTCTCCCTTGATTTACCCTTCCCTTCAGCATGCGTAATCGACGGTGAGCGATTTGGTTCCGAATGCGGGACCAGATACCTGCCGCGAAACTCTTACACTCAGATTGGGAAATTGAAGACGGATCCGTCAGGTAACGACGTGCAATCCAGGCTCGCCCGTCTCGACCGAACCAATGATCCGGGCTGCAGGATAGCCCGCAACGGTGATCTGCTGGAGCAGGTCCGCTGCACGTTCCGCCTTGCAGGATACGAGCAGTCCGCCAGAGGTCTGGGGATCGGTCAGCAGGTGCCGCCGCCATACCGGGAAATCGCCGGGCAAGACGACGTCTGTACAATAGCTTGCCCAATTGCGATGCGAGGCGCCGGTGACGAAACCCTCCTTTGCGAGTTCGGCGCCGTGAATAAACACGGCCACATCGTCCGCGCGCAGCGAGATACGCACATTCGATCCCCTTGCCATCTCCAGGGCGTGGCCGAGAATGCCGAAGCCGGTGACATCGGTAATTGCATGCACGTCCGCGTCCTTGGCGAGTTCGCTGCCAATGCGGTTGAGGTGCGTCGTCGATGCGATGAGTTCGGCATAGGCATCTACCGGCAACATACCTTTCTTGAACGCCGCCGAGTAAATTCCGACACCAAGCGCCTTGGTCAGGATCAGTGTGTCACCGGGCCTGGCGCCGCTGTTGCGCCGCAGACTACCAATGGGGCAGGTACCGATGACCGCCAGGCCGTAGATCGGCTCGGGAGAATCGATCGAATGACCACCGGCAACGGGGATACCTGCCTCGGAGCAGATGGCGCTTCCGCCCTTCAGGATATCGCGCACTGTCTCGGCCGGCAGCTTGTCGATCGGCATGCCGAGAATGGCGAGTGCCATGATCGGTTTCCCGCCCATTGCATAAACATCGGATATCGCATTGGTTGCCGCGATCCGGCCGAAGTCGAAAGGATCATCGACCATCGGCATGAAGAAATCCGTCGTCGCGATCACGCAGGTCTCATCATCGAGCTGCCAGACTGCGGCATCGTCACCGGTTTCGGTTCCGACAAGCAGCCGGGCAAACGGTCCGGCGGCAGGTTGATCCGAAAGCAATTGCTGCAAGACGGAGGGTGCCAGCTTGCATCCACATCCGCCACCATGGGCAAGCGAGGTCAGGCGTACCGGCGACAATGAACTTCTATCATCCATGATACGGCTCCATACGATTTGCGAAATCGATATCAGGTCAGATCGTGATCTCTCGTGACCGGATCGTGTATCTGAAGGCGTCGGGTTCAAGGCAATCGAGCCTGACCGACGCAACTTCCGCCTGCGGGTACATCAGGAAACCGAGCGCTGCCCCGGTCGAACCGGGCAAAATCACGTCGCGGGCGTCATTATAGGCAATCCAATTGCCTTCCCAGGCGCCGAACAACGTTTCGCGCGCCGCAATCACCTTGGGATTGTCAGCCGGAAGACCACCGTCCGCCTCCTCAAGCATGACTTTTCGAACATCCGCCGGGTCGACAGGCACCCAGCCAAAGTCAGAAAGATAGACTTCCGCCCGGCAATGCTGTGCCTTGGTGACGATCTCGTTCTTGGCGCCGAGGCTCTTGTAGCCGAAGTTGGATGGCGCAACCCGGACACCGTATATATCGCGCGCCGGCAGACCGGCGGCTCGGGCAAGACCAACGTAGAGAGCATTCAGGTCGGCACATTTGCCGCCGAGATCGCCGCTCCTCAACATGGCCACGACATCACCGGAACCGCAGCCGCGCGTGGCGGCATTCCGGTAAGTCTTCTCAACCACCCAATCGTAGATCAGCTTCGCCTTTTCGATCTCGTTTGCGGTATTACCGACGATACTGTCGGCTGTTTCCTTGACGATGCCATCAGTCGGGACAAGCCGGCTTCCGGCGAGATATCGTGCGCGCTCGTCGGCGTTGAGCGGCATTGGACTCACCGGCTTTGAAAGGTCGATGGCACGATCGCGCGTGGCGACACGGCTGACGATCTCGACGGCAGGCGCGACGCTGCCGGCTTTCCACTCGACAAGCAGCATGTCAGTGTCATTGGCCGGACTACGTGCGATCCTGGCGCTGGTCGCATTGGTCGTCCAGGTACTTGTCTCGGGCCGGTTCCAATCGCTGGCGCTGAAACCAGGCAATGGAATCCATGCGCGCCCGGTGCCCTCGGTGCCTGACGGCTCAATACGGGTTGTGATTTCGAAGGTCCGCCAACCGGCAGGCTTCGGGGCAAA
Organism: Phyllobacterium zundukense; assembly: GCF_025452195.1. Lineage (NCBI taxonomy): Bacteria > Pseudomonadati > Pseudomonadota > Alphaproteobacteria > Hyphomicrobiales > Phyllobacteriaceae > Phyllobacterium > Phyllobacterium zundukense. The sequence goes on along the minus strand of NZ_CP104969.1, from coordinate 372,036 downwards.
AGCAGTGCCCGCAAACACCCGTCCCGGTATCGCGGCCATTACAGTCGTTGCGGCGCTGATTTTCAGGAATTCGCGACGATCTATCATTTCATGCCCTCCTGATTTAATGACATCAACGGGATTGGCCGACAGCTGGAATGCAGGTGATGAAAGTTTTGCGAGTTTTGCGAGAGACAGGTGTGCACGCACCAGAAAAAGCCCGCCGTTTCCCGGGAGCATTCGGCGTTGGAAGCACCGTGACGACTGCCCCGAAACTCGGGAGCGACAAGTAAGCTCACGGCTTTATTCTTGTCCATTTGAGGCCGAACGTCAATTCGTCATTGCGTAGGTTGGCGTGTCCGGGAATTGCGCAGTAAAAGGCGATCAATATTATAATACAGGCGACGTTCGCCGGGTCGGCCACACCGCGGATTTTAATTTGATTATTACATTCATGTTTGATCGCTTCTTATTGATTTGACAATAAAATGTGGTCCGGTAAGATTTTATCCGAAATGCCGATAGTTTGTATCTGATCTCCGGCATGCTTTGTTTGCACAGCCGGTTTTAAGGGAGATAACATGCTATGAACATGGAACTCTCGCGGCGCCAGTTTCTTGCGGCGACCGGCGCGGGTGTTGCGGGTACGGCGCTTGGCGCCTTTGGCTTTGGTCAGATCGAAGCCGCACATGCCGAAGCGATCCGCGCTTTCAAACTCGTAAACACCACCGAAACCCGGAACACCTGTCCCTACTGCTCGGTTGCGTGCGGTATCATCATGTACTCGAAGGGCGACCTGAAAAAGGGCGAAAAGGCCGAGATCGTCCATATCGAGGGCGATACCGACCATCCGACAAATCGTGGAACGCTGTGCCCGAAAGGCTCGGCCCTGCTCGACTTCGTCAAGGCCGAGACACGCCTGAAATATCCGATGGTCCGCAAGCCCGGCTCGGACAAGTTCGAACGCATCTCCTGGAACGACGCGCTCGATCGCATCGCCCGGTTGATGAAGGACGATCGCGACGGTAATTTTGTCCAGAAGAACAATGACGGCGTGACCGTCAATCGATGGACGACGACCGGCTTCCTGGCCGCCTCGGCAACAACGAACGAAACAGCGTTTGCCACCTATAAGGTCGTGCGCAGCGCCGGAATGCTGGTATTCGATAACCAGGCACGTGTCTGACACGGCCCAACGGTGTCCAGTTTGGGCCCAACATTTGGCCGTGGTGCAATGACCAATTCCTGGACCGATATCAGGAATACGGATCTTGTCGTCATCATGGGTGGCAATGCCGCCGAAGCGCATCCTTGCGGTTTCAAATGGGTCACGGAGGCAAAGGCCAACCGTGGTGCCAAGCTTATCGTGGTCGATCCCCGTTTCACCCGCTCTGCGTCGGTTGCCGACGTGTACGCGCCCATCCGTCAGGGATCGGACATAGCCTTCCTGCTTGGCGTGATGAATTACTGTATCCAGAACGACAAGGTGCAATGGGATTATCTGAAGGCATTCACCAACGCCGCCTTCATCGTCAAGGACGGTTTCGAATACAGCGACGGCCTGTTTACCGGTTACGATGAGACAAAGCGCGACTACGACAAGTCGAGTTGGGATTATGTAATCGGCGATGACGGTTACGCTGTCGTCGATGACACGCTGACGCATCCACGTTGCGTGTGGAACCTGTTGAAGGCGCATGTCTCTGTCTATACGCCCGAAATGGTCGAGCGCATCTGCGGCACACCCAAGGAGAAGTTTCTCAAGGTGGCCGAGATGATCTCGGAATGCTCAACGCCGACCAAGACGATGACGTCCATGTATGCGCTTGGCTGGACCCAGCATTCGAAGGGTTCGCAGAACATCCGCTCGATGGCGATGCTACAACTCATCCTCGGCAATATTGGCGTACGTGGTGGCGGCATGAACGCGTTGCGCGGGCACTCCAATATCCAGGGGCTGACCGATGTAGGCCTGATGTCGAACCTGCTTCCGGGCTACATGACGCTGCCAACCGAGAAAGAGGTTGATTTCGACACGTACATGTCGACACGCGGCTTCAAGCCGCTCCGGCCAAACCAGATGAGCTACTGGCAGAACTACAAAAAGTTCTTCGTCAGTTTTCTCAAGTCGATGTGGGGTCCGGCGGCGACGCCGGAAAACCATTTCGCTTATGACTGGCTGCCCAAGCTCGATGTGCCTGGCTACGATGTGCTGCGCGCTTTCGAACTCATGAACCAGGGCAAGATGACCGGATACATCTGCCAGGGGTTCAATCCTCTGCTCGCTGCTCCAAACAGAACGAAGCTGACCGCATCGCTGTCGAAGCTCAAGTTCCTCGTGACGATGGACCCCCTGGACACGGAAACATCGCGGTTCTGGGAAAATCACGGCGAGTTCAACGATGTCGATTCTTCGCAAATCCAGACGGAGGTCTATCAACTGCCTTCGACCTGCTTTGCTGAAGACGAGGGCTCGCTCACCAATTCCGGGCGTTGGCTGCAGTGGCATTGGCCCGGCGGTACTGCTCCCGGTGAAGCCAAGACGGATAACTGGATCATGGCGCAGATCTACACGCGTCTCCGGGACCTTTACCGCAAGGAGGGTGGAGCGTTCCCCGATCCGATCGTCAACCTCGACTGGTCCTATGCCGATCCGGGCGAGCCGACTGCCGAAGAACTTGCCAAGGAACTGAACGGCAAGGCGCTGGCCCCGGTGATGGATCCGACGGATCCCACCAAAGTGGTCGTTGAAGCCGGCAAGCTGGTGCCAAGCTTCGCCGCGTTGCGTGATGACGGCTCCACGACGAGCGGATGCTGGATTTATTCCGGCTGCTTCAACGAGAATGGCAACAACATGGCCCGGCGCGATACGTCGGACCCCGATGAGACCGGAGCTTACTCGAAATGGGCATTTTCGTGGCCCGTCAACCGCCGCATCCTCTACAATCGAGCTTCGGCGGACCTGAATGGCAAGGCCTGGGACCCCAGCCGCAAGCTGATCGAGTGGGACGGTCAGAAATGGTCGGGCTACGACGTGCCGGATATTGCGCCGACAGCCAAGCCGCAGGACGTCCGTCCGTTCATCATGAATGCGGAGGGCGTGTCGCGCCTCTTCGTACGGGGCATGATGCGCGATGGACCGTTCCCGGCTCATTACGAACCGTTCGAGTCGCCGGTCACAAACCTCATCGCTCCGAAGGTCCGCGGCAATCCGGCGGCGCGGGTGTTCAAGGGCGATTTCGCGCAGTTTGCCGAACCCGCGTCGCAGGAGTTTCCTTATGCGGCAACGTCCTACCGTCTTACCGAACACTTCCACTACTGGACCAAGCATGTCTGGGTGAATGCCGTCCTGCAGCCGGAATTCTTCGTCGAGATATCGGAAGAACTCGCGAAGGAGAAAGGCATCGTCAAAGGTGGCTGGGTACGCGTGTGGTCCAAGCGCGGATCGATCAAGGCCAAGGCGGTCGTCACGAAGCGGATCAAACCTTTGATCTGCGACGGCAAGCCGGTTCATGTGGTGGGTATCCCGCTGCACTGGGGTTTCACGGGGGCCGCGAAGAAGGGCTTTGGTCCAAACTCGCTCACGCCTTTCGTTGGTGACGCCAATATCGAGACGCCTGAATATAAGGCGTTCCTGGTCAATATCGAGCCCATCGCCGGGCCGGTGGCATAGGAGGTTACGATGTTCCCGCCTGTTCCAAACCCCACTACCCGGCCTGAGCCCCTGAAGTTCGGCGATCAGGATTTGATCCGCCGGTCGGCGTCAAACGTGTCGCCGCCCGCGCAACGGCAGACGGAGGTGGCAAAGCTCATCGATGTCTCCAAGTGCATCGGCTGCAAGGCCTGCCAGTCGGCCTGCATCGAGTGGAACGACACGCATCCGGAAATCGGAATCAATACCGGCGTCTACGACAACCCGCATGACCTGACGCCGGATATGTTTACGCTGATGCGGTTCACCGAGTGGGAGAACCCGGAAACGAATAATCTCGAGTGGCTCATCCGCAAGGATGGCTGCATGCATTGCGAGGATCCGGGCTGCCTCAAGGCTTGCCCGGCGCCCGGTGCCATCGTGCAATACTCGAATGGCATTGTCGATTTCATCCACGAGAACTGCATCGGCTGCGGCTATTGCATCAAGGGATGCCCATTCAATATTCCGCGCATCTCACAGGTCGATCATACTGCTTACAAATGCACGCTCTGCTCCGACCGCATCGCCGTCGGGCAGGGACCGGCCTGTGCCAAGGCCTGTCCGACGCAAGCGATCGTGTTCGGGACAAAGGATGAGATGAAAGAGCACGCGGCAGGGCGCATCACCGATTTGAAATCGCGCGGGTTTGCCAATGCGGGACTTTACGATCCGCCGGGCGTTGGCGGCACGCATGTCATGTATGTGCTGCATCATGCGGACAAGCCCGAGATTTACGCCGACCTGCCAAACAATCCGAAGATTAGCCCGATCGTCGAGGCATGGAAGGGTGTCACGAAATATGCCGGGCTCGCTGTGGTCGGTTTTGCTGCTGCAGCCGGCTTCATGCACTATCTGGTCACTGGTCCGAACCGGGTTTCCGAAGAGGACGAAGAGGCCGCTGAAAAGCTGACCGGAGAGGAACCTCGCCCATGAGCACGGAATATGACGTGGAGAAGGGCGATAGCGTGCACCCGGGCAAGCCTGTTATCGTCGACCGGTATACGGCGGGTGCGCGCGTCAATCATTGGATCACGGCGGTTAGCCTTGTGCTCCTGGCGTTGTCCGGCCTTGCCTTGTTCCATCCCAGCCTCTTTTTCCTGACAGGGCTCTTTGGTGGCGGCCCATTGACGCGGGTCATTCATCCGTGGATCGGTGTTCTCCTGTTTTTCAGCTTTTTCGGTCTGTTTCTCCGCTTTTGGAAAGCCAATCTCTGGAAGCGTGAGGATGGCACCTGGCTTGCGCGGCTCCGGGATGTGCTGACGGGACATGAAGAACGCTTGCCGGACGTCGGTAAGTACAATGCCGGACAGAAATTTGTCTTCTGGTCGATGTCGGCTCTGATCATAGTGCTGATTACAACGGGTCTGATAATCTGGGATCAGTATTTCTCCGTGTTCACCACAATCGAGCAGAAAAGATGGGCTGTGCTCATTCACGCGATTGCGGCTGTTTGTGCGATCAGTGTCTGGATCATCCATGTCTATGCAGCGATCTGGGTACGCGGTACCATAAGGGCCATGACGCGCGGTTCCGTGACTGGCGGCTGGGCGTGGAGGCATCATCGCAAATGGTTGCGTGAGCTGGTCGGCAAAGCATCAAAAGGCAAATCGACGCCGGCCGAATAACAGGGTGTTCAACATCGGTCCACGTGGCCCGGCGGGTTCGTGAGGGAGTTAGATGAGTCGCAAAAGCGTGGTCGTACCGGATCCAACAGCGATTGGGAATATTGCGTCACCGCCCTTTGCACGCCTGCCTGATCCCGCTTTGCTTTTTTCCGCAAGATCGAAGCGTCTGCACCAATTGGCTGAAACGAGCAATCTGGCACCCTATCTGAATTTCCTTGCAGAGCTTTCCCAAGCCCAAAACGATATCCAGTCGGATCTGCCCCTGCCGGAAAGCCCCGGCGCGGAAACGATCGCGCGTGCACGCGAGTTCGAAATGCCGCCGCTCGACCGGAGCCTGATAGAGGGCGATCAGGCGATTGGCACTCTATTCGATCGTCTGTTCGCTGCGGTTGCCACTATCGAGAAGCCGGTTGCCGCGGCCAAGGCGCTGGCTCGCGTGACAGCAGCCGATCCTGCCGAACGTCTTGCCATGACGCAGACCGTATTCTCCAACACATTGCCCGGCGACGCGATTGCCGAGCATGTTTTTGTATGGGCGGGGCTACAGGTATATTTCGCCCGTCTTGCATCCGTTCTTGATGTGGCCGCGCTGGCGCCAGTGGCCGATGGCGTTTGCCCTGTCTGTGGCGGCGCGCCAATGTCATCGATGGTCGTCGGCTGGCCGGGTTCACATGGCGCGCGGTTTTGCTCATGTTCCCTGTGCGGCACGCTCTGGCACTATGTCCGGGTCAAATGCGTGCTGTGCGGTTCCACCAAGGGGATCGGCTATCAGGAGATCGACGGACAAGGCGGGATCGTCAAGGCCGAGACCTGCGATGAATGCCATGGCTGGTCGAAGACAATGTATCAGGACAGGGAGCCCGCGGCCGATCCCGCTGCCGATGATGTGGCGAGCCTCGACCTTGATCTCCTGATGCGGGATGGGCCTTACCACCGCGGCGGGTTTTCCCCGCTGTTGGCCGGTTTTTAGGAGGTGGAAATGGACAGCAATGCCAGCTTGCGCCGTATTCCTTCGGTGGACCAGCTGCTGAAGTTGGCATCGGCCACTCGTATAATCGAACGTTTTGGCCGTCCGGCTTTCACTGAAGCCTTGCGGAGCGCATTGGTGGAGACACGTACTGAGGTGCGTAGTGGCCATAACGCTCCCTCCGGCGAAACCATCTTGGCTGCCGCGTTGGCCAGCCTCGAGGCGGCTGACAATTCATCGCTCCGGCCACTGTTCAATCTGACGGGTACCGTACTGCACACGAATCTCGGTCGTGCATTGCTTGCGCAAGCGGCAATCGAAGCTGCAACGGCGGCCATGCGCGAGGCCGTTGCACTCGAATTCGATCTTGAGAGTGGCAAGCGCGGCGAACGCGATGATCATCTGCGTTCCCTGATCTGCGAACTCACCGGGGCGGAAGAGGCGACCATTGTCAACAACAATGCGGCGGCTGTGCTTCTGGTCCTGAACAGCCTGGCGGCGGGCAGGGAGGCCATCGTCTCGCGCGGTGAGCTGATTGAAATCGGCGGGGCTTTTCGCATGCCCGACATAATGGCGCGCGCCGGTACGCGTCTTGTCGAGGTCGGTACCACGAACCGCACCCATGCCCGGGATTATCGCGATGCCATCGGTCCCGATACGGGTCTGATACTGAAAGTCCATACCTCCAACTATCGCATCGAGGGCTTCACCAAGGCGGTGGGTGCGCGCGAACTGGCTGGCATCGCCCGCAGCAAGGACATTCCCCTGGTCAATGATCTTGGTTCCGGCACGCTGACGGATCTCACGCGTTTCGGGCTTGCGCACGAGCCGACCGTGCGCGAAGCGATCGCCGAGGGTGCGGACATCGTGACCTTTTCCGGTGACAAGCTGCTGGGCGGCCCGCAAGCCGGGTTCATCGTCGGGCGCAAGTCACTCATCGAGACGATCAACAAGAACCCGATGAAACGGGCGCTGCGTGTCGACAAAATCCGCCTTGCGGCGCTGATAGCGACATTGCAGCTCTATCGCGATCCGGATCGCCTGAGCGAGCGCTTGCCCACCATGCGGCTGCTTACCCGTTCACAGGACGCCATTGACGCGCAGGCGCAGCGATTGGCGCCCATAGTGCAGCATGCGCTGAAAGGCGCTTTCAGCGTTGCCGTTATTGCATGCGAAAGCCAGATCGGGTCGGGCGCCCTGCCGCTTTCCACCGTGCCGAGCGCCGGCTTGGCCCTGACGCCGGTCGAGGGCAGTGGAAGCATGCTCGCTGCACTCGCAGCTGGACTCAGGCGGCTTCCGATGCCGGTCATCGGCCGTATCGAGCGGGGGGCGCTGGTGCTGGATTTGCGCTGCCTTGAGGACGAGGCGGGTTTTGCGGACAATATTGCCGGTATCGCAAATTTTGATATGGGCAAGTGGAGTGTCGCGACGGGGCCGGAAATCGACAAGGTGGGCAAGCCATGATCGTCGGTACCGCAGGGCATATCGATCACGGCAAGACATCGCTGGTCAAGGCGCTGACCAATGTCGACACCGACCGGTTGAAAGAGGAAAAGGCCCGCGGTATTTCGATCGATCTCGGCTTTGCCTATATGCCCGTGGAAGGGGCAGAGATACTCGGCTTCGTCGATGTGCCAGGACACGAGAAGTTCATCCACACCATGCTTGCCGGCGCCAGCGGCATCGATTTTGCCCTGCTGGTCGTTGCTGCCGATGACGGGGTAATGCCGCAAACACGGGAACACCTCGCCATCATCGATTTGCTCGGTATCGAACGCGGTGTCGTTGCTCTCACCAAGGCGGATCTGGTGCAGGAAGAACGGCTCACCGAGGTTGAAATCGAAATACGAAATGAATTTGCCGGAACGGCGCTTCGCGATGCCCCGATCATTGCCGTTTCAACGGTTTCGGATCGCGGCATCGCGGCATTGCGCGATGAAATCATTGACGCTGCACGCAGGTTTGCCCGTCGCCGCACAACTGGCCGCTTCCGGCTGGCGGTCGATCGTTCATTCACAATCCAGGGGGCGGGCACCGTTGTAACCGGAACTGTCCTTTCGGGAACGATTGCCGTCGATGATCATGTGATGGTGAGCCCGTCTGGCCTTTCCGCCCGCATCCGTTCAATCCATGCACAGAACCGGCCGAGTGAAGTTGGCCGAGCTGGTGATCGCTGTGCTCTCAATCTTGTCGGCGCGGACATCACGAAGGCAGCGATCAATCGCGGCGACGTGGTGCTTGACGCCAGCCTGCACGCGCCGACGAGCCGGATTGACGCGACATTGCGTGTGCTTGGTTCTGAGCGCAAGCCGATCGGTCACTGGTTCCCGGTGCGGTTGCATCACGCGTCGACCGAGACAGGCGCTCGCATCGCATTGCTGGCCGATGAACCGGTTGCTCCCGGCACGCGCACCCGTGTTCAACTTGTGCTTGACCGGTCGATCGCTGCAGCGGTTGGCGATCGTTACGTCATCCGCGACACGTCTGCCCGCCGCACGATTGGTGGCGGCCGCTTCCTTGATTTGCGTGCTCCGGCCCGCAAACGCCGCACTCCGGAGCGAAGAGCACAGCTCGATGCGCACGAATTGATCGAGCCGGATCGGGCGTTGGAAGCCTTGCTTGCAGTGCCGCCATTTTATCTGGACATTACGGCGTTTGCGCGTGACAGGGCCTTGGTGATGGAAGACGTCAATGCGCTGGTAGAATTGATGGGCGCGGTGCAGTTGCCTGTTGATGCTGCGGTTGTCGCCATATCGTTTGGGCAGTGGAAGAAATTCCAGCGGGATATTCTGGACCGGCTGGAAACTTTCCATGCCGACAATCCGGATTTGTCGGGGATCGGCATTGAACGGCTGCGGACCCAGCTTGCCTTGCGCCTGCCAGTGCCTGCGTTCCGTTCAGCCTTGCATAGTCTTGCCCGCGGCGGGGAGATCGCACTGGAAGGAGCCTGGGTCCGGCTTTCCGGTCACGAAGTGACGATGGCCCCGGCTGATGAGCGACTGTGGAATGCGATCGAGCCGCTACTTGGCGGAGCCGAACGATTCCGTCCGCCGCGCGTCCGCGATATCGCCGCGCTGTTTGCTGTGCCGGAGCCGCAGGTGCGCCGACTACTGAAGCTGAGCAGCCGCATTGGTAAGGTGCATGAGGTGGCGCACGACCACTTCTTCCTGCGAGGCACGGTCGCGGAAATGGTTGCCATTATCGTCGAGATCAGCGCAGCTTCCGATGAAGGCTGGTTTACCGCCGCGCAATTTCGCGACCGGGTCGAAAATGGCCGCAAGGTTGCAATCCAGATCCTTGATTTCTTCGATCATCATAGCATCACATTGCGCCGTGGTGACCTTCGCCGCGTTAACCGGAACCGTCTGGATCTCTTCGCGAATCCAACAGAGGGTGTGACCGGCGAAAATACTGTTTCTGGAGGAGAATCGTCCCCGGTGGGGCGTCCGGACTTCAAATCCGGGAGGGGCCGAGAGACGGTCTTTGGTGGGTTCGACTCCCACTCTCTTCCGCCATCGCCCGGCCACTCCGGGAGCGCCCGATGACGACGGTAACCACCTATATCGAGCGGCTGCAGCAAGCTGCCGACAAGGCGCAATCGGCCGAGACCGCCTATCGGCGGGAGGTGGTAATCCGCATAGCGGCACTCGAGCGCGAACGTGCTTTCGCCTTTCGCCGGATGAACCTGATGCGGTCTGTCGCCGAGGCGGCAAAGCCGCAAATGGGGGACGATAGTGATCCGGCCGAGCGGAGCGGTGAGGAAATCGCCGTCGCGTGCGCGCTTGCGCTGTTGCGAACGAGGCTGGGCTGGTCGTCGGAAAGTGAAGCGCGGGATGCAATCCTTACGCATTTTGCGCCAGTGGTCATTGCGCTTCATCGTGCTTCGGGCGGGGCGGAGATGCCTGGCGAAACGTCAGGCATCGATGATGCGCTTGAGCGCTTCGAGGCCTGGTATGAGGAGGCTCACGGCGTTTCGTTCTGGATGCTTTTTGATAATCCGATGCCGGATACGCCGCGTGTCGACTTCTGAGAGCCCGTTCGTAAACTCCACTGCGACGGTCATCTGACGCGATTTTCCGCGCTTCTGGCACTCGCGTACTTTTACGCTACGCTCGTAGGAAAGGGCGACCCCGAAAACCACCGTTTTCGGCGCCTCACAGCGTGAATCTCAACAGCCCCTATCGGAAGCCTTGTTTATCCAGAACCAGCTCTGTTCAATACTCAAGCTTCGGATACCAATCCTTGCCACGACCTTCGGGAGTTGCATCGAAAATGGTCCACAATGGCATGGGGTCTGGTGCGCCACGCGGGTCCTGTCCGGGATCGGCGGTTTCCGGTCCCATTTCCTCGCTCCAGAAATGGTGGATTGTGCCGTCGCGACGAGTGAAGACGTTGAACGCGGATCTATCTTCGTCCTCGGAGCTTACATAGTCGCGGGTGTAATCGCCGCTCATGTCGGAATAGAGCTTGAGGCCGTGCCAGCCGCGTTCCTTTTTGAAGGCGACAAGCCGGTCGATCGGCGAGCGCGCGATCACCGCCAGGGCAACGCGCTGCTCAACATCACGAGCCTCGCCATCCCAGGCGCTGAGCTGCGAGGTGCACATCGGGCATGGGCGGTTGCGTTGTGGCCCGAACATAAAACTATAAGCGACGAGTGTCTGCTTGCCATTGAAAAGGTCGGCGAAACTCACAGGTCCGTGCTCGCTTTCAAATCGGTAGTTTCTGGAGACTTCGCCGCCAGGCGGCAATGCCCGGCGTTGCTCGGCAACACGCTCGATATGGCGCCGCAATTCAATCTCTTCCGCCAACAGCGCATTGCGCGCCTGCCGGTATTCATTGGTTTCGTTTGGAAAGTGCGCCTCGCTCTGCTTCACGAGCTCCGCTGCTGGTGTCAGGGGATGGGTGGTGTTCATGATCGATCCTTTGGGTGGTTGTGTATTCGATCCGGCGGCCCAGTCGCAGGGATGAGCCTGCCACAGAGAAGTCTATGGCATTATAACGTTGATATCAACGTATTAGATTGTCAGATGTTCCACCTGCGAAATCCGCACTCGTCAGTGCCGATATCGGCAGCAAATTCAACGGCGCATTGCTCAAATAAAAATCACTGTGACGTTTTTTAATGCGTTTCGGTTCGTCGCTGCGCCAAGGGGCGAGAACCTCTCTCTCTTCAGCGGCCCTATTCGCTTTGATTTTGCCGGTTGGCGAGGTGATTTGCGAGGGAATTCGAACCGGTCGGCCGAATTGGCATGGAACATGCTTCTTGTTCTCATGGTGCAAGCTGGCGTTACTCGATCATCGGAATATCCTGGATCGCTACGCCTTCAGACAAGGAAGGTAAAAAATGACAAAATACAAGCTCGAGTATATTTGGCTGGATGGATACACGCCGGTCCCTAATCTTCGCGGCAAGACACAGATCAAGGAGTTCGACAGTTTTCCCGCACTCGAGGATTTGCCAATGTGGGGATCTCGACGGCAGCTCCACAATGCAGGCGGAAGGCAGAAGCTCGGATTGCGTGTTGAAGCCAGTGGCCATCTATCCTGATAGCGAGCGCAAGAACGGTGCTCTTGTCATGTGCGAAGTCATGATGCCGGATGGCGTTACACCGCATCCTTCGAACAAGCGCGCATCGATCCTGGATGACGAGAATGCATGGTTCGGATTCGAACAGGAATATTTCTTTTTCAAAAATGGCCGTCCACTCGGCTTCCCGGAAGCTGGATATCCTGCTCCGCAGGGCCCGTATTACACCGGCGTTGGCTATAGCAGCGTTGGCGATATCGCCCGCAAGATCGTCGAAGAACATCTCGACGTGTGCCTGGCAGCGGGCCTCAACCACGAAGGCATCAACGCCGAGGTGGCCAAAGGCCAATGGGAATTCCAGATCTTCGGAAAAGGCTCCAGAAAGGCCGCCGACGAGATATGGCTCGCCCGCTATCTATTGCAGCGTTTGACCGAAAAGTATGGCATTGACGTTGAATATCATTGCAAGCCGCTCGGCGATACCGATTGGAATGGATCGGGCATGCATGCCAATTTCTCCACACAGTATATGCGGGAAATCGGCGGCAAAGAGTATTTCGAGCAGTTGATGAGTGCCTTCCAGAGTGCAACGGCCGATCATATCGCCGTCTATGGCCCCGACAATCATCTGCGCCTGACCGGCAAGCACGAAACGCAGTCCATTCATACGTTCAGCTACGGCGTGGCTGATCGTGGCGCATCCATCCGGGTACCGCATAGCTTTGTAAACAATGGTTACCGTGGATATCTCGAGGACCGCCGCCCGAACTCACAGGGTGACCCCTATCAGATAGCTTCCCAAATTCTCAAGACCATCGCCTCGGTTCCTCTCGAAAGCGACATCTCGGTCGCTGCCTAAAGAACGCAAAGTGCGGCAAAGATCATCGTCTTTGCCGCACCTGTCACCTATTCGCGCCGCCAGGTCTGGGTTTTGCAGAGGAGGCCGCCAAGGACGCAGCCGGAGAGTTGAACGCTCGCTTCGGAAAATTTTGCCTTGCCCGCATAGGTCTTGCCGCTTTCCGTATCGTAAAGAGAGCCCGTATAGGATCCGGACCCGGTTGATTTCAGGGTAACTGCCTGAAGACCCACCACCGGACGGTCCTGTTTGGAGGCGTCGGGATTGTTGACGTCGTTGACCGGATTTTTCATCCAAACAATCGTGCCGCAAACGCCGGCGTTACATTCGCTCAGTCTGACCTTCGTGCCGCCAGACTCGTTGACATAGGTTCCAACAATCTTTGGTTCCTGCGCCATTGCCGCAGTCGTCATGCTGCCTGCTAAAACAAGCGTGAGAATAGCTTTCTGAGTACCGAACAAATCGTGGCTCCGTGTTACATTATGGTGGAAAATCGCTGCGCTCTTTGCGCGGATGGCTATAGTTTGTAGCAGTTGTTACAGCAGAAATTGGACAGGAATAGGGACAAAGCAAGTTTCGTGACTAATGATCAAGCTTGAATCCGGGACGCCCGATCAAAGCGCCAGGCGACCCGTCCACTCCGTGGCCGCCGTGGTCAGAGTCCTCAAATGATCGGCGGCCGTGAAGCCGGATACGCTCTTGCGAGGCTTGAGATCGTGGTCACCGTCCTCTAGCCAGAGAAGTTCGATCTTGTGAGAGAGAGAATAATTCTGGACCTCGTCTCGCGTGCCGAACTCGTCGCGTGTGCCCTGGCAGATCAATGCAGGCGTCATCAACCCGGCGAGATGCTTCGTACGAAGTTGGTCCGGCTTGCCCGGCGGATGAAACGGATAGCCAAGACAGAGGAGACCAGCTATTCTCCCGGCAGAATGGAGATCGTCAGCGATCATGCTGGCGACCCGTCCCCCCATCGACTTGCCACCAATGATCAGCCTACCTGTTGCGCCAAGTTCGTCAACCGCCGCAACGTATTCCGGGTTGAGTTTTTCGGCGCGGGGCGGAGGTTTGCGTATCCCTGACGTACGACGAGACGCCATATAGCCGAACTCGAAACGCGCAACGCGAAAGCCCGCCCCGGCAAGAGCCTTGGCTGTGGCCTCCATCGACGCTGAATCCATCGGCGCCCCTGCACCATGGGCAAGAAGGATGGTGACCGGCGCATCCTGCGGTCCGTCGAACAGAAATTTATCGAGCATTTCAGCCTGCCGTTTTTGACCCGCGATTATTGTGACACGGTACGCCGCAGTCGTGGAATGGAGAATATTTCGCCTGGCTAGTTGCGCACGAGATTTATTTCACTGGTGACAACGGATGTCCGTGATCGAGGGTCCATGTCGGTCGTCGTCAACACCATACCGTTATTGCCGACTTTCCGCATGGTTATCTGTGCTTTGCGGTCGCCATTGACGTTTTTGGCCCAGAGAATACCGAGGTTAATGGCGTTTCCGCGCCGCGTTCCAGAGAGGCGAGCTACGCCGGTGGCTGATCCGGTGTAGGAGCCGGTGTATCTGCCGCCGCTCGATGTCAAGTTGACGGCAACAGCACGGGACATGACCATCAAGCCGGTGCAATTCCCCTCCAGCGCCAGCGATGAAGGTGTGGTCGCCGAGTCGAAGGTACAGGAAACCGTCATCGACGGTAGATTCGTGCGTATGCGTACCGCGCCGTTACCTGCCCATTTGCCTTCGAGGGATTGGAGAAACGCCGCTTCGTCGGCACGTGCAGCTTCTGCCACTGCAAAAGCCAAAATCAGTCCCGCAAGCATCTGCATCATGGCGGCATCTTTCAAAGCTTGAGCAATGTGCAACGCGCATCTCGAACGCGGGTTCCGCTTAATGAAAACGGCCCAGCATCCGCATACTGTACAACCGGCAACGCATTGGCGCAGTAAAAATACCGGCATGCACTTTCAATTTCGATTGCGGAAGGGCAATCTCGGCAACGGTAGTCGCCAGGCGGGGGAAGTGAATGAGTAAACTGCAGGAGGAAGTCGCGCGCCGCCCGATTTCCAGCCGGTCGTCTCCCTGGGCCATCAGGCTCAGCAAACATCTGGCGCAAGCGGGCGTCACCGCCAACTGCATTTCGCTGCTGTCGATTGTGTTTGCGGTCATCGGGGGTGCGCTCATCGCGTTTTGGGCCCATCCAATCGCTTGGCTTTGCGCGGCTGCCTGCGTGCAGATGAGACTGATCTGCAACCTTCTCGACGGAATGGTCGCGATCGAAGGCGGCAAGAAAACATCGAACGGACCTCTCTACAACGAATTTCCCGACCGGATCTGCGATACGCTGTTTCTTGTCCCGGTTGGATATGCCGTGGGCTATCCTTGGCTTGGCTGGCTATGCGCGCTGCTCGCCGCCCTGACCGCCTATATCAGGGTTTTCGGCGGATCGTTGGGATTGGCTCAGGATTTCAGCGGCATCATGGCGAAACAGCGCCGCATGGCAGTTCTCACGGCGGCGCTCGTGGCGCAAAGTATCGAGATGTGGCTCTTTGGGAGCCACTGGTCACTCCTTGTGGCGTTGGCCATCATAACGATCGGCACTCTCGTGACCTGCGTCACGCGAACGATCAGGATTTCTCGTGAATTGGCGGGCGGTTCTGTCCCCGACTGAATTGATACTGCGGACACGCCTGGGCGAGTCCGCAGTCTCCCTTAAAAGCCATCGACGTCGAGGACGGCTTGAGCGAAGTCGCGCGGTGCTTCCTGTGGCAGATTGTGGCCAATACCGCCGCTACTCGTCCGGTGCTCGTATTTTCCCGAGAACTTGCTGCGATAGGCTGCGGGATCCGGGTGCGGCGCGCCATTGGCGTCGCCTTCAAGGGTTATCGTCGGAACTGCGATCACCGGGAATGTCGCCAGCCGCTTCTCCAGATCGTCATATTGTGGCTCGCCTTCCACCAGGCTCAAGCGCCAGCGATAGTTATGGACGACGATCGCGACGTGATCGGGGTTGTTGAACGCTTCGGCCGACCGGTCAAATGTTGCGTCGTCGAAGTTCCATTTCGGCGATGCGAGCTGCCAGATGAGCTTGGAGAAATCGTGCCGGTTGCTGTCGTAACCCTGGCGGCCGCGTTCGGTTGCGAAGTAGTACTGATACCACCAGGCAAGCTCGGCCTTCGGTGGCAATGGTTTCTTGTTCGCCTCCTGACTGCCAATCAGATAGCCGCTTACCGAGACCAGAGCTTTGCAGCGCTCTGGCCATAGGGCCGCAATAACGTTGGCCGTGCGCGCACCCCAGTCAAAGCCGGCAATGATTGCCTTTTGTATCTTCAGTGCATCCATCAAGGCGATGATGTCGACAGCGACAACGGCCTGCTGGCCATTCCGGACAGTATCGCCCGAAAGGAATTGCGTGGTGCCGTAGCCGCGCAGATAAGGCATGATCACGCGGTAGCCTGCGCCGGCAAGCAAAGGAGCAACATCGGCGAAGCTATAGATATCGTATGGCCATCCATGCAGAAGAATAACCGGGTAGCCATCGGCAGGGCCAGCTTCGGCATATCCGACGTTGAGGACGCCGGCGTCGATCTGCTTGATGGGACCCAAGGAGGTGTTCGTCCCCGGCTTGATGGTCGGCAGAGCCGCCGATTTCGTCGTGCCGCTCTGCGCGTTCGCCCTGGCGGACTGGATGAGTGGCGCGGCAGCAATAGTTGCGGCCGCTATGCCGAGAAGCCCCCGGCGGCGATGGTCGATTACTTGCGACATTTTTATCGTGTCCATTGCTGAAGTTGATTCAAGCTGATGCTAGCAGGCCTTAGTGCTCTAGACGACGATGAGCACTACGTCGACGTTGCCGCGTGTGGCCTTGGAGTACGGGCATGTCTGGTGTGCACCCTCGACTATCGCCTGCGCAACGTCACGCTCAAGACCTGGAAGGCTGACGTTGAGTCGAGCCTGAAGGAAATAGGCGCCATCTACATGGCACAAATCCACTTCGGCATCGACAGCAGTGTCTGCCGGCATGGTCACTTTCATCTTGCGTGCAGCAAGGCCCATGGCACCGATGAAGCAGGCCGACCAGCCGGCAGCAAACATCTGTTCCGGATTGGTGCCGCTGCCTGCGGTGCCGGGTGTCGAGAATTTGACGTCGAGATGGCCGTCATCGCTTTCGCCCGAGCCACCATCCCGGCCGCCGGTGGTGTGGGTTTTGGCTGTGTAGAGCACTTTTTCGACTTGGGTCATTCTATTGGTCCTTTTTGAACGGTTGATTTGCTTCAAGCAATGACTGAATTCAGTCATTGCTCACATAAGGCGCCGGCGACGTATCCCCAATGTGTCAGAGGTGGCGGGAATTGAAACGAATTGTGTAAGGAAGCGAGGTCAGTACATTGAGATACAATTGACGGTCCATCTTCTGCGATGCGTTTGCCGGTCCGATTGATGCTGCTAGTTAAGACGGGGCTTTTGAGGCAATATTATCTCGGCGGAAAGACCCCCACCGGGTCTGTTTGCCAGGTCAAGCATACCGTCAATAGCGAGCGTCAGTTCCTGCGCGATTGCCAATCCCAGCCCTGTGCCGCCGGTTCCTCTGTTGCGAGACTGTTCCAGCCTGAAAAATGGCTGGAGGACTGCCTTGAGCTGATCTTCCGGAATGCCTGGGCCACGATCGAGCACTTTTATGATGACTGTCCCTTGACGGTCCTTCTCAAGGGTGACTTCGGCGCTTCCGCCGAATTTCAGAGCATTGTCGATCAGGTTGGTAAGGATGCGGCGCAGGGCGTGAGGCCGGGTAACGATTGCAGTTTCGATCTTTCCGTTCAAGGTCACTGCCTTGCCGGTATCCTGATAGTCATAAACGAGGCTTTCCATAAAAGAGTCCACATCCAGACGGGAGGCTTTTTCCGTATTTCCATGAGCGCTGCGCGCATAGGCAACGCCTTCGTGGACCAGGCGCTCGATCTCGGCCAGATCCTGAACCAGTTTGTCCTTTTCAACCGACTCTTCGGCAAACTCCGCACGAAGCTTCATGCGGGTTATCGGCGTTTGAAGATCGTGCGAGATAGCCGCAAGGATTTGTACGCGCTCTTCAAGGTAGTGCGCGATACGATCTCGCATGGCATTGAATGCCGTTGCTGCATAGGCGACCTCGCTCGGGCCCGTCTCGCTCAGCCGCGGTGTTTTCTTGTTCGGGTCGAGCGCGTCAGCTGCATTTGCAAGATTGACGAGAGGGCGGATCGCCAGCCGAACAGCAAGCCATGCGCAAAGAATGAGGAGAAGCAGCTGTGCGATGAGAACATATGGCAGCCATTGTGCCAGCGGCATGATCGGTGCCGGATTTACATCGATTGTCAGCGGATTTCCGTCACTCAGGGTCAGATGAGCTTGCAGGCGTTTGCCATCGCCCGGGATCGACTGAAATGTTATCGGGAAGCGCGGATCGACGGCTTGCCTGATCTTCGCCGCGATACCGGCGCCCTGGTCGGTCAGGGTGTCGATGCCGGGAAGTCCGGCGCCCAACTCAAATCGATAGGTTCCCCGGTCGAGGCGCTGAAGCCAATCCGCTCGCTCGGACGCCGGCAGGCGATCGAAAATCGCGACCGACGTCGCGACATCGTTCTCGAGTGTGTTGAGCATCACCGCTTTGGCGGCCATGTAGCGTTCGATAAACTGGACACTGAAGGTGAGCCCTTGCGCGAGCAGCAAACCAGCGAGCAGGATCAGGAAAAGCCTCGATCCCAGAGTGCGGGGCCATAGCCGCAACGGCCGAAGCACGGCACCGATGCTCATTGGCGTACCTCGGAGATCTCGACCGGCATTGCGAGGACGTAGCCCTCGCTGCGAACGGTCTTGATATAGGCAGGTTCGCGCGCATCATCGCCAAGGCGCTGGCGAAGCCGGCTTACCAGAAGGTCGATAGACCTGTCGAACAATTCAGCCTCGCGTCCTTGGGTGAGGTTCAACAATTGATCCCGATTGAGCACGCGCTGCGGATGATCGACAAACACGCGAAGCAGGCGGTATTCGGCACCGCTAAGCGCTATTGCCGTTCCCTCCCGATCGAGCAGATGCCGGCCGGTGGTGTCGAGTTGCCAATCACCAAAGGTCAATAACTGCCCGACCTCGGTTATCTGGAGATTGGGCGGAAGCATGCGCGTCCGGCGCAGAACCGCCTTGATGCGGGCCAGCAGCTCCCGGGCGGAAAAGGGTTTTGCCAGATAGTCATCTGCGCCCATTTCCAGGCCGACAATGCGGTCGGTTTCGTCGGTTCGGGCCGTCAGCATAAGGATTGGCGTTGCCTTGTGCTTGCCGGCGCGAAGTTCGCGGCACAACACCAGGCCGTCATCGCCCGGCATCATTATATCGAGAACGATGAGATCGACGGAGTCCGTCTCAAGAAATGATCGCATGTGGCGACCGTCTGCGGCCACGGTGACGCGCAGGCCATTCTTCTTGAGGTACCCCGAAATGAGTTCCCTTATTTCGCGATCGTCATCGACGATCAGAACGTGGTCGATGTGATCCATCGCGCAATGCCTTCCATTTATATAGCCGCGCTACTTTAGCAGGCATTTTTCGCGCGCGGGCGAGGGTCTGTCGGAAAATTGTAAGCCAATGTATCCGCGTTGCGCCTGGATACATTGGCCCACAATTTTGGCTGGTTGAGACACATGCGGGATACGTCGCAGGCATCTTGTCCCCCGCAACGGCTGAACTTCGGCCGCTGCGCTTCGGCGCTCCTTCAACTATCCAAAGGATACGATGATGACCCTTCCGGTTATTGCTTACCTTGCTGGTGTACTGACAATCCTCAGTCCGTGCATCCTGCCCGTCCTGCCATTCGTTTTCGCGCGTGCAGAACAGCCGTTCGTTAAAAGCACGCTGCCGATGCTCGCGGGCATGGCGATCACTTTTGCTCTGGTTGCGACGCTGGCGGCGGTCGGCGGCAGCTGGGCGGTTCACGCCAATGAATATGGCCGCTACGCTGCAATCGGGCTGCTTGCGATCTTCGGCTTGACGCTTGTCTCGACACAGCTTGCGACAATCCTGACACGGCCGGTCGTTGCGTTTGCCAACAGGCTGTTGAATTCGACCGGTGGACCACGTTCGGTGCCGACGGCCGGCAGTTCGCTGGTTCTCGGTGTTGCAACGGGCCTGCTCTGGGCGCCTTGTGCAGGACCGATCCTCGGTCTGGTTCTGACAGGCGCTGCGCTTCAGGGTGCGAACGTTCAGACAACCTTGCTTCTGCTTGCCTATTCGGCGGGTGCCGCAACTTCGCTGGGCTTGGCCCTGCTCATCGGCGGGCGGGTGTTCACGGCGATGAAACAATCGCTCGGTGCGGGTGAATGGGTCCGCCGCGGACTCGGCGTTGCCGTACTTGCAGGTGTCGTCGCGATTGGTCTTGGCGCCGATACGGGTTTGCTTGCGCGGCTTTCAACCGTTGGGACGGGAAAGATCGAACAGGCGCTGCTCGATGCATTACATACCAAGAAGCCAGCTTCAGCTACTGCAGCGATCACAACTGACGGTCCTCAGCTTGCGCTCAACGCTAGCGAAGCATTCCGCAGCGATCTGCCGGTTGAGGGACAGTTTCCTTCACTCGATGGAGCAGTCGAGTGGCTGAACTCGCCGCCGCTCACGACAGAGCAGCTTCGCGGTAAGGTCGTGCTGGTCGATTTCTGGACGTTCGCTTGTATCAACTGCATCCACACCGTGCCCTATGTTCGGGCCTGGGCGGAAAAGTACAAGGATCAGGGCTTGGTCGTGATTGGCGTGCACGCGCCGGAATTCGCTTTCGAACGCAAGATTGAAAACGTCAAGAAGGCCATAGGCGAATTCAAGATAGGCTATCCGGTTGCAATCGACAACAACTTCGAAATCTGGAAGGCATTCGACAACAGCTATTGGCCGGCCCACTACTTCATCGATGCCAAGGGCCAGATCAGGTACCACCATTTCGGCGAAGGCGACTATGAGGAGTCGGAAAAGGTCATTCAGGATTTGCTTGCCGAGGCGAAAGGCCAACAGGCGGCCAAGACTGTGCCGGCTCCGATTGCAAAGCAGGGCTGACCGAAGATGGATATGCCTCGGGCGTCAGGCCCGCGGCCAAAACTTTTAAGGAGACATATCATGCGATTTGCCGTTTTATCCCTGATCGGCATGGCGGTGCTGATCTCGCCATGCGTCTATGACACCGACCCTCGAGAACCGTCGCCTCTGGCCGCATTGATTACGCAGGGCGATCCCCAACTTGCGGCTGCCGGGATTGAATTCTCAAGCCGCAATCCCGACATCTCAACCGAAACAATGCAGTGACAGAGTGTGCCTCACAGGCATAAACTACTGCAAATTCCATCACAATGAATGGAGGACATCCAATGACAAAAGAACGGGCAGTGCTGGCCGGCGGTTGTTTCTGGGGGATGCAAGACCTCTTCCGGCGCTACGACGGTGTCATCTCGACACGTGTCGGCTACTCCGGCGGTGACGTGCCGAATGCGACCTACCGTAACCATGGAACCCATGCGGAGGCCATCGAGATTGTCTTTGATCCCCACCGGATCAGCTACCGGCAAATTCTCGAATTCTTCTTTCAGATCCACGATCCAAGCACGCGTAACCGCCAAGGCAACGACGTTGGACTGAGCTATCGTTCGGCGATCTTCTACACCTCCGAAGAGCAGGAGCGGATTGCAAAAGACACCATCGAGGATGTCGACGCTTCCGGCCTGTGGCCTGCCAAGGTGGTGACTGAAGTTGCGCCGGCCGGGGATTTCTGGGAAGCCGAGCCCGAGCATCAGGATTATCTCGAGCGCATTCCGAACGGCTATACGTGCCACTTCATCCGGCCTGGCTGGAAACTCCCGGTTCGGGAGAAGATAGCCTGAACCATTGCGACCAACAGCAAAGGCCGGTGTTCGCACCGGCCTTTTTATTCGCATATCAACGACGAAATTAAATATTGACTGAGTTAGTCATGTTTTATACTCAGACGGCAAGCTCTGCTCCACCAGAGCGAACCTGCACCGAAATCCCATAGCGATGGATATATGCAAACATTTCCGAATTCATCGCCCGCCCTTGTCGGACACACAACATTTCACGATGTGATTTCCGATCGAAACGGCGCGGTCTACCGGATATTTATCTATCGCCCGCCCGGTGATGCACCCGAGCAGGGCTGGCCGGTACTTTACATGACGGACGGCAATGCGGTGATCGGCACAGCAGTCGATGTCATGCGGGCGCAGGCGAGCTATCCGAGTGGTACCAATGTCGGACATGGAGTCGTCGTGTCCATCGGCTATCCCCTCGACGCTGCATATGATCCCCTCCGCCGCTCCTGGGATCTTAGCCCGCCGCCCGGTCAGACCTATCCGCCATTCTACGAAAACAGCCCGGTAGTGAAAACCGGCGGTGCCGAAGAGTTCCTGGGATTTATCGAGGAACAGATAAAGCCGCTTGTCGAGGCAACACATCCGATTGACCGGAGCCGTCAAGCGCTCTTCGGCCACTCCTTCGGCGGTCTTTTCGTGCTCTACAGTCTCTTCACCCGGCCTTCAGCCTTTACGACCTGGATCGCCGCCAGTCCGTCGATCTATTGGGAAGACCGGGTCATCGATCAATTCTATCCGTCGTTTGCTACCGCTCCGAAGACGAGGGAGAACGCAAGGCTGTTCCTCGCCTGCGGCGAGTATGAAACCGACAAACTGGCGCCGTTTCAGCTTGGTGCGACCGACGAGGCGGAGAGGCTCGAGCAGAAGAAAGTCACGCTGAACGATGTGAATGCCATGGAACTGGTGGAGCGGCTGAACAGCCTGCCGGGCCGGCCGATACGGGCGCAATTTGAAATTCATCCCGGTGAGAATCACATGTCATTGCTGCCGGTTGCCGTCAATCGTGCGATCCAGAATGCATTCGCCGTTAGACTGTGATGATGACGCTGCCGTGCGATCCCCTGCCGGACTTGCCGGGTGTTCGCATCGATCAAATGGAATCCGGCGTTGATATCTGGTGGTGGGCCTATTCGCTCGATACGGACTGGAGCCGAATACGTTTTGCACTTGTCCCTGACGAGCGAGCGCGAGCTACGGACTTCCATTTTGAGAAAGATGCCTGGGCTTTCATGGCGGGGCGGTATTTGCAGCGGTCGGTCCTGTCGTTTTATACAGGTCTGCCAATGGCCGATCTGAATATCGTCTCCGGATTGCACGGCAAACCAGCTCTTGCCGGGCAGTCCGACGGAATTGCCTTCAATCTGTCCAACACGGAAGGGTTCGCGGCCTTTGCGATCAGCCGGGACGCCGTGGCACTGGGTATCGACGTCGAAGCCCTCACGACAGTAATTGAACCCGAGACAGCTTCATTGTTCTGCTCGGTAGCAGAGTCCGAGATGCTCTCGGTGCTGCGCGGCCCGGCGCGTCAGTCGCGGCTTCTGAGCTATTGGACCTTGAAGGAGAGTTACCTCAAGGCGACAGGCACCGGCCTGACGGCAGCGCCGGAACAACTGAACATCCGGCTGGACCGCGGGACGAACGCTATTCTTATGGACAAAACGCCAAGTGGCGATGACGCCTTGTGGCATCACCGCCTTTTTCTCGCACCTTCCGGTCATTTGATTGCAGTTTCAGCACAGTCGCAAAGAGAGGAACTGCTCTTTCGTCAGCGTGAATTGGACTAATAGTCGACGGCGATGTTCTGACCCAAAGCGTCGTGTCCGCTCGACAGCCAGTTCACCTGCGAGTCGTGTGGCTCCAGATCGAAGTGTGGCCGGCCCACCAGCGAATTGATGATATGCGCGCTGCGCCACGCCATGAGGCTCAACTGCGAGTCGGCAATCCCGTGACTGTACCTCCCGGCATTCTGCGCGAAAATCCGGTTCTGTTTTGGGCCATTCCAGTTGAGGCAGTATCTGTCGTCCAGAACGGGGCGATTATGGCGGTCGAACTGAATGCGGTCCGATAATCCGGCAAATGCGTCGGGAAGCCTGAATTGATATCCCGTTGCCAGGACAATTGCATCGGCATGGGCGACCTCGACGCCACCGTCGAAACGATTGCGTACGATCAGGCGGTAGCCATCCTTGTCGCTTTCGACCTGGATGACGTCACGGTTGGGTGAAAGTTTCGCATCGATGTTCCGATTTTCCAGATAGCGCAGGCTGTAAAGCCGCCGGTAAATGGCGTTGATTGTCGAAATAGACAGCCCGTCGCTTGTGAGGATCGAAGCTTTCAGTGCGTCCAGCTTCTGGTCACTGTTGAGATTGAGATAGGCGTAGACATATTCCGGCGAGAAGACCTGATTGGAAAACGCTGTGTCGTTGATTGGCTCGAAATTATGCCGGCGGCTGAACCAGTTGAGTTCCTTTAGCGTCGACTTTGCGTTCAGCAGCGCTTCCACAACTTCGCCGCCACTCTGTCCACCGCCAATGACCGCGATGCGAGACGCATTGAGACCGGGCAGGCGATGCTTTGCCTCCGAATTGTGGAAACATCTTTCACCGAGGAAGGGTGTCGCCCAGGACGGTACGGATGGTGTAGTACCCGTACCGAGCACGAGATTTCTGGCGGTTACCGCACCGCTATCAAATTGGACATGAAATTTGTCCTTGTCGAATTTGACTTCTCGTACGGTAGAGCTGAAACTGAGGCTCTTTAGCTGGCTAGCGACCCACTCCAGATACCGGGCGAATTCACGACGGGGCACCGCATCATACTGGGCGTTGAGAAAGGCATAGAGCCGCTTGTGCGCGACAAGGTAGGAGATGAACGACCATGGGCTGGTCGGCATGACTGGGGTGACCAGGTCTTTCAGATAGGAAGATTGCAGTTCGACATCCGGCAGCATCATGCCGGGATGCCAATCGAAACTTGCGCGGCTCTCGTAGAAATGCGCCCTGACATTCCCGACGCCGTCAAGGAGCGATGCCAGGCTGAGATTCGAAGGTCCGATACCGATGCCGGCCAGATCCAGGGCCTCGCTTGCAGGACTGGTCCGATCATTGTTTGCAAACATCGCAGTCATCAGAATTCCTTTCGGTGACGCGTTGGTCAAAGAGCTTCGTTCAGCCGGTGTGCCAGCCGGCTGTGAAACGCCTGGGAGCCGATCACGTGCAGATGGTTGGTGCCGGAGATGATTTCCGCAGGGTTGGCTCGAGGGGAATAGCGGCGCCAGTCGATGAGATTGAGGCCCCGGTTCAGACTGTCGTCGGCCGCCCAGGAGTGGATGGGGACATTGTGAGGCTGCAATTGATGACGCCGGAAGATCAGGGCATTGTCGATGAGGATCCAGAATGTGTGTTCGCGACTGCTGATATCGGGACCATCGGTCGGAAGTTCATCCTTCTCGTCGCCGACGAAACGCAGGAACTGGTCATAGGTATCCGCGTCCATGACACCGAGCAACCGGTCCCATTCCGTGCGCATCGCGGTCTGCGATAGCCACTCCTGCACCATCCGGTGCAACTGGTCGCGCTCACCCGGTTTGAATCGCGGCGTTGAGCCAATGGCGAATTCGGTTCCGAGGTCGCAGACGTCGACCATGGTGATCAGACGCAGATCGATCTCGTCGCCTAGCCTGCGCGCTGCCTCATAGGCCAGCAATCCGCCCCATGACCAGCCGAGGAAATAGCAAGGCTGGCCTTTGCTGTGGCTTCTGATGTAGTCGACATAACTCTCGATGATCTCATCGACCGACGCACCGATCTGCTTCTGCTCGGAGAGCGAATAGCAGATGAAGCCGGTCGCAGGCTGGTCCGCTCCAAGATAATCGACCAGCTTGACATATTCGCGCGTGCTGACCAGCAGGCCGGGGAAGCAATAGAGCATGGGCTTTGTGCCGGAAGCGCGCAGCACGATGACCTCGCTTCCAGCCTGATCGTTGCCCGCCTCAATGACTTTGGCGAAGGAGCGGATCGTCGGGTTGTTGAAGAGATCGGCAATTGTCGTGCGGTTCTGCGGCTTGCGCTGACGCAACGCGGAAAGAATCCGGATGGCGCCCAGCGAATTGCCGCCGATGGCAAAGAAATTGTCCTCGACGCTGATTGGGCTGACATTCAGGATCTGTTGCCAGATATCGAGAACATCTGCTTCCATCGCGTTTTGAGGCTCGATGATCGTCCGCCTGAGCGGCGTTGGCGCAGGCAGTGCGAAGCGATCAAGCTTGCTGTTCGGATTGATCGGCATGCTCGTAAGCGGAACGATCGCAGTGGGAACCATATAGGCGGGCAGGGCGCGCTCGAGCGCCGAATGAATCTCGGCGATCTCCAGTTCCCGTCCCTGTTTCGGCACGACATAGGCGACGAGCATCTTCTGCTTGGTGGCTTCATCGTCACGCAGGACGACGAGCGCTTCGCCAACGCCATCCTGTTGCAGCAGGGCAGCTTCGATCTCGCCAAGTTCGATGCGGTAGCCCCGCAGTTTCACCTGATGATCGACGCGACCGACAAATTCCACCGTGCCGTCCTCGCGCCAGCGAGTGAGATCGCCGGAACGGTAAAGGCGCCCGCCTTCCTTTGAAAACGGATCGGGAATGAAGCGGTCGGCGGTAATGTCAGGCTTGCCGATATAGCCACGGGCCATGCCTTCGCCGGCGATGTAAAGTTCACCGGTCACTCCGATGGGGCAGGGGTTCAAATCGGGGTCGAGCACATAGACACGGCGATTGCCAACCGCGCGGCCGATCGGCGCGTAAGTCCCTTCGAATTTCTGCCCAGCGCGTACTTTCCAGACCATCGGCGTCATGATGGTTTCGGTGGGACCATAGCCGTTGATCAGCCATTCCGACTTCAACGCTTTCGACAAAAGATCGAAAGTCTGCTGGGCCAGACCCTCGCCGCCGAATGAATAGAGCCGCATCGGGGGCGCGCTGTCGGTGAGATCAGCCCATTCGGCCAGCTGCTGGAGGTAGGTCGTCGGAATGCTGGCATTGTTGGCACCGTGCTTGCGCATCGCTGTCAACGTTTCTTCCGGTGTCCAGAGTGGCTGGTCGGGAAGGATAATACTGCCGCCTTCCATAAGCGGATTCATCCATCGTTCGTGCCCGCCATCGGAACTGAAGGGCAAAAACGGCAATTCGCGCGATAGCTCGCTCATGCCATAGACACGGGAAGTATTCTGCATGTGGTGGGTCAGGGGACCGTGTTCGACGGCCACTCCCTTCGGCAGTCCGGTCGAACCGGACGTATACATGATATAGGCGAGCTGGTTCTTGTGAACATGCACATCAGGGGCTGTGCCGGGTTCCTGGTCGAGGTCAAGTTTGTCCAGCTCCAGAATGATGGCATCAAGTCCGTCGGGAATGCGATCGAGCAGCCAGCTATTGGTCAGGATTACCTTCACCCCGCCATCATGCAGAATATGATGATTACGCGTTGTCGGATGGTCAGGCTCGACCGGAATATAAGCACCGCCTGCTTTCAGCGTCGCAAGGATGCCGACAATGGCCTCCGGCGAGCGCTTCACCGCGATGGCAACGCTTATATCGGCCCCAACGCCGAGCTTGATCAAACGATGTGCAAGTCTGTTGGCGCTTTGGTCTAACCTGGCATGGCTCCAGACTTCGTCGGCATAGATGATGGCTGTCTTGTCCGGCGTGCGTGCCGCATGGGCGGCGATGTGTTCGTGCACGGGGCGATCGTCATTGACGCCATCATCGTCATAGGGAGCGGACAGGATATCGAGTTCGTCCTCGGCAATGAACTGGATATCCTTGATCCGGATGTTCGTCCCACTGATGGCCTGGGCCAAGATCCGGCCATAATGGAGAGAGGCCCGCTCGATCAGGCCCGGTTCGTAGATATCCTCCGCATAGTCGAACAACCCATCCAGCCCACCCGATTCATTAGGTGAAACAACGAGCGCAAGCTCGACATCGGAACGGGGGGCGAGGGTGGGCAATGTCACCGGCGCAAGATCGAAATGAACGCGGGGTTGGCGGAACTCGAACAGCGATTTGACTATCGCATCCTGCTCCCGCTCCTCATGTGTCTGGATTTCCTGTACCAGGCGTTCAAACGGGACCAGATTGTGCGTGCCAGCTGCAATTGCGGAGTCCACTGCACGGCAAACATCGAGCACGCGTGCCCTTGAGGTGAGCTCAAGCCTGAGCGGCAAAATCTGTTCAACGCGGCCGACGGTTTGTCGACGTCCATCTGTGTCACGGTTTGATAAAAGGATGCCATGCTGCAAGTTGTAGTTGCCGCTATAGCGGGCGAGGAGAATTGCAAATGCTGCGGACAGCAGGAGATCTGCCTTCACATTGTGCTGCTTCGCATAAAGCTTGACGCTGGTCCACAGTGTTGCGTCGAGTTGGAATGGCAGGTGGCGACGTTTGGCACCCGCATAACCACTTGCGTTGAAACGTGTCGGCAAAGTTGTCGCCGTGTATTCCTCGCCGAAAAGATTGCGCCAATGGGCGAGCGCGGTGGTGAAATCGTTCGTCTCCAGCCACTCCTCTTCGCGGGCACCGCGCAACAGGTTGTCGTCAATGACCGAGGCCAGTGCCTCATTATTGATGAGCGCGATCAGATCCCGTTGCAGGATCGAGAGAGCGGCATCGTCGCAGACAATCGGATGCACGACGATGGTCGAGTTGAGCGAGCCTTGCGCCGTCACGATCAACTGGCCGCGGGATGACACGCCGCTGAGCAAATCGAAGGGCCGGGAGATAAACTCGGCCTCGTGTCTTTCCGTTTCCACTGCCGTCAGTGGGTTGCTGTCGCTTCCAAGAGTCTCGACCGGAGGAGCCTCGCGCGCGTCTGAAAATTGCTCGATACGACCGCCGGCGAAACGGCGAAAGCGTGTGCGCAAGGCACTATGACGTTTTGCCAGTTGCGCCAGTGCGTGCTGCAGCTGATCGAGTGTAACGGAGTTGTTCCAGCGTAAGGTGAGAACCTGCAAGGGGAAAACGGTGCTGTTGCCGATCTGCTCGAGCGACCAGATGCGTTTTTGCGCAAGGCTCAAAGGAAAGCTGTCGGAGGCACTGCGGGAAACGTCATCCACCGTGACGGTATCGTTGGCCTGATTTGGTGCGAATAGCTTGTTCATATTTTCACCGGTCCATTATCTGAATTGTGAGCGTGGGGCTCAGGCCATTGCCTGCTGCAAGCCAAGCGGCCTTGGGTCAACCCAGATTTCCTTGATCTTTTGCAGGCACTCGTCACGCGTGCCGCTGACCGGTTCCTTGCTCCAACCGACAGGCAGTGCCTTGTCGTCGGCCCAGACGGAATGGCGATCTTCGCGGTCGCGAACAACACTCCAGGTCTCGGGCCAGGTTTCCGGCAATAGTTCTCCTGCAGACATCGTGCAGACTCCTAAACAGATAAACATGATCAAGAGACGGACGAGGTCACCTGCAATTTAAGCGAGAATGGAGAAAAATTTTTCAAAGATTGGCCTAAATCGACGCCGGCTTATTACGTCTCTGTAGCAAAGCCGCGCCTAACACCCGCGGCGCGATGCTGCGGAGTGTGCCATGACCTTCATATCCAACCTTGCCGACGAAACACGCCTTGAGCGGTTCCCCGTCTCATTCCGCTTCCTGAAAACCGCCGTACAGCCAACGCCGGAGACATTGCGGGTTTCCACAACCAGCGGCGCTCACACTGTCTCGGTGCAGAAGACACCGGGCGGGTTGAAACTTGGTTTGCCGGATCTCAAGGAGGTCGACGCAATCCCGGTTCTGTCGTCCGCCATCGAATTCATGACCTCTCAGTCGCGCGAAACCGGGATGATCGAGATCGACAACACGCCAGCATCCGACTTCCCGCTCGGCACATTTGACGGCGATCGCCTTTTGATTGACCCGCGATCATTCTGGCAATGGCCGGCACCATGGATTGCAAAGCCGGCTTATCCACATCCGCAAGTGTATGTCTTGAGTAATGGACAATATCATCCGAAACGGTCCCGAAAGCCGGCAGGCGTTATCTACGACCGTTATATTCCATGGCTCGACCAGAGCCTGTCTTTTCTGATCGCCGACCCCAAGGCCGATCTCGAGCATTTCCATCGCTGGATGAACGACGAACAGGTTAACGCGATCTGGGAGGATGGCGGTGACAGGCGCAAGCACGCGGCTATTCTCGAAGAGCGCCTGAGCGACCCGCACATGCTCGCGCTGATCGGCTGCTTCGACGGTGTGCCATTTGGATATTTCGAGGTCTACTGGGCCAAGGAGAACCGCCTCGGGCCCTATTATGATGCGCAGGACTATGACCGCGGCTGGCATGTCGCTATCGGCGAGCCGGCCTATCGCGGCAAGCAGTGGATCACCGCCTGGCTCCCGTCATTGATGCATTTCATCTTTCTCGATGATCCGCGTACCCAGCGCATTGTCGGCGAGCCGCGCGCCAGCCACGAGCAGCAGATCCGCAATCTCGACCGCTCGGGATTTGCCAAGGTCAAGCACTTCGACTTCCCGCACAAGCGGGCGTTGCTGGTAATGTTGACCCGGGAACGCTTCTTTGACGATCGTTTCTGGGTTCCGGCACCATGACGGTGAAGCCGAAGCGGGCCTATTTTGCACCTGATGATCTGAACGATCCGGCACTGACACGTTTGATCTTCCGGCTGGGGATGCCTGCGGTTGCAGGTCTGTCGATCAACGCCGTGCATCACACGATCAATATGGTCTTCGTCGGCATGATCGGCAGTCATGAGATCGCGGCGATCACCGTTGTCCTGCCAATCCTGATGATGGTCGGAGCGATTGGCGAGGGGCTGGGCGTTGGTGTTGCCACCGCCGTCGGTCGTGCGCTCGGTGCCGGCGATCCGCAGCGGGGCAGCACGACGGCGTCAACACTTGTCATGCTGGCGATACCGCTCGGGCTCGCGCTGACGGTTGCAATTCTCCTCTTCAAGCGGGAGCTGCTCGTCCTCTTTGGCGCCAGCGAAGCCATCCTGCCATTGGCCGAGCACTATCTTGCGATCGTAGCCTTTTCGGTGACGCTGACCATGCTGCAGATACTTTCGGATTTTATCGCCATTTCAGAGGGCAACACGCGATTCAGCATGTGGACGCTGATGGGCTGTTTCGCCCTCAACATCGTACTCGATCCAATCATGATCTTCTGGTTCGATTTCGGGCTGGCCGGTGCAGCAGTCGCGACCATCTTGTCGCAGATTGCTGCGCTTGCCGCTTATTTCATCTACTTCCGCCGGCGGATTGGCACCTTGCACCTAGCTGCGCGGTTCATGGCACTGCGCATCGATGTTCTGAGGCCGGTCCTTCTCATTGGATTTCCGGTAACGCTCACAAGCATGTTGAGCAGCATCAGTTTTGCTGTGCTGTTCACTTTCGCCGGCTTCTATCGTGGGGATGACGGCATTGCCGGGGTCGGCATCGCGATGCGTGTCCTGACCCTCGGCATGCTGCCGATTGTTGGCCTCTCGCTCGGCGGGCAGGCGGTGTTGAGCTTCGCTTGGGGCTCGAAAAATCCCGCTCGCCTGCTCGCGGCGTCCCGAACGCTGCTGGCGCTCACGTCTACATTTGCCGTCCTATACGGTCTTGGTGCCGTACTGCTGCGCTATCCTGTCGCCGCGATCTTCACAAATGACGTCGAAATCGCGGACATTGCGGCAAAGACGCTCGTCGTCACACACATTCCGTTCGTTTTCTTCGGTGCGAGGCAGATCCTGCTGGTACTCCTGCAGGCGCAGGGCCGGGCGCGTCTGGCGGGGTTCATCAGCGTTGCGCAGAACGGTTACTTTCTCCTGCCGCTCCTCTTCATCCTGCCACACTGGTTTGAATTCGAGGGAGTTCTGGCCAGCCTCTTTCTTGCGCCGGCTCTGACTGCACTCATGTCATTGGCTATTCTCGTCATGACCCTGCGCCAGCTCCGTGACCATTCGTCATCCAATCCGATCACCAGTTTCAACAGCATCGCGTCTGAGAGGGCCTCATGAACAAAGCCATGCCACCGCAAGAATTCAATGCCGAAATGCCGGACGATCTGTTTTCACCAGTCGATAACGCTGCGTTCAATGCGGTTTCGCCGCCGATATTTCAGACCTCGCTGTTCACCTATGACACCTATGAAGCCATGGAGGATGTCTTTGCCGGGCGGTCCCGCAACTATATCTATTCGCGCGGCGATAATCCTACGGTGCGGGAGTTCGAATTGTTGACAGCCCGGCTGGAGGGTGCCGAGGATGGACGCGGGTTTTCCAGCGGCACCGCAGCGATAACAGCAACGATCCTGAGCCTTGTTGAAGCTGGTGACCGGGTTGTCGCGGTCCAACATCTCTACAATGATATCTACCGGCTGTTCGTCAAACTGCTTGCTCGTTTCGGCGTCACGGTGGACTTCGTCGATCCGTCCAACCATGACGAGGTCCGTGCTGCCTTGCCCGGTGCGAAGCTGCTCTACCTGGAAAACCCGACCTCGATGGTTTTCGAATTGCAGGACATTGAAGCCTTGACGACGATGGCGAAGGAATATGGCGTTACGACTGTCATCGACAATTCCTGGGCAACCCCGCTGTTCCAAAAGCCGATCCAGCATGGCGTCGATATCGTCATTCACGCTGCGTCGAAATATCTTGGTGGCCACAGTGATACGGTTGCCGGCGTGGTTGTAGGTCCGCGTGATCTGATCGCCAAGATCAACAGTTCGACCTACCCGTACATCGGTGCAAAGCTTTCACCCTTCGAAGCCTGGCTGCTCCTGCGCGGTATGCGGACATTGAAGGTGCGGCTGAAGGAACATATGCATAACGGGCTCGTGCTCGCCAAGCATCTGCAGCAACATCCGGACATTGCGCTCGTCCGTCATCCCGCCTTCTCTGATCATCCGGGCAAGAAAACGCTGACGGGTTTTTCCGGTCTGTTCGCGTTCGATCTAAGCCCCGATATTGATGTGGCGCGTTTCGTCAACGCTTTGCGCCATATCCGGCTTGGTGTCAGCTGGGGCGGACCGGAAACGCTTGTGGTTCCAGCAAAGGCTGCGTTGCAAATTCCTGACCGCATGACCTCCTTCGTTCGTTTCGGCGTCAATCCGCAAACCATACGTTTTGCGGTCGGTCTCGAGGAGCCGGAAGTGATCTGGAGCGATATCCAGCAAGCGCTGCATGGTGCGCGTCTGTAGCATTGAGGTCACAGCCTCTTGCTGATTGGGCAGGGCGCGTCAAAAAAATCGGCATTTTACCGATCGCGCCTT
Source organism: Phyllobacterium zundukense (assembly GCF_025452195.1). Classification (NCBI taxonomy): domain Bacteria; kingdom Pseudomonadati; phylum Pseudomonadota; class Alphaproteobacteria; order Hyphomicrobiales; family Phyllobacteriaceae; genus Phyllobacterium; species Phyllobacterium zundukense. The sequence goes on along the minus strand of NZ_CP104969.1, from coordinate 339,231 downwards.
GACTCACATAAGATGACAAATGTAGTCATCTTTAAACATGAGTGCAGAACTCATGTAATTTATCAAGCAGAGTCAAGCTTTTACAAGGGGTGTGTCATGCGGGGATGCAGGGCAGTGATTTGGACCGAAGTCAGTTCATCAAGGCGGCAGCGCCATGCCCGATTGCTGGTGACGACGTCGATTGCCGGGTTGATGATGGCAAATATCGCGGTTGCCCAGGAAGCGCCCTCAATCCAGCTGAACACTATCGTCATCGATGGCGATACCAGCCCTGTTGGTCCGGACAAAGGCTATATCGCCAAGAATACGATGACAGGTGCCAAGACTGACACGCCGATCCGTGAAATCCCCCAATCCATTTCTGTTGTTACCCGCGAGCAGATGGATGACCGGTTTTCAGAGCAAATCGAGGATACGATTGCCTACACTTCCGGCGTCACGGCCTCACCCTGGGGCGTTGATGATCGCTTCGATCAATTCCTGATCCGTGGCTTTGACATTGGCCCCTACGCCGTCTATCGCGACGGCCTGCCGCAAAAGGCCATCGACTTCTCCGGTTTCAAAGCCGAGCCATACGGCCTGGAGAGGGTGGAAGTGCTCAAGGGACCGGCTTCCGTCCTCTATGGCTCGAACGAGGTGGGCGGCATCGTCAACCTCGTGACCAAGCGGCCGACCCAGGACCCGCTTTACAGCGCATATGCCAGCTACGGATCCTTCAACACCTATGAGACGGGGATTGATCTGGGCGGTCCGCTCGACAAGGAAGGCGTGTGGACCTATCGCCTGACAGGTCTTTTCCGCGATGGGCAGACCCAAACGGATTTTTCCAAAAACAACCGGGTGTTCATTGCACCCGCTATCACCTGGTCACCCAGCGCCGACACGTCGCTGACGATCCTTGCCAATTACCAGTGGGATGAACTGACGCCCAATACGTTCCTGCCGATCCCCAATTCAACCTTTCCGAACATTCCAAAATTCTCGCGCAGCTTCACTACATCCGATCCGAATTTCGACCGGTTCGATGCAGATCATGGCTCCATCGGCTACGAGTTCGAGCACAGTTTCAATGATGAGTGGAAGGTCTGGCAGAATGTCCGCTACTCGCGGCAAAATACGGATTACAGGCACCTCTATTATTCGAGCATGATCGACGACGCCACGATGGGCCGCACGGCCTTCACGGTTGACGAAACGGCGACGCTGTTCAGCATCGATAATGGTGTTCAGTATGATTATGAAGGAAAACGCATCAAGAACACGTTGCTGATGGGCCTGTCATACGACCGCCAGACAGTTGATGGTCAGAACGGCTTCGATACCGGGCCGAGCCTCGATATCAATGACCCCGTCTATGGCATCGATGTTCCTTCTCCGCCAATTTATGTCGATCGCCGCCAGACCGTCGATCAGATCGGACTTTACGCTCAAACCCAGACCAAATTCGACGATCGCTGGTTGCTTACTCTGGGAGGGCGCCAGTCCTGGGTGGAAGACAAGACCCATAATCGCATGCCTGATGAACCATCCACCAAGCAATCCGATAACGCGTTTTCGGGGAAGGTGGGTCTTGGGTATTTGTTCGATAACGGCCTGACGCCTTACATCAGCTATTCCGAATCCTTCACACCAACTATCGGTCAAGGCTTCTCCGGTCAGGCATTTTCGCCTTCCGAGGGTCAGCAGTACGAGGCGGGCGTGAAGTATGAGCCGGACTATTTCCCGGGAACGGTCACCGGCTCGGTTTTCGAGATCACCAAGTCAAACGTGCTGACGCCGGACCCCGATAATCTAGGATTCGACGTTCAGACGGGCGAGGTGCGCCATCGCGGCTTCGAGCTCGAGACCGTCGTGAACCTCTTCCACGGCGTCAGCCTGACAGGCAGCTACACCTATCTTGATGCGGAAATCACATCGAGCAACGTCGATGGTGAACTTGGCAATCGGCCGGCGCTCGTGCCGGAACATCAGGCGTCGCTCTGGGCGAAATACACCTTCGAAACCGGTGTTCTTGAAGGCCTGAATGTCGGTTCCGGTGTCCGCTACGTCGGCAGTTCATTTGGCGATAACGCCAATCAGATCGAGGTCGGCTCCTATACCCTGGTGGATGCAGCCATCAGCTATGAGAAAAACGGCTGGAAGGGATCGCTCAAGGCCAACAATGTGTTCGACAAAGAGTATTACTCGACCTGCGCCGGTGACAGTAGCAATACCAGTTGTATCTATGGCGAAGGGCGGGCCATCAAAGCGACGCTTTCGGCCAAGTTCTAGCGAGTATGTGATGAACGGATACGCCTTTTCGTTGAATGGTATCGGATACGACGTTGATGGACGGACACTGCTCCATCCATTGACGCTGGACATTCCGCAGGGCGAGGTGGTCGGTATCCTTGGCCACAACGGGTCCGGAAAATCCACGCTGCTGAAGATATTGGCGCGTTTTCAGTCGCCAACGCACGGCCGCGTCGAATGTCTGGGGCAGGCGCTGGGCTCGTTCCGGTCCAAGGAATATGCCAGGAAGGTCGCCTATCTGCCGCAACAAACCCCCGACACCGACGGCATGACCGTAAAGGAAGTCGTTGCTCTCGGCCGCTATCCCTGGCACGGCGCGCTTGGACGTTTCTCCAGCAACGACAGGGCCAAGGTTGGCGAAGCACTGGAGCTGACTTCCATGACAGCGATGGCTGATCGCATTGTCGATACGCTGTCCGGCGGCGAACGCCAACGTGCCTTCCTGGCGATGCTGGTTGCCCAGGACACCGAGTGTCTGCTTCTTGACGAGCCGATCTCGGCGCTCGACATCAATCATCAGATCGAAGTTATGCGCCTCATCCAGATGCTGGCACACGACCATGGTCGGTCCGTGCTCATCGTTCTGCATGACATCAACATGGCAGCGCGCTATTGCGACCGGCTGATTGCACTTTCCGGCGGCAAGCTCGTGGCTCACGACGAGACCGAAACGCTGATTACTGCGGACAGGCTCGATGCGATCTATGGCGTGCGCATGGGAATATTCCGGCATCCGGAAACGCAAGCACCCATCAGTTACGTCCTCTAAGCCGATGTCCCCGATACGCAGACGCGACTTTCTGTTTGGTGCGGCGGCAACGCTTGGTTGTTGGCCGATGAGCGCTCCGGTGGCAAGTTCCGCCCCGAGAATTGTTTCGCTCGACTATGGTCTTGCACAGACATTGATTGAGCTCGGTGTGCCGCCAATTGGACTGGTGGACACGACGGGATGGGCGAACTGGACTGTGGAACCGGCTTTGCCGCCAGACGTGGCCAATCTCGGCTCCTCCCATGAAATCAACATGGAGCTGTTACAGCTGTTGAGACCCGATCTGATCGTGTCGACGCCGTATCTTGAATGGGTCAGGCCACAGCTGGAGCAGATCGCGCCGGTCAAATCGTTCCCGATACACGCACTCGGGTCATCACCGTTTCCCCATATCATTGACGCGACGCGGGAACTCGGCCGCGTGCTCGGCCGCACGGCCGAAGCGGAAGCGCTGATCGATCGCTCGGAGATGGAATTGCGTGCAGCACGGGCGGCGACCAGCCATCTCGGCAAGGTCGCAGTGATTACCTTCATCGACGAACGCAATATCCGGATATATGGACCCGGCGGCATTTTTCAGGATGTGTTCGACCGTCTTGGGCTGGAAAATGCCTGGACGCGGCCAACCAACGAATGGGGATTTGGCGATATAGGTATGGCCGATCTGTTTGATATTGGCGACGCGCGTCTCTTTTACATGGATCCGGTTCCACCGGATGTGCTGGCAAACTTGCCGGGTAGTCCGCTCTGGCAGAGTATGCCATTTGTTCAGTCAGGGCATGTCCAGCGCATGGCAAGCGTGCTGATGTTTGGCACACTGCCTGCGGCAACCCGTTTTGCCCGATTGCTCGTCGAAGGCAGCGCATGAAACATATTGCTGCCCGTCCATGGTTAGCCACCGGCTTGTTGTGGTGTATCGCCGCCGCCATCGCTGCGTTCAACCTCGGTCCTTTGATCGGCGGCGCCGGAGTACGTGCTGTCTTTTCGCTGCCGTCAGCCGGTGACAGCCAGGCAGTCCTGCTGCATTACAGCGTATTGCCGCGGCTTGCGATGTCTTGTGTCGGCGGCTTCGCCCTTGGACTATCGGGCATGCTCTTCCAGCATGTGCTGCGCAACCCGCTCGCTTCACCTTCAACCTTGGGCGTAGAGGCAGGAGCGCAGCTCGCACTCGGTATCGCAATGCTTTGGTTTCCGGCACTTCTCGGCTGGAGCCGCGACACGGCAACGGCTTTCGGTGGCTTCGCCGCGATGGCCGTCGTCTTTGCCGTCGCATGGCGATTCAAATTCCAGCCGATTGCCGTCATCCTGACAGGCCTGGTTATGGGCCTCTACTGTACGGCAATCGTTACGCTGCTGACGCTGATGAACGACCACTATCTGTCAGGTCTATTCGTCTGGGGTGGCGGATCGTTGAACCAGAACGACTGGCGCTCGGTTGCCGGACTTCTCCCGAAAGTCGTCGGCTTTACCGTACTTGCGCTGCTGCTTGTCCGGCAGTTGAGTGTCCTGACGCTTGGTGAGGCAGCGAAAGGACTTGGAATCAAACTGCAATTTGTCCGGGCTGCTGCGTTGTTTGTCGCCGTGGCCCTGACGACGTTCACGGTCAGCGCAGTGGGTGTGATCGGCTTTCTCGGCCTCGCTGCGCCCGCGATCGCGAGGGCTATTGGCGCCCGGCGGATCAATACAAGGCTCATTGTTGCTCCGCTCATCGGCGCTGCCTTGTTGATCATCGTTGATCAGATCATGCAAATTTATACCGCAAAAACAGGAAGCTATGTTCCGACCGGTGCGGCGACTGCGCTGATCGGAGTGCCGGTACTTCTGTTCGTGATGTTGAAGCGTGGCGGTTCGCTGCAAACGGCGATTCACAGTGGATCGTCCCCCGCCGCAAGCAGCCGGCCCCTGATACTGATAGCGACGCTTGCCGGTCTCGTTCTGGCCGTCGCAATGGTCGCGATATTTGTCGGCAGGGGCGTCGACGGATCGTGGATAAGCAGTACCGGCGCGACACTGAAATCCCTGTTGCCATGGCGGCTTCCTCGACTCGTGGCCGCAACTTCCGCGGGTATCATGCTGGCGCTTGCCGGCAGTCTGTTGCAGCGTCTGACCGGCAACGCCATGGCAAGTCCGGAGGTTCTGGGCGTCAGTGCCGGAACAGCGTTCGGATTGCTTTGTATCCTGTTCGTTGTATCAGAACCGACCATCACCCATCGACTTATCGGCGGCTTTTTGGGTGCCGGGACAGTTCTCGCTATCCTCTTCGCGATGAGCCGCGCGGCGCACTCCGGGAACCAGTTTCTGATGTTTGGCGTATCGCTGGGAGCATTTCTGACCGCATTGATCTCCGTCGTCCTCGCCTCAGGTGACCCGCGAGCCCTGTCACTGATCAGCTGGATGGCGGGCTCGACCTACGGGGTGAGCAGTGCCATGTCATTGATCATCTCGGCATTGGCAATCGTCGGCATCATCACGGTTATGCTCCTCGTTCGACCGCTGCAGCAATTCGCTTTGGGTGATCTGTCGGCACATTCACACGGCGTTGATGTGAAGAAGCTGCAGATACTTATCCTTGCCGTAGCCGCGCTGCTGACAGCCATGGCCACTCTGATAGTGGGTCCGTTGAGCTTCGTCGGGCTGATGGCTCCGCATCTGGCGCAGCGGCTTGGGCTGACGCGCGGCTTGCCACATCTGATGGGTTCGGCACTATGCGGAGCGCTGCTCATGGCAACAGCCGACTTCATCGGTCGTACCGCCTATTTCCCGTGGCAGTTGCCGACAGGGCTTGTCGCTACGCTGCTGGGCGGACCGGTGTTTGCGCTGCTGCTTATCCGCGGCCGCCGCTTGTCTAAGCTGCACTAAGGGTTTGCTGGCACGCGCGGTGCCCATCTCTGATCATGAAATTGACGAGGGTTCTGGATACCCCCAGTTCTTCCGCGATATCCTTCTGCGGAATACCGTCTACACGATGGCGGACAAATGCGTCCTGGGTGCGTTTCGGCAGATTGTTCAATGAGTTCAGCACTTCCCACAAGGTTTCTGTGGTCACCAGACAGTCGAGCGCGCTGACGCTCGGGGCAGGGATTGATTCCATACCGTCGACGGGTGTCATGTTGAGCTTTTCATAGGACCGCCTGCGGGCCTCGTCCAAGGCCAGATTGTAGACCATGCGGCAAGCATAGCCAACCGGGCAGCGAATGCAGCTTGGCCGCATGGTACATGCCTTGAGAACAGCATCATGAAATATATCTTCCGATTGCGTGCGAGAATGCAGTACGCTTTCAGCAATTTTCATGAGCTTTGGCTTATATTGTATCAATACATCAACAAGAGCATTGCCATCGTAAAGATTTATTTCTTTTCTCATTTGGATATCTTCTTGATAGATGATTGTAATGAGGTATAAAACGGCTTTTATTCGGGCATTTTTATTTAAAATGCCCGAGTAAAATTGCCAGCGAGGTTGCGGAGATAGCTATAAAATAATATGATAAAACGAGTCAAGTTATTAAGCCAAAATAATTAGATGCTGCTCCCGCGCATCTTTTTGACGACCTCGAACAACCGAGCGGTTGCATGAAGCAGGAATCGGGTTGAATTCACGAGCCGATTGCACGATTTTTATGGCAGTTGAAATGTGAGGGCCGTGCGATGGGCCAGACAGTGCATCATTATCTTATTTTCGAAACCGCGGGTGGCTTCTGCGGTATCGCCTGGAGCGATATCGGGATCACACGTTTTCAGTTACCGACCAAAAGTGCCGACGCGACAGAACGGTTGCTGCTTCGCAGGCTACCTGACGCTGAACCCGGCCAACCCTCCGAGCAAGTGCTTCAAGCGGTGGCTGCGGCAAAGCGCTATTTCGAGGGTGAAGAGATCGATTTTTTCGGCTTTAAACTTGATTTGGGCGAGCAGGACGGATTTTTCGAGCAGATATATGCTGCGGCACGGCAGTTGGGTTGGGGCCATACGACGACCTACGGGGCATTGGCCAAGCAACTTGGTGCAGGACCGGAAGCCGCGCGTGATGTTGGCCAAGCCATGGCCAGGAACCCGGTGCCGTTGATTATTCCCTGCCATCGGGTACTGGCAGCCGGGGGCAAAGTCGGTGGTTTCTCTGCACCTGGGGGCTCCGTCGCCAAGGCGCGCATGCTCGAGCTGGAGGGCGTCCATTTCGAGATCACCGCAACCGGCGCAGAAATCGTTTGGGTTCTAAGGCGAGCAGTCAGGCCCGCCTGGGTGCCTACCGTGGACAAATACGTGACCTGCGCGAACATTCGTTCCAAAGTACAACCAAAAGTATTAAAATTACGCAAAATATTGAGCCAGCAATGTTGACCCATTACACTGGTTTTTTAATATACTAGTTTGATACAAAATAGTATCGGATAGAGCGTCGCGTTGAATTTTTGCATAGAAACATGACTAAGTCGTTGAAAAGACAAGAATATTATCGACAATGGAAAGCTGGCGCTTGCATAAGTAACTTGAAAAGGTTACGACTTTAGAATCATAATAGGGGGCCATAATACTGATTCGTTTGTAGTGAACTGGAGGCGGTTGCTATCGGCGCCGACACCTGGAGGAGGATAAATGAATTTTGGCATTTTGGTACGAGGTTTGGTTACCGCAGGTTTTGCCGTTTTAACCTGCCTCACAAGTCCCGCCTTGGCAGCGACAGCAACGGGGAGTTTTGCTGTCAGGATCACGATAACGACCGAGTGCAAGCTGGTATCTGCCTCCGATCTGGATTTTGGATCACATGGTGTCATTGATGCCAATCTCGACTCGACCAGCACCATCAGCGTGCAGTGCACGACCGGTACCCCCTATAATGTGGGTATCGGGCTGGGTACAGGAAGCGGAGCTTCGCTTACCGCCCGCTTGATGACCGGACCAGGCGCCGCCACCGTCAGCTACAATCTCTACCGCGATGTCAACCATACGAATGTCTGGGGGACTACGGTGTTGACGGACACGGTATCGGGCACGGGAAATGGGGCCGTGCAGCCGATTACGGTGTTTGGGCGCGTTCCGCCCCAATCCACGCCCGGTGCGGGGGCCTATAGCGACACAGTTGCAGTAACCGTTACTTACTGATCCTCTTTCAAGGAGAACCGAATGCGGACCATGCTATATAGCATCGGCGCGATGAGCCTCTTCATGCTCTTTTCCGGTGTGGCCCAGAGTGCTTCCTTACGTGTTTCGCCGACCAATCTCGAGATGATCGCGCCAGGCAGTGCCGGTGTTCTCACGTTGACGAACGAGGCCAAGCGGCCGATCAATGTGCAGATCCGTGTGTTCCGCTGGACGCAGATAAATGGCGTGGAACAGCTTGAGCCGACGAACGACGTCATCGTCAGTCCTCCGTCCACGACCCTGCCCAGCGCCAAAGAGTATGCCGTTCGTGTCGTGCGGGTTACGAAAAAGCCGGTTGCAGGTGAGGAAGGCTACCGCGTCATCGTTGACGAACTACCCGATCCATCGCGCAAACGAGCAGGCACTGTCGCGCTTGTCGTTCGCTATTCGATCCCCGTCTTCTTCAAGGATGAGGACGCCTCGCCGCCGAAGGTGGCTTGGGGACTCGTGAAATCGAAGGGCGCGCTGATGCTGAGAGCGCGCAACACAGGCGATACAAGGTTGAGGCTTGCCGACGTGCAACTAAGTCAAGGTGGCCGCGTGCTCGGCAATCGCAAGGGACTGGTCGGCTATGTTCTTGGCGAATCGAGCATGGAGTGGCCTATCGCTTCGGGCAAATCGGTTTCCTCCGGGTCGGCCGACCTGAAAGCGCAAAGCGATTTCGGACCGCTCAATGCCGATGTTTCTATCAGCGGCCGGTAGAGCGCTGGCGATTTTCTGCACGGGCCTCTGCACGCTCTCATCTGGTCGAGCCCAGAACCAAGGTCCACCGATACCTGATCAGAACATATCTCAGAGCGTTGAGGCAGGAGATCTTTATCTGGAGGTTTTTATCAATGATACCTCGACTGAAATGATTGGCGCTTTCAGACAACTTGCCGATGGCGGTCTGTCGGCCACGCCGCAGGAATTGCATGAAGTCGGGTTGAAGGCCAACACCAAGGTTCGCGGGCCCAACGGCTCCGTAAGGCTCGAGGATGTCCCTGGTCTCGACTACCGGATAGATGCCGCCACGCAACGGCTCTACGTCACAATTGATGACAGCGCTCGTGCGGCGAAGGTCATTGACATAAGTCCCAAGGTAACAACGGACGACAAGGCGCAAAAACCCCAGTCGAGTTACGGCGCCGTGCTAAATTATTCGCTTTTCGCGGGTAGCAATGACCTTATGGATGGCAATGTCAAACCATTCCAGGGAATCTCCGGCGGGTTCGATGCGCGGTTCTTCAGCCCCTATGGAACGCTGAATCAATCCTTTACGGCAAACATGTCGGATGGCGAGCTCGAGGGAGTGAAAAGGCTAAATACCACGTGGAGTTACTCCGATGCCGAACGGCTGATCACCTACCGCGCCGGAGATTTCATCTCGGGAGGCCTGCCGTGGACACGGCCGGTCTTTCTGGGCGGCATGCAGGTGCAGCGCAATTTTTCCCTGCGTCCAGATCTCGTAACGTTGCCCGTGCCCATTCTTTCGGGCACTGCGGCGGTGCCCTCGACGCTTGAGGTCTATACGCAGAATGTCAGGACCTATAGCGGGGCAGTGCCTTCCGGACCATTCGAGGTGACAAACTTTCCAGTTTTTTCCGGACAGGGCGAGGCGCAGATTGTCCTGCGGGATACATTGGGGCGCGAGACGCGAACGACGCTGCCATTTTATTCGTCGAGCCTGTTGCTGCAAAAAGGGCTGATCGATTTTTCTGCGGATCTCGGCTTTCCGCGCCGAAACTACGGTACCGAGTCCAACGACTATGACGGTGCTCCGATGGGCGTCGCCACCTTCCGTTATGGTCTCACCAATTGGCTGACCCTGGAAGGGCATTTCGAAGGCGGGGTGGATCTACTCAACGGCGGCATTGGGGCGGCGTTTCCACTAGGCGCCTATGGAGTAGCCTCGGTCGCTGCCGCTGGAAGTAGTCATGATGGCGACGCCGGCATGATCCTCAACGGGTCTGTGGAAGTCACGCATGGCAACTACACCTTGTTCGCGCGCTTGCAACAGGCTTTTGGTAGCTACGACGACATCGCCTCTGTGTCTGCAGACGATGAACTCGATCCGATTTTTGATCCGAGCGGCGTCAGCGTCTTCAGCCCGCGCGTACCACGGTCGCTGGCGCAGGTCACCCTGTCAACGCCGGGACCATTCGATCGCAGCAATCTGAACTTCTCCTATACGCAGCTCGACCTCGACAAAGGCGATGACAGCAAGATCATCGGGGCATCCTTCAGCTAGTCATTGTTCAAGAGCAGTTCATTCTACGCCACTGCCTTTACAGACTTGGAAGACAGCGAGAGTTTCGGTGTCTTTGCCGGGCTCACCATCCCGTTCGACAATGACATCAATGTTTCGACCGGTTACGAGCAGACCGCCGACGGACCAGCGGGTTTTATCGATGTGGCGAAATCGGAAAGGCAGGAGGAGGGCAGCTATGGATGGCGCCTGAGAACCAGCGAAGGCAGCAACCCGGACCGTTCCGCGTCCGCGAGTTACCGGGCGCGCTATGCAAGGATCGAAGGTAGCGTGCAGCAATTCAACGATACGGTTCGCGCCAATGCGCAGGTTGATGGGGCGATTGCCGTCGCTTCAGGAGGCGTCTTTGCCACCAACCGCATAGACGATGCCTTCGCGGTCGTGGATGTCGGCGCGCCGGATATCGACGTTTCATTCGAGAACCGCCCGGTTGGGCGTACAAACCGGAGCGGACGGATACTGGTGCCAAATCTCAGATCGTATGAGCCGAATATCGTGGCCATCGATCCGAAAAATCTGCCCGTCGACGCAAGCGTCGGCTCGACGCGCAACGTGGTTGTGCCCGCAGATCGCAGCGGCGTCGTTATTAACTTCGACGTGGAAGAAACGACCGCTTCTGCGCTTGTCACGCTTCTTGATGCGAGCGGTAAGGCCCTGGAAGCCGGCCTGCGTGGCCATGTGGAAAGGACAGGCAAAGAATTTGTGATCGGATATGACGGCGAAGCCTATATTTCCGCGCTTGGAGCACAGAACGACATTGTTGTCGACCTTGAGGATGGCAAGAGTTGCCGGGCGCGTTTTCCGTATCAGGCAAAGCAGGGGGTGCAGGTCAAGATCAAGAGTGTGGTTTGCTCGTGAAACGTTTGCTGACCGGTTTTCTGCTGTTCATTTGCCTGCAGATGTTGCCGACACAAATACACGCCCAGTCCTGCACATTCAGTACCTCCAATATGATATTTTCCGGAAGCCCATTATCCGGCGCCGCGATCAACGGGACAACGAGCCTCACGGCAAACTGTTCGGCGGCACTCGGTCTATTTCGCCGCGTCCTGATTTGTCCCAACCTCAATGCAGGCACCGGCGGCGCAACTTCAGCGGCGCGATTGATGACCGGCCCGATAGCGCTCAACTATCAACTCTACCAGGATCCGGCCCGGCAAACCGTCTGGGGATCATGGACGTGGGCGTTTCCCGCCAGACCCCCGCAGTTTTTTGTCGATATACCCGCGCTGCTAGGATCCGGGTCGACAACTGTTACAATGTATGGGCAAATCTTCCCCAATCAGGCAACGGCGCCGGTCGGGAGCTATTCATCGAACTTTTCCGGCGCCCAGACGACGTTCCGTTATCGTTTTGACGACGGGGCAGGATGCGCCAGTCTCTCCGGGGCATCAGGAACCACCAACTTTACCGTCAGCCTGCAAACCGTAAAAGATTGCCTGGTGTCGGCGCAGAATATCGATTTCGGCAATCGCGGCGTATTGAGCGCCAATATCGACCAGAATGGTCAGGTGTCGGTCAACTGTTCACCGAACACACCGTATGTCGTGGCGCTTGGTCCAGGCGGTGCGAATGCTGGACCGACAGCAAGACGCATGACCAAAGGTGCCGAATTCGTCACCTATGGTCTTTACCGGGACGTGGCACGCGCCTTGCCTTGGGGAGATACTTCGGGCACCAATACGCTTGGCGGTACCGGGACTGGTGTGACGCAAAACCTGCCTGTCTATGCACGCATTCCGCCTCAGACTACACCGACGCCCGGCCTCTACAGCGATACAATCGTCGTGACGGTGACCTATTAACAGAACCCGTTCGGGATTTGCCGCATGCGAACAGGCGATCAATAATCGATGATGCCTTCAAGCGCGTAATGTTTGACGGTCTTGCGGTTGGCGATCAATTCTTCGACCGTGGGCCTCCCCGTCATCGCCCGGGAAATTGCGAGCTTCGTCGCTTCGTAGTTGGTGCGGTAAAGGTCCTTGTGGTCGAGATTTTCGTCATCGGCGCAGCGAGGATCGAGCCAGACGGTAATGATCATGCAGAGCTCATCGGCTTGATCGCGGGGAAGAATATCTTCGATGAGACAGTCGACGATCGCATCGCCCATCGCCGCCTGTACGACCCCGCCAAGCAGTTCCGCATATACCATGTTCTTGATTGTGACCTTTGTAGTCATCATCGTGGCCGGCCGTACCGCCTGGTTGAGATCCCGCACCACGAACATACGTGTGTGACCCTTGACCTGCCCCATCATCGACGCAAATGCCTGCCCGACCGGACCCCTGACCGAGCCGATGACAACCTCCGGCATGGCGTCGGTCACCTGACCCTCCGCAGCCAGAACCGTTGCTTCACCCGTACGAAACCAAATATCAGTCATGTGCTTCCCTCTCGATTGCAGGCAGAAGCTATCGGCATCGTCCGTGCCGGTCCAGCGGACGAAAAGTCGCTCATTGCGCCGCGGCAATACTGCGTGTGAGTCGGATCAAACCTCGGCCACATTTCGATTCCGGATATTGCCCCCTTGAGTTCGCGGCGCGATTCGAATAGGAATGAGGCATCAGGCCGGGCCCCTCTGGCAGTTCTTGGAGCTGCGATGTCGGACTGAGTGTTCAACTTGGATGGCCTGGTGTTCCTGGAATACAATCGACCGTAATTTTTCACAGTTCAGTCCGCATTCCAAATGAAAGTGCAGATTGCCGTTGCTTTGTGATTTCGGATATTTCACGGAATTTGGGCGCCCCCAATTATGGAAAACGGGTACCACATGAGCGAACTTCTCAGTGCCAGCGCACTTTCAGCCCTTCTCCAGGTCATCATGATGGATCTGGTCCTGGCTGGCGACAACGCAATCGTCATCGGCCTTGCCGCCGCTGGTCTGCCAAAGGATCAGCGCGCCAAAGCCATTCTTCTCGGTATTATCGCAGCCACGGTGCTTCGTATCATTTTTGCGATCGCCACCACCCAGCTGCTGCAGATCATCGGTCTCTTGCTTGCGGGCGGTATCCTCCTGCTTTGGGTTTGCTGGAAAATGTGGCGGGAGCTTCGCACCAGCCATGCCGAGGAGACCGCGGCCAACGAGGCGCTTTTACGAGGGGATATTGATGGTGACGGGCAAGTTGCCGCGGGTGCTCCGCGCAAGACTTTCGCTCAAGCCGCATGGCAGATCGTCATCGCCGACGTTTCGATGTCGCTCGACAATGTGCTGGCTGTGGCCGGCGCGGCGCGTGACCACATTGAAATCCTTGTCTTTGGCTTGATCCTGTCGATCGCGCTCATGGGTATTGCTGCAAGCTTCATTGCGCGTTTGCTCCAGCGTCACCGCTGGATCGCCTATGTTGGTCTTCTGATCATTCTCTACGTGTCACTGGAGATGATCTATCGCGGAGCCAATGAGGTCTTCGCATACGCCAGCGTCTGATTGATTTGCCGGTGGCGCATTGCGCCGCCGGCATTTCGACTATTGGATTATGGCCCCTTGTTGCCGACCCTCCTAAAGCCTAGGTTTTATAAATGCGGGTCCGGTATCGTCTGAGCAATGCAACACTATAAGAAGCCGTGGAGCGGATGGGGCGCACTGGCGTCTGTTGCCTTGCATCTGTCGGTGGCATTTCTGTTGCTGTTCCGCTTGGCCGAGGCGCTGCCGAAGCCACCGGAAGAGAATATCAAGGTAGAGGTTGTACCGCCCCCGCCTCCCAAGCCGCCAGAGAAGACGCGAGACAAGCCAGCCGAGAGCAAGCCGCAACCGGCGCCGCCGCCATCTCCGCCCGCGGCGGCCCAGGCATTCGAATCCGCTATGGCCAAAACCGACGAGAAGGTGACTGAGCCCCAGCCAACTCCCGAGGAGCAGGATGCGCCTAAAAGCGCCAATTCAACGCTGCAGGATGCATCTCCGGCAAAGCCGGAGACGGAGCCGCCTGCAGAGAAGGCAGCCTCGAGCACCAAGACGGACCTGCCCAAGCTTGATCTTCCCGTGACGGATAGGGGCGATGTACCGCGCAAGGACGAAGCTCCTACGGCGCAACAAGTAGCGGATGCAAAAGCGGCAGCAGCGCAAAGTGAGAAGGCACCTGCACAGAAGAAGCCGGCGGAGCCGAAAAGCAGCAGGCAAAAGCCGCTTAGACTTACCCAAGCGAAGAAACTGTTTTCACCTAATGCCTTGTCGGACCCGAGGGTGAGACAGGCTATAGGGAATCTGCCCCGAGACCGGCGCATCTTGCAATTGTGCGGCAGCGAGGCAATGCAACAGGTTCGCAACCAAAGGCCTGAGGCCGACTTGCTGGCGTATAGCCCGTCCGGTCGAACCATCGCGAGCGGTACATTGAGTTCCCGGGAAGGGGCATTTCGAAACAGGTCCAACTGGTACAATCTGGACTTCAAATGCCAGGTCGATGCGGCGGCGATGGAAGTCGTTTCCTTCAGTTTCGGGATTGGCAACCCGGTACCGCGAAGCGATTGGCCAGCACGTAAACTTCCAGTGGATTAGCTTCCGCGACTTTAGCGTGAGGCGACGTGGACCTCACCTAGAGATGCGGATTGAAAGCAATCCGGCCCGATCGCGAACCTTTGCGGTTATCGCTGAATGAAGGCGATTGGCTCCATTTTCTGCTGATGCGGTTGCGGATGCCAGCCGCACCAATTCGTCGGAGGCGATCAGATCAGTCGAATAGGCTCTCGTCATCTGCTCGAGGCGGCTGGCAGTATTTACCGTATCGCCGAACACGCTCATTCGACTTTCTGACAAACCCGGGATCTGGCCCAGAACGACTGGTCCAGCGTGAATGCCCACACCAATATTCAGATCCGGTCTCAAGGAACTATCTTCGCGGTTCCAGGCCTCCACTGACTCAAGCATAGCAAATCCGCATCGGAGCGCCTTCGAGGATACAAAGGAGGGTGTGCCGCACCACGCCGCCATGACTTCGTCGCCTGTATTCGTGATTACTGTCGCAGAAAATTCTGAGACGACCTGTGTCATTCGCCGATGAAATGCTGAAAGAGTGTGGAATGCCGAGGGTAAATCGACGGCCTGGCAAAAACGTGTGAAGCCTTTGATATCTGCAAAAACCACAGAAGCGAAAACCAGTTTCGCATCGCGGTTGGCACCCATTTCGAAAGCGATCGGATAATTGCTGTGGCTAGCGAGATTTTCGACGCCTAACATTTTGACATCCTCGTTTGTGAACGCGCAAGAGACTTTCATAAGATTTATATTGCGCCCGAGATGTCGCAGAGGTTTGCCGGAAGACACCCGTTTTTGACCCTACCCGCAACGATTGGGTACCTTGCTACATTTCGATACATATATTTCAGGAAATTCGTGGAGCAGCGGGAAGTGCGACAACCACTCTGAATCCGCTACCGCCATTGTGAAGAGCGATTTCCCCCCCGTGGTGGTGAATGATTGCCCGGGCAATCGACAAGCCTAGACCGACCCCGCCGGTTTCCCGGTTGCGGGATTGCTCCAGGCGGAAAAACGGAGCGAATACGTCTTCGAATGCGGTTTCAGGTATGCCTGGTCCATCGTCCTCGATAGTGATGTTGATGCCCTCGTGCCGCTTTTCGACGCTGACGCGCGCCCTTTCGCCGTAGCGGACAGCATTTTCGATTAAGTTGCGGAAGGCACGCCGCAGAGCGTCGGGCCGGCATCGGTAAACGATCTTCTCGCCTTCAAGGAACTTGACGTCTTGACCGAGCTCCGCCATGTCGTCGCAAATGCTCTCGACCAGGGCGGAAATATTCATGGCACGTGTGTTTTCAACCGTGCCTTCCTCGCGCGCAAACGCCAGGGCCGCTTCCGTCATCGTTTGTATCTCGTCTATGGTCGCAAGCATCTTCTGCTGCACGTCCGGTTCCGTGACAAATTCCGCCCTCAGACGGAGTGATGTAAGCGGCGTTCGCATATCATGACCAATGGCGGCCAGCATCCGGGTCCGGTCCTCGACAAAACGATGCAAACGGCCTTGCATACGATTGAATGCTTCAGCAGTCTGGCGGATATCGTCAGGTCCCGCTTCCGGAAGCGGTTGTATACTTTCGCCTCGCCCCAGAGCTTCGGCTGCCATGGCAAGTCGGCGCATCGGACTTGCGATCTGCCTGGCCACGATGACACCGATCAGCGAAAGAATTGCAGCTGTTATAGCAAGGGACGACAGGGTCTGGACATTCCAAATGGAATTTGGAACCGATTTGGCGTAGGCCGTGTTCAGCCAGGTGCCATCGCTCAATTCAACGGTTAGCCCCATTCCGTTTGAATGGCCGAGATAGATGAATTTTGCTGGCTGCGGTATCGTCCAGACATGCGGACCAAGCTTGGTCCATGAATCGGATTGCGCAGCCAGCGCCTGGAAGGGCGAGGGTTCGGGACGCGCGGTTTCTGCGGCGGTTGATGTCGCTGCTCCGGGCATTTTGAACTTCAAGGCTTTTAGATTTGGCATGGGTTTTGACAATTGCGCCCATGCCTCGCGCCGCCACGCGTTTGCGTCCACCGGAGCTTGAGAGGATATCCAGAACCGGCTGTAGCCTGTGCCGCTTGCATCCAGGACATCGTTGCGAAACGTCGTTGGTATGGTTTCGAGCAGCGTCGCAAGGGAAGCCGTTCGGCTGAAAAACTCTGCCTTCGCGGCCGCCTGCAGTGCTTTACCCCGCTCGTCCCACGACACGAAGAAACTGAGTGCCTGGGAAAGCGCGAGCGCGAGCAGCATCAAGCCTATGAATTGTGCGGCAAGACTGCGCTTCCACCACCGTTTCATGCCCGCTCCACCTCTGCGCAAAGACTGTAGCCACCGCCCCAGTGTGTCTTGATAATTGAAGGATTCTTGGGATCGACCTCGACTTTCTTGCGTAACCGGCTGACCTGGTTGTCTATGCTCCGGTCAAATGAATCGGCACTGCGACCGACGGTCAGGTCCATGAGCTGATCGCGGCTGAGCACCATTCCGGGATGTTCGAGAAAGGCCTTTAGTAGCCGAAATTCCGCCGTACTGAGCGGGACGCCGACGCCGTCCCCTCCAAGTAGTTCCCGGCGTCCGACATCCAGGCTCCAGCGCTCGAAACTGATCGTCTTTGCCTTGGGCATTTCGCGCTGTGGCGGCAGGCTGTTGACCCGCCGCAAGACTGCCCTGATCCGCGCGAGCAGCTCACGTGGATTAAAGGGCTTGATGAGATAGTCGTCGGCTCCAAGCTCCAGACCAATAATGCGGTCGGTGTCGTCGGCCATGGCAGTCAGGAAAATAATCGGCAGCTCCGTCGAACGCCGCAACTGCCGGCAAACGGACAAGCCGTCTTCCCCGGGCATCATTATATCAAGAATGATAAGGTCCGGGGCGTTGCGTTCGAGCAGTCGTCTCAGTGCAGACCCGCTTTCAGCCACGCTGATGCGATATCCTTGCTGAGTGAGATATTTGCCAACAAGATCGCGGATATCCCGGTGATCGTCGACGACTGCGATATGGGGTACGGATTCCATCGGGCACATCCCTGACTTTAATGCACACGCGTGAAATATCACTCGAAGTAGTTTTTCGGTATCCGGAAAATTGTATCAAAGTTTGTCAAGTCATATCGGGTCGGCTACCTGGCCGTCGTGTTGATGCTGGTAATTTGTAGCGAAATGTCCCGTCACGCAATCCTGCGATACTTTGCGACAACTCTGCCCTTGGTACGGCACAACTCTGCGACAACCCGCAAATACGCTGTCTGATGTCAATGGGAGAAGTCCCATCAACTCAACAGAAAGCGAGATTGTCATGAACAAATATCTGATCGCTGCCATCGCAACAGTGGGTATTGCGTTCTCAGCTGGAACTGCGCTTGCGTGCCAGAAGCTCAACTCCGCCAATACGCAGACAGAGCAGGCTCCGCAAACGCCATCAAGCTCCGATACGAAGCAGCAGCCGGGCTGATGATTTGGTCCTGAACTCCGATGTCGAGAAGCTCGTGCCGGCGGGCCATGTTTCGCCGGCACGGTTCCCTTGATCGTTGTCATCTCCAGGAGTGCAAGCAATGAATGAAGAGTCTCAAAAAACGGGTCCGACACGCCGAGTCGTTCTGGAATCCGGTGCAGCAGCTGGATTCTTCCTCGCGACGGGATTACCAGCGGCGGGCCAACAAATGCCGACCGCCAGGGACCACGATGACGATGCCGGCACAAGGGTCGTTGACCCGGCGGAATTCACCCTGAACGTCAACTTGCGCAACTATTCTGTTGTCGTCGATCCCCGCACGACCTTGCTCGATGCGTTGCGCAATCATCTTGATCTGACCGGCTCCAAGAAAGGTTGCGATCATGGACAGTGCGGAGCATGCACCGTACTGGTCGACGGCCAACGGATCAATTCCTGTCTCACGCTGGCCGTCATGCATGACGGTGACACGATCACGACCATCGAGGGTCTTGCGAAAGGCGCCGATCTCCATCCCATGCAAGCTGCGTTCATTGAACATGACGGATTTCAGTGCGGTTACTGCACACCCGGCCAGATTTGCTCGGCTGTCGGCATGCTGCAAGAAGCGGCAGCCGGCTGGCCAAGCCATGTCAGCGAAACACTTTCCAGCCCGAGCGTCTCCTTGACCGATGCGGAGATACGCGAGCGCATGAGCGGAAATATCTGTCGTTGTTCCGCATACCCCAATATTGTCGCTGCGATCCGCGACGCGGCCGGAGAGGTTTGAAACATGAAACCTTTCACCTATCAAAGGGCAGGCGAACTCCGCGATGCATTGGCAGGTGCTGCTGGCACACCCAACGCCAAATTCATTAGTGGCGGCACGAATTTGCTCGACCTCATGAAGCTGGAAATCGAACGGCCGGCCCATCTGATCGACATCAACCATTTGCCCTTTAACGCAATTGAAGAAACAGCAGAAGGCGGCCTGCGCATCGGTGCACAAGTGCGCAACAGCACGCTCGCCGCTGATCCACGCATAAGATCTAACTATCCGGTTCTGGCACAGGCACTGCTTGCGGGCGCTTCTGCGCAAATCCGCAACAAAGCGTCGACGGGTGGCAACCTGCTGCAGAGGACGCGTTGTTACTACTTCTATGATCGCAATATGCCTTGCAACAAGCGCAAGCCTGGTTCCGGGTGTGCAGCGCTGCACGGCTTCAACCGTATGCACGCGGTGCTTGGATCAAGCGACGCCTGTATTGCCGTGCATCCGTCGGATATGGCGGTTGCCATGACGGTGCTCGATGCATCTGTGGAGACGATGGACACCGAAGGCGTTACAAGACAAATCCCTATCGGCGATCTACACCGACTGCCCGGAACAACGCCCGATATCGAAACACAGCTCAAGCTTGGGGAAATGATAACGGCGGTTATCCTGCCGCCGGTCCAGCCCGGGCGGCAGCTCTACCGCAAGGTTCGTGACCGGGCATCCTATGCATTTGCACTCGTATCGGTTGCAGCAATTGTCCATGTGGCAGGCGATACGATTGCAGGGGCGCGATTTGCGTTAGGCGGCGTCGCGGCCAAACCATGGCGCGTTCCCGAAGCCGAAGCAATCCTGCTCGGCGAGAAGGTTTCGACCGAAATGTTCGAACGGGCTGCAGACATCGCCTTGGCAAATGCCATTGGTCGTGGCGGCAACGACTTTAAAATCCCCTTGGCAAAGCGGACGATACAACAGGCGCTTGCTGCTGCTTCACAGCGCGGATGAGGAAGATCATGTCCAATTCAACACCAATAGCAGACACCGGAAACTGGATTGGCCAGCCGGTCGATCGTGTCGACGGCGCGCTGAAGGTAACGGGGCAAGCGGTCTACGCTTATGAGCATAGGGCAGATAATCCGGTTGCCTATGGTTACATTCTGGGGGCTGGCATCGCGCGTGGCCGTATCTCTGCGATCGATACGACAAAGGCCGAGGCAATGCCGGGTGTCATCCGTGTGATGACGCATACGAATGCACCGGCACAACCTGTATTTGGTCCGGCTGTCACGCCAGCGGTGCGTGAGGTCTTTACCCGTCCTCGACCCGTCCTCTCGACGGACCGCGTTCGCTACTATGACGAACCAATTGCCCTGGTCGTGGCAGAAACGTTTGAGGCGGCGCGAGGTGCTGCCGGACTTATTGCGATCGACTACGAAGACGAGCGCGGTGCGTATGATCTGAGCAGGCACCTTGCGGATGCCTATGCGCCACAGCGTACCAATGCCGGTTTTCAAACGGACTCGCTTGTAGGCGACTTCGAGGCAGCGTTTGCTGCTAGCGACTTCAAGGTCGATGCAATCTATACGACACCCTACGAGCATCACAATCCGATGGAACCGCATGCCACACTCGCGGCCTGGTCCGGCGATGAAGTGACAATTTACACGAGTGCCCAGACCCTTGCGAATTTCCAGGCTGCTATCGCCAACACGTTGCAAATCCCGCCGGACAAGGTGCATCTCGTCAGTCGCTTCATCGGAGGCGGATTTGGCTCGAAATTGATCGTGCATGCCGATACTATTCTTGCTGCGCTCGCCGCCAGGGAACTTCAACGCCCGGTCAAGATTGCGCTGACGCGGCAACAGATGTTTGCAAATGCGGGTCACCGCGCAAAAATGATCCAGTCGGTCCGGCTGAGCGCCGACCGCGATGGCAAGCTCACCGGTATCGCCCATGATGTCTGTTCGGCGACCTCCCGCTTCGAAGAATACTGCGAACAGACTGCGGTGTTTGCGCGATCCCTCTATGCGGCTCCAAACCGGATCACGAGGCATCGTTTGGTTGGTCTGGACACAAACCGCGGTGAGTGGATGCGGTCGCCAGGCGAAGCGCCAGGCATGCTCGCATTTGAATGTGCCATGGACGAGTTGGCTTATCAGATCGGTATTGATCCGATCGAATTGCGTATCCGCAATGAGCCCGAGGTAGATCCGGAGCGCAACGTTCCGTTTTCCACACGCAACCTTGTCGCCTGTATGCAAGAGGGCGCGCGTCGCTTTGGATGGGAGCAAAGACAGGCGAAGCCGGGTACGGTGCGAGAAGGACGCAAGCTGATCGGCCATGGCATGGCGGCTGCGATCCGGCCCAACTACCTTGGGGCGGCGGCAGCCCGGATAGGCATCGACGGGACCGGCCGGGTGAAAGTTCAGCTCGATATGACCGATATCGGCACGGGCACCTACACCATTCTGGCACAGATCGCAGCCACCAGTCTTGGCCTTCCCCTTTCCGCAATCGAGGTTCAACTCGGCGACAGCCATTTTCCGCGCACCGCGGGATCCGGCGGGTCGTGGGGAGCGGCAAGCGCCGGCTCCGCCGTCCACAATGCCTGCGAAGCGTTGAAGCAAAAAATAGCGAAGGTTTCACAAGAGGTGAGGGGATCGCCGTTTTATGGCTCGAATCCCGATCGAACCGAGTTCACGAACGGAGAAATCAGAATAGGGGATCGTTCGGAAAACCTTGCCAACCTCATGAATCGTGTAGCGCCGCAAGGACTGGATGCCCAAGGCGCGGTAGAGGCAGCCGGTGAGAACTACCGAAACTATTCCCAGCATGCCTATGGTGCACATTTCGTCGAGATAGAAGTCGATATGGATACCGCTGAAATGCGGGTCCGCCGCATGCTCAGTGTTATTGGTGCAGGTCGCATCCTCAATCCCAAAACAGCGCGTTCGCAAATTATCGGCGGCATGGTTTGGGGCATCGGTGCTGCGCTCATGGAAGAGAGCGTTCTTGACCCGAGATACGGTCACTTCGTCAATCACGATCTCGCTGAATACCATGTCCCGGTAAATGCGGATGTTCCTGATCTTGACGTGGTTTTTCTGGAGGAGCCCGATGGCAATACAAATGTCTTCGGAAGCAAGGGAATAGGAGAATTGGGCGTTTGCGGTGCAGGCGCTGCCGTTGCCAACGCGATCTTCAATGCCACCGGAGTGCGCGTTCGCGAGTTTCCGGTCACCCTGGACAAAGTATTGCCCGGGCTGCCGGTTCAGACATCATCCGGAGCAAACAGGAGTTGACCATGCAAGAGACTGATCGTGTTCCTGAATATGTCCACGACCGAATCGAGAAGACGAACGATCTCGGCCACAAGTATATCGTCAGTGTCGCGCTCTGTGCCGTCCTGATTGCAACAATACAAGGAGGTTACGGCAATTCCGGTTTGTTTGCAGAATCCGTGTCAGCTTCACGTCATGCGGCGAGCGAAACACCATTGCAACTAACGGACGCCACCATGTGCAGCACTGAGAACCACAAATGGCATCCGCTGAAGCGCGAAATCGATGCATAAAGCGTAGAGCGGACCAACACGCGCGCCTTAAATATGCCAGTCGGAAGTTTGTGAGGACAGCGCATCGGTGCCCGCGTCAACACCCAGGTCTTCGAGGGAATAGGCCCTGATGTAATCGATTTTCATTTCAGAACCATCCGCCAGACCGTCCGTTGGCGTGCCCGCTATGCCTCCGACGGCGAGGTTGACGAGCATGTACATCGGATCGTGCATGTCTGATGGGGTATCCGCATGCGCGACGGCAACATCATCGAAATACCAGACAATCTCATCTTCCTGCCATAACACGCCGTAGTCGTGAAATCCGTCGGTATCGCCGACCTTCACGGCAGTTGTCTCCGAAGTCTGTTCGCCAGTCTCGTTCGAATGGACGGTGGCGTGGATGGTGTTCGGATCCTGTCCGGTCATTTCCACGACGTCGAGTTCAGGGGGCCAGGAACCGTCTTCTGGAAGCAGCCAGAAGGCAGGCCATGTACCCTGATCGTCCGGCATGTCGGCGCGGATTTCGAAATAGCCGTAGGTCTGGGCAAAGGAGGGATGAGTCGTCAGCATTCCAGACGTATAGTCGTAACCATCGACTTCGGATTTTATCGCCTCCGGCGTCTGTTCCGCGGTGATGGTCAAGACACCATCGTGCACGGAAAATGGATTGACCGAGGCTGTGGGCTGGTAGGAAGGGTTGACATACCATTGAAGCTCGCCGTTGCCTGACAGCGTTCCTCCCTGTTCGGGCGCCCACCAATATTTCGCCTCCCATGTACCGGTATCCCCGTCATGAAGCTGGAGCGAATTGAAATCGTCGGAAAACGTGCGGGTCAAAGTGGAACGATCAAGACTCAGTTCAAACTGGTCCGCCCGGAGTTCGTCCGCGGTTGTGTCGTTAAAAACCAGACTTTCACCTGTTCCAAGAGAAAGCCTGAGATCGTCCCCTTCCTGGGTGAGGCTGTTGCGAACCTGCTCGAAAGAGGTCAGCCCGTAACCATCGAGGCGCACTACATCGTTGGAACCGAAATCGGTGAGCAGATCGCTCCCGTTGCCCTTCGTCACGATGAAGGTATCGGCACCACCGGCGCCGGTCAGAACGTCGTTCCCTTCGCGACCATCGATGGTCTGGCTGCCGGAGCCACCTGTAATTATGTTATCGGCATCGTTGCCAAAGGCGTAACGCCCATCGCCTGTGACTGTCAGGTTTTCAAAATTTTCCCGCAGCGTGGTACTCATCCATGTGTTTACGGTATCAACACCTTGGTCGGCTGCCTCAAACACACGATTGATGCTTGAATAGCGATAGTAAATGTCGTCGCCCATCCCGCCCATCATGGTGACGTTGACGGCGGCGTCTCCCCACAGGGAATCATTGCCATTCGTTCCGTGAAGTTCGGGACCGGATCCAGTTGCGGAAAACCATGCCGTTGAGCTTCCGCTATAGTACAACGGTACACCCACGGCGTTCAGGATAGTTCTGCTCATCGAATTCTCTCCAACTTGCGTATCCGGCCTCCTCATCGGATGCGGACTATCCTCCCACAACGAAACGTAACATTCAGATTTCTAACGGTCCACCGCTTTGCAAGGGAATATTATCCTAAAACACCGTTCCTGTTGTGATGCGAGGTCATCCGTGGTCAGTTTTCGTCGCTAGATGCTGTGGCATGAGCCAGCCGATCAGCTACGGACACACCGCCGCTTGCCATCTCTGACATTCACCGTCCGCAAGCCGCTCGAATGGCGGAACGCCTGCAACTGATCGACGAGAAAACAACCGGCGCCAGTGGATTTTCAGGTGGAGTTTAAAGAAAAACTGCGGCTCTTCCGGGAAGAGCCGCAGTTTTTATCGCGTCTTGATCACTCGTTAGCAGGCGGACCCTTGGCACATTTTACTCGAAAGGTCCGTGCTGCCTTTCAGCGGCTGCGCCGAGACGAAAGCTGGTAGCGGACGGCGCCATTCGCTGGCCGTCTCATGACTGAAATTCTTGGTCGCGACTGTCGTCATAAGGAGCTCGAGCTCTTTTCGGCTGACGCGATCGGCACGCATCACAGCGTTGATCAGCGGGTCCGAAAGGACTTGTGACTGGGTGAGGTCGGAATAAAACTGGGACATATTGGTCTCCTTCTCGATGACCAGTAAAACTGTATTGGATCAAAATTACGGCGTTGGGGGTTACGGGCAGGGTGGCGAACGAGTGAATTGACTTCGGCATTCAATGTGTGTTACCGGTCAGTAACGTCCCAATAGTTACTAAGCGGTAACATCAATGTCAAGTACCCCTTTGGAAGCAATAGCAGATAATTCTGACAAGCTCGTGACCACGCTGGAACGTCCTCGTGAGCGGATCGTGAAGAGCGCCATAGAGCTGTTTCGCCAACACGGGATCAAAGGCGTCGGTGTCGATGCCATTGCCGAGGCTGCCGGCTCCAACAAGATGACGCTCTATCGTCACTTTGGCTGCAAGGACGATCTGGTTTGCGAGTGCCTGAAACAGGTGTCGAGCGAAAAGGAACGTATCTGGACCGATCTGGAGAACGCCTATCCCGGCGACCCGGCAAAGCAATTGCGGGGTTGGGTCGATGAAGCTGCCCAGCGTATCTTCAATGATTTGCGCGGCTGCGATCTCGTCAATGCGGCGGTTGAAATAAAAGAGGCCGGTCACCCCGCCCAAAAAGTCATCATGGACGCTAAAAAAGCGCATGTGCAGCATTTGGTCGAACTTTGCCGAATGGCGGGCGTTCAGCAATACGAACAGCTCGCTCAGGCTCTCGTACTTCTGGTCGAGGGCGCGCGGGTCTGTGGTCAGAGCATCGGTATCGAAGGCCCGCAACAGAGGCTCAAGCAGACCTGCGACGCCTTGATAGATGCATTCTCCAAACACTGATAATATTTCTGAAAACAATTCCTGAATGCCATGCATTCAAGTGATGTGTTTGTGCCCGGCTGTCGATGCTCGGTATTGAGAAGCCGGCGCCTCGCATCATTGCATGCGTCCGAACCGTAACGACAGGACAGATCCATGAAACAGAGCATTGAAATCAAGACGGCCGACGGCACGGCCAAAGCCGCTATCTTTCGCGCTGATCCCTCGGCGGCGGTATCAAAGATAAGCAGTGCCGGGCGCGGTGTGGTGTTCTACATGGATGCGATGGGTCCGAGGCCTGCACTGGATGGCATGGCTCAACGTCTTGCGGATCTCGGCTATGTGGTTCTTCTGCCAGATCTCTTCTATCGGTTCGGAACCTATGGCCCCTCTACCGGAACGGCGTTTTCCGACGAAACTGCCAAAGCACAGATCATGATCATGGTCCGCGGCACAAGCCAGGAAATGACCAGACGCGATACGGCTTCGTTTCTCGATACGCTGGTGGCAGCCGGCGTGACCGGACCCATTGGTACCGTCGGTTATTGCATGGGCGGTGGGCGAGCCGTTACCGCTGCAGGCGCCTTTCCGGAAAGGGTCGCGGCAGCGGCGAGCTTTCATGGTGGCAATCTCGCCAGCGACGCCGAAGACAGCCCGCATCGTTTGGCAGGCGGGATCAAGGGCCGTGTCTATGTGGGCGTGGCAGGAGTTGACGGCAGCTTTCCGCCGGAGCAATCGGCACGTCTCGCCGAAGCGTTGAGAACCGCCGAAGTCGATCACATCATCGAGAATTATGTCGGCATGGCGCATGGCTGGGCGGTGCCGGATCATGGCGTTTACAACGCCGTGGGCGGTGAGAGGCACTGGAAGCGGCTGACGACATTCTTCGATGAGGCCCTGAGCCAAGGTCCCTTGCTCTAGTGTTTGGAAGCGCCCTGATGTCGGGCGCTCCCAATTGTTAAACTTACTTCTGGATGCAGGTCGCAACCGTATCCTTGGTGCATTCGTCGAGACCGGTAAAGACTGGATCTTCAACGGGCTTGCCTTCGATCAGATCGATCATGACGGAAGGTGCCTTATAGCCCATTTCGAAAGGCCGCTGACCAACGAGTGCGGTAACCAGGCCTTCGCCGGCAATGGCCACCTCATCGCCGATCGTATCGGCGGCGCCGATGACGAACTCATTGCTGGCGATCTTTTCCTTGTAGGGACCAAACAGGTCACGGTAAGGCTGTGGCGCGCCGAACAGCGGCCAGCCGCCCATGATCCCGAAGGCGTCGAGCTTCGGATTGGCCGCAAGGATGTCCGTCATAGCCTGAACGCCCTTGGCGCCGTCGTCATTGGTGAAGACAGGGCAGCCCGGAACTTCC
The DNA here is from genome assembly GCF_025452195.1 of Phyllobacterium zundukense. Classification (NCBI taxonomy): domain Bacteria; kingdom Pseudomonadati; phylum Pseudomonadota; class Alphaproteobacteria; order Hyphomicrobiales; family Phyllobacteriaceae; genus Phyllobacterium; species Phyllobacterium zundukense. Next base: position 312,329 of record NZ_CP104969.1, on the reverse strand, counting down.
GTCCAGCCACCTTCGCCCTTGAGTGCGGCCAAGCCCTTCTGACCAGTCAGCGCGTCGCGCATGCCTTGCGCCCGGCGAAGGATATTATCGGCGCCGGTATTGCCCTCGATCGTGCATATCGTACCGCCGTTTGGCTTGCCCTTCTTGATGTATTCGCCAATCTTGAAGCCCATCAGATAGTTGTCTGTGCCGAGATAGGTCTTGCGCAACGCAGCATCTTCAGCGGCAAGATCAGCGTCCAGCGTCATCACTGGGACCGATGGATTGGCCGTCTTGATCGTCTGGGCAATCAGCTTGGCGTTCGAAGGCGAGATCGCGATCGCGGCCGTATCGGCCTTGCCGAGCATGTCCTGGACGATCTGCGCTTCGCCGGCTTCATCCGATGTCGATGCGGGACCGGTGTAGAAACATTCATACTCCGAACTCGCATTCTCGCTGTTCCACTTCTGGCAACCTTGATTGATTGCCTCGAAAAACGGATTGTCGAGACCTTTAACGACGATGACGAGCTGTTTTTTTGCCAGAGCAGGTCCCGCACCAAGTGCAAGAGCGGCCGCGGCGACTAACAATAGTGACTTTCTCATTTATTCCTCCCTGGAAACAAAACGGACATGAAATGCCCGCCATTCAGTCTTCAACCGCTGATCGGATGAGCGACCGCGGGTGCTAAACCTGCTTTATCCCGAACCCCCTCCAACTTTATCCGCTGCGTTACAGACAAAGGCATTCCTCCGGGCACCAGCTAATATTGGCAAAGTTCGTCCGTCAATGGGTATTTATCATATAAAACGACTTTTGGTGTAGATGGTGACCGGAATCGGCCGAAAGTCGATTGACGCCCCGCGCCGCGTTTGCGTAAATGCCCCTCACGGCTCTTCCTGGGAGGGGAGGGCGGGATCGCAAAAAGCCTCGTGTTCCAAGGGAACGTTTGGCGGTGCGAGCAACATGCACGGGAGGCATACGGCTGGTGGCAGTTCTGGAACTCACCAACATTTCAAAACATTTCGGCGCCATTCAAGCCGTCAATGATGTTTCATTCTCCATCGAGGCCGGCGAAGTCGTTGGCCTCATGGGCGACAATGGGGCGGGTAAATCGACGCTCGTCAAAATGATCGCAGGCAATTTCAGCCCGAGCCATGGCACCATGCGCATGGATGGCGCCGAGTTGGTCCTCAACAAGCCGGTCGAAGCGCGCCGTCATGGCATCGAGATCGTTCACCAGGATCTGGCGCTCTGCGATAACCTCACCGCTGCTGCAAATGTGTTCCTTGGTCGCGAGATTCGCCGTGGCATCGGGCCTTTCCGCATCCTCGACTACGCGTCGATGTACAAACGCGCCGGACAGATTTTCGCCGAGCTGAAATCCGAAACCCGCCCTCGGGATCTCGTCAAGCAGATGTCCGGCGGGCAGCGGCAGGCGGTGGCGATTGCAAGGACGAGGCTTTCCGAGGCGAAGATCGTGCTCATGGACGAACCGACGGCGGCGATCTCCGTGCGTCAGGTTGCCGAGGTGCTGAATTTGATACGCCACCTGCGCGATCAGGGTATTGCCGTTGTGCTCATCAGCCACCGCATGCCGGATGTTTTCGATGTCGCCGACCGGGTCATCGTCATGCGGCGAGGGCGCAAGGTTGCCGACAAGCGGATTGCGGCGAGTTCGCCCGAAGAAGTCACCGGCCTCATCACCGGCGCCATCGAACAGGTTGCGTAGCCGGCATGTCGGCGAATTAAGAAATAGAAGGTCGACCATGGCAATTACACTTGACCAGACCATTGCGCACAAGCAGCAGAGCTGGCTTGCGGAAAAACTGAGCAGCCAGACTTTCTGGGTTTTGGTCGCCGTCATTCTTGCGTGCATCTTTTTGTCGTTCGCGACTGATTCCTTCGCGACCTCCAAAAACCTCTACAACATCACCCGCAACGTCACCTTCGTCGCGATCATCGCGCTTGGTATGACGCTGGTCATCATCACAGGCGGCATCGATCTGTCCGTTGGCTCGGTGCTTTGCCTTTGCAGCATGATACTCGGCGTCGTCATGCATGCCGGTTACAGTATCGAGGTCGGTATAGCAGCTTCCATCGCTACAGCTCTCGTCATCGGCGCATGTCATGGTCTGCTTATCGCCTATATAGGCATGCCGTCATTCGTTGTAACGCTCGCGACGCTGTCGATCGCACGCAGTCTCGCCATGGTCGCTTCCGGCAATACGGTTGTTTTCCAGTTCGGGCCGGACCACGACAAACTCCTGGCACTTGGCGGCGGTGCATGGTTCTTCGGTATCGCCAACCCCGTGGTCTACATGGTCGTGCTGGCCTTGCTTACCGGCTTTATCTTGCGTTGGACGAGATTCGGACGGTACATTTATGCCATTGGCGGCAACGAGCATGCGGCAATCCTTACCGGCGTGCCGGTTCGCCAGATCAAGGTGGCGGTCTATATGATCTCGTCGCTTTCGGCAGGTATTGCCGGGATTATCCAGACCGGCTGGCTTGGTGCGATCACCACCAATATCGGCACCGGCCTCGAGTTGCAGGTTATTGCCGCAGCCGTCATCGGCGGCGCGGCTCTCGCGGGCGGCGTTGGCACGGCCCTCGGGGCAATCGTCGGGGCGGCGTTGATCGAAGTGATCCGTAACAGTCTTGGATTGCTTGGCATCAATGCCTTCTGGCAAGGCTGTTTCATTGGCGGCGCCATCCTGTTCGCGGTGCTGTTCGACCGGATTCGCAAATTCCGCCAGAGTGAATGATTGAGTCCTAAGGAGAATGCAAAAATGACGAAGCGGATCGTATTCACAGGCGGTACCGGTAAAGCCGGCCGTCACGTGGTTCCTTATCTCGTCGACAAGGGTTACGAGGTCCTGAATGTCGATCTCGCCCCGCTCGACTATCCCGGCGTCAACACCATCAATGCCGACATCGCCGACAGCGGCCAGATGTTCGACGTACTCTCCAGCCACTTTGGTTTCGAGGGTTTCGAGACCGGCAAGGGTCCGGCGCCGATCGATGCGGTCGTGCATTTTGCAGCGGTGCCGCGCGTGTTGATCAGGCCGGACAACGAGACGTTCCGCATCAATACGATCGGAACCTATAATGTCATCGAGGCCGCGGTGAAGCTCGGGATCAAGAAGATCATCGTCGCGTCGAGCGAGACGACCTATGGCGTCTGCTTTGCCGAAGGCGACAAGGATTTCCATCATTTCCCGCTCGAGGAAGACTACGATACCGACCCGATGGACAGCTACGGGCTCTCCAAGGTGCTGAACGAGAAGACCGCGCGCGCCTTTGTCATGCGCTATGGCGCCGATATCTACGCTCTGCGCATCGGCAATGTCATCGAACCGCACGAGTACGACCGTTTTCCGGCTTTCCTCGCCGACCCGATGTCGCGCAAGCGCAATGCTTGGAGCTATATCGATGCGCGCGACCTCGGACAGATCGTCGATCTGGCGATCCGCAAGGATGGCCTTGGCTTCCAGGTATTCAACGCCGTCAACGACACGATCACCGCGAACCTCCCAACGCGGGAATTCCTCGAGAAATATTGTCCCGACACGCCTATCAGGCGCGAGCTCGGCGAATTTGAAGCACCGCTTTCCAATCGCAAGACGCGCGAAGTGCTGGGTTTCCACGAGGAGCACGACTGGCGAAAATACGTACCGCAAAAGTGATCTAGCGCCAGAACGTGTGGAATAATCCGCCGAAATAGTAGGGACCAAAGCTCCAGACGGTCGCCCATAGAGCGGCCCCAACGAGGTTTGCCAGAAAGAAACTGTGCCACGGCATCCCGACCGAGCCGGCAACCAGTCCATTCAATTGCCGCAGGACAACGACAAAGCGTGCGCCGACAACGATGATCGGCCCACGGCGACGGAAAAGGTCTTCCAGCTTTTCCAGACGTTCGGGGGTGAGTTTGACGAGCCAGCCATATCGCCGCAGCAGGGGGCGTCCGCCAAAGTGGCCGATTGCATAGCCGGTGCCGTCGCCAAGCACGGCGGCAATCCAGACGGTGAAAAACAGGTCGGTTACCGAGAGATCGCCACGCACCGCGAGAAGCGACGAAGCGACGAGCGCACTTTCACCGGGAAGCGGCGCGCCGAAGGATTCCAGATATATGATAACGAAGATCGCATAGAGCCCATATTGCTGGATGTACGGTTCCAGGAATGTAATGCCGGTGTGCAGGAATTCCACGGCTTTGCTTTCTGTTGACGCGTTGCTGGACGCCATACCTATTGACACGAAATTATTATGATTCTCAACGCATGCAGGACATTTGGTCGTGTCGGGGCTTCAAGTCATGGCATTTTTCGATGCGACCTCCTGCGCCACCCAATCGAGAAACACCCGCACGCGTGGAGAGAGTTGCCGATTCCGGGGATAGAGCAGGGAGACCGGCATCGGGCGTGGCGGACAATCGGTCAGAAGCTGGATGAGCACGCCTCGTGCAAGATCGTCAGCGGCATGGAAGCGGGGCACCTGAACGAGACCGAGCCCCAGTCGTGCAGTTGCAAGATAGCTCTCTGTGCCAGTCACGGAAATCGTCGTCGGTAGCGTCACATTTTCCAATCGCTCGCCGATCATGAAATCCAGTGGCCGCACTGCACCCGTCGTGAGCGACCTGAGACCGATCATGCGATGGCCGTCCAGCACATCCCAACTCGCCGGCATACCGAAACGGTCGAGATAGGCGGGCGTGGCGCATGTCAGCCGCTCCAGCGTCGCAACACGCCGCGCAATCATGTCGCTGTCCGGCAGGATACCGAACCGCAGCACGCAGTCTACGCCCTCGCGGATAAGGTCGATCCACCGTTCGCCTTCGCTCATGCTGATTTCAATATCGGGATATTTCTCGAAAAAGGTCGGCAGACCCGGCAACAGGAAATGCCGCGCCAGTGTTCCTTGTACCTCGACACGCAGCAAACCCTTGGGCCTTGCCGCGCCGAACGCCCCTTCCGCATCCTCGAGATCGGCGATGATCGAGACGCATCGCCGGTGGTGGGCCTCGCCGTCAAGGGTCGGACTGACTTGCCGTGTGGTCCGTTCCAGCAGCCGAACACCGAGCCGTGCTTCGAGCTGTTTCACCGCATCGGTCACCGTCGAGCGCGGCAGGCCAAGATCGTTGGCGGCGAGCGTGAAACTGCGCCGTTCGACCACCCGGACGAAGACGCGCATCGCTTCAAATCTGTCCATTTGGCAAGTTCCGATTGGATCAAGGGGTGATCGCATCATCAAATGCCGGTGTTGGCTTGGCAAGATTATTGTTCGAGTTTTTCGAATAGTGATGTCAAGAAATGGGTGATTATCCGCGTTTTGCAATGATGCATTGTCTTGTCATTGAACTGTCCATCACGAGGATCAAGATCATGACACAACAGACAAACAAGGTTGCAATCGTCACCGGAGCATCGCGCGGTATCGGCGCGGCAATTGCAGAACGGCTGGCCAGTGATGGCTTTACCGTGGTCGTAAATTATGCGGGCAGCGCCAAAGAGGCTCAGGATCTGGTTGACAAGATAGAAGCCAGCGGTGGCAAGGCGATCACCGCACAGGCGAATGTCGCTGATGCGGCAGCAGTGCGGCGCATGTTCGATTCCGCTGAAGCAGCGTTCGGCGGCGTAGACATCCTCATCAACAATGCCGGCGTCCTGAAGACGATCCCGCTCGCTGATACGAGCGACGAAGAATTCGATCGCCACTTCGCCATCAACACCAAGGGTACTTTCAACACGTTACGTGAAGCTGGCAAGCGTTTGAGGGATGGGGGACGGATCGTCAACTTTTCGTCGACGAGCCTTGGTCTCAAGATGCCAGGCTATGCTTTGTACAATGCCACCAAAGCAGCGGTCGAAGCCTTCACGCATGTGTTTTCAAAAGAGCTGCGCGGCAGGACTATCACGGTCAACGCGGTGGCTCCCGGACCGATCGCCACCGACCTCTACCTCAGGGGCAAAAGCGAGGAAGTGATTGCGCTGGCTGCCAAGGCGCCGCCGCTCGAACGCCTTGGTCAGCCCAGTGATATCGTCGGCGTGGTCTCGTTCCTCGTTGGCCCTGACGGCGGCTGGGTCAATGGCCAGATCCTGCGCGCCAATGGCGGCGTCGCCTGATTTCCGTGACAAGGCCGGGGGTTGATCCCTCGGCTCTTATCGCGCATCGGCAGGCTCAATGCCGCAGAATCTTGCTCAGGAAGGCGCGGCTTCGATCGGTCTTTGGATCGGAGAAAAACTCTTCGGGCGTGCCGGTTTCAACGACGGCGCCCGCATCCATGAACACGACCCGCTGTGCCACTTTGCGGGCAAAACCCATCTCATGCGTCACCACCATCATGGTCATGCCCTCTTCGGCGACGCCAACCATCACGTCCAGGACCTCGCTGATCATCTCGGGATCTAGGGCAGAAGTGGGCTCATCGAAAAGCATGATCTTCGGGCGCATGCACAGGCAACGCGCAATGGCGACGCGTTGCTGCTGGCCGCCGGAAAGCTCGGACGGATAGGCATTGAACTTATCGGCGAGCCCGACTTTCGCCAGCATCTCGCGGCCCGACGACTCGGCCTCAGCGCGAGCGATTTTCCGCACATGAATAGGTGCAAGCGTGACGTTTTCGAGCGCCGTCTTGTGCGGATAGAGATTGAAAGCCTGGAAGACGAAGCCGATCTCGGTACGCAGTTCGGTCATGTTGGTGGCGCGGTCGCCGAGGCGCTGTCCATCGACGACAAGATCGCCGTCCTTGATCGTCTCGAGGCCATTGATGCAACGGATCAGCGTGCTCTTGCCCGAGCCGCTGGGGCCGCAGACGACGACGACTTCGCGCGGCTCGACACTCAGCGTGATATCCTTGAGAACATGGAGCGCGCCGAACCATTTGTTGACGCCGCGAAATTCGATCATATCTGGCTGCCTTTGTTGATTGAGCGCGTCACAACTGCACCTCGCCATGGGCAGCGCTCATGCGTCTCTCCAGCCGGCGGGCAAGCAGGATGAGCGGATAGCACACGACAAAATAACCGATGCCGACAATGGCGAACACGAGCAACCCATTGGGTACCCGCTGAACCACCAGCCAGCCAACCCGGGTAAGATCGGTCAGGCCGATGGCGGAAACGACGGACGAATCCTTGATGAGAAGCACATATTGGCCAACAAGCGGCGGCAGGGAGACACGCATCGCTTGCGGCAGCACCACCTGACGCATCCGCTGCCACTGCGACAAGCCGGACGCGAGCGCCGCCTCGACCTGCCCGGTCGGCACAGAACGAATACCCGCGGCAACGATCTCGCAGATGAAGCAGGCTGCGAGGTTGGTCAGTGCGATGATGCCGGCGGTGAACGCATCGAGTTCGACACCAAGTTCCGGCAGGATAAAAAAGATCAGGAAAATCTGTACGAGGAATGGCGTCCCGCGGATCAGATCGACCCACAAGCCGATTGCAGAATCCAGCAGGCGGCTACCGCTCGTGCGCAAGACACCGAACGCAAAGCCAAGGATGGTACCGAGCACCAGGCTTATTCCGGACAGGGCAATGGTCATGCCGAGCCCGCGCAATGCCAGTGGATAGCTGCCCATCAGGCTTTGGAGCTGAAACCAGATCATGTGCGGCTCCCGATCGGGCGCACGCCGAGCCAGCGCGCCGAGAATGCTGCCAGTGACTTCAATCCGTAATAGAGGACGAGATAGCACGCGGCAGTTGTGATGAAGCCTTCAGCGGGCATGAACCTGTCCGACGCCAGCAATTGGCCCGCCCGCGTCAGTTCGGCGACGGAAATCAACGACAGCAACGCCGAGTCCTTTACCAGAACGATGGCTTGGCCGAGCAGCGGTGGAATGGTTACCCGGATAGCCTGCGGCAGGATTACCAGACGCATGCGCTGGGCATAGGTCATCCCGGACGCAATGCCGGCTTCCACCTGCCCACGTGAAATCGACAGGATGCCGGCGCGGATGATCTCGGCGATGTAGGCGCCACTGTTCAAAGCCAAAGCGAGGATGCCGACGAAAAGCTCCGGCAAAACAATCCCGAGCCGCGGCAGCCCAAAATAAAGGAAATAGAGCTGTGCCAGCAGTGGTGTCGCACGGATCGCGTCGATGTATATCTTTGCCGGAAGTTGCAAAAGCCGCGAGCGCTGCAGGTTCATCGCACACAGGATGATGCCCACGGCAAGCGCGCCGGCGAACGAGACGATCGACAACCACAGCGTCGCAGCAAATCCCTGCCCGAACAGGGGCAGATATTCGACGATGGTGCGAAAGCTGAAGTTTTCAAGCATGCCGGGAAGATCCCTCAGGCGGCGGAACGGGCGCGATCAAAAAGCGGCCGGACGGCGTGCGTGAAGCGAACTGGCTCCACGCATGCCGTTCGGGACCTGCTATTGATGGTCTTTCTTCCAGTCTTCCGAATTAACCCAGTAATCCAGGTTCTTCTGCAGACGTCCATCGAGAGCGACCTGATCGAGAAAGAGGTTCATCCAGACGAGAAGGTCCTGCTCGTCATAGCGTGTGGCGAAAGCCAGCGGCTCTTTCGACAGGACTTCCGGCATGATTGTGAAGCTTCCGGCCGGATAAGCGGCCTGCTGACCCTTGACCGCCGAGACATCGTTTACGCCGCAATCGGCCTGGCCGTTATTGACAGCATCGAGCAGGAGCGGGCCGCCGCCCTTGTAGCTCTTGATTTCGGCATCGGGAAAAGTCTCCTTTGCCACTTTTTCGCCCGTTGCTCCGAGGAGCACGGCGATCTTCGTGCCCTTGGCCTTGCAAGCATCGATGGTTCCGAATTTGCTGTCAGTCTTGGCAAAAACAGCGCTGCCCGTGTACATGAAAGGCTTGGTGAACGCGACTTTCATCGCCCGCGCCAGTGTCGGGGTCATATCTGCAACCAGCAGATCGGCCTTGCCCGAAAGCAGCGCCGGGATCAGACCATCCCAGTCATAGTCCTGGAACGTGATTTTTACGCCCATTTCCTTGGCCATCAGTTCGGCAAGCTCGACCGAGCTGCCCGTGCGCTTGCCAGCCGCATCGACCATGGAAAAGGGTGGGCCCTGCGTCTGAACCGCGACGCGCAGTTCGCCGCGCTTGGTGATGTCGTCTAGTGTTCCGGCATTTGCTGCAACAGTCATGCCGAGCAGGGCAATCCCTGCGACGAATAGTCGAGTCATTTTCATTCTGGTGTTCTCCGTTGGTGTTCCCCGCCCTTTATTGGGCTCTTTAATTTGTTTTTGGTGCTGTCGCCGGATCAGTCCAGCATCCCTCTGGCAAGCTCACCCATTTGTTGCACGATGCCATGACCACAAAGGTCTCGCTTCGTACGATCTCTCCGAGGTCGCCGACCCCGGGTATCAACTCGCTGGTGACCCGGTAAAGATCGGCAATGTCGCCTGCGATGACCACATCGACGATGATGTCGAACCGCCCGGTTACCACACATGCCGATGTGACGAAGGGGAGCGCTGCAATCCGTTCCGCGATCTCGCGTACACGGCCGCGCCCCTGTGTATTGACACCGACAATGGCCGAGATCAGTTCGGGACGTTCCGTCAGGTTGAGCAGTCCGACGATCTTCAGGAGGTTTCGGTCCAGCAAGTTGCGAAGGCGCGTGCGTACCGTCGGCACAGACATCGCCATCGTCTCAGCAAGACGCGTCAACCCGGGCTGCGCATCCTGCGAAAGCTGTTTGACAAGCCGCCTGTCCGTCTGATCCAGATGTTCCCGCAAGCGGCTAGACTTTCACAAAAGAGAAAATTCAGCGATAATTTTTACCGATATGGAACATCCTATGCGGTACTTTTGCAGAACACAAGGGTTTTGAAACTCAAACAAATGGCTTTGCCGGGTCGAACTTGCGAGGAAGCAATCTTTCCAGATAGGCCCGGCCTTTTGTTGAAATCTGGTTTATGTCAGGCAGCATGTAGTCCGCTGCCAGATGCTGTGTCTTCCCGGCGACATTGGCGAGCGATACCAGTTGCGGGCTGGTCTTTCCATTTTCATATTGCAGGGCTACCGATCCACCGCCACGGGCGGCTGCTTCCACAGCGAAGGCTCCAGCTTCAAAAGCTTCGCGAGCGTCCGTTTCATTGATGGTCGCTATATTACCGCGCGGCAGGTAGCCGAATGTATCGACGCGGGCACGGGCCCCGGGCAGCCCGGTTCGGATCAACTCCTCGATTGTCATTCCGAGATCGCCGCCAGAAAGGCGGACATTGCCATGCGCATCACGCTCGAGCCGATCAGGCGGAATGAGGGTTTCAACGACGGATCGTCCGTCTTCGGCCGTCACACCCTCCGACATTGCTACGATGCAGCGTCCATGGCGTGAGGTGGCTTCGCGCACGTCGTCGATGAACCGTTCCGGGGAGAACGCCCTCTCCGGAACGTAGAGAAGGTGCGGTCCACTCTCTTCGTCCAGCTGCCATGCGGCTGCCGCTGTAGTGAGAAAGCCGGCATGTCTGCCCATAACGATGCCGACATAGATTCCCGGCAAGGCGCGAAAATCGAGATCGACGCTCAAAAAGGCGCCTGCAACCAACTCGGCTGCGGAGATGAATCCGGGCGTATGGTCGTTTTCGACAAGGTCATTGTCGATCGTCTTCGGGGCGTGAACAAAAGCGATATCCTTGCCGGCCGCGTCGGCCAGAATTTGCTGCGTCCCGGCCGTATCGTTACCGCCAATATAAATGAACGCGGTGGCTCCGGCCTTTTGCAAGCCTTCGAGGATGACCTCGCAGTAGGCTGCATCAGGTTTGTCGCGCGTACTTCCAAGGGCGGCGCTTGGGGTTGCGGCGATACGGCGGAGCTCCTGTTCGCTCAACGCGGAAAGATCGACGAAATTCCCGTCGCGTATACCGCGCACGCCGTGTAGTGCGCCAAGAACGCGCGCATCCTTGTGACGCTTGCGAATCTCGATCGCGGCGCCAGCCAGTGTCTGGTTTATGACGGCAGTCGGCCCGCCGCCCTGCGCAATTACGAACGTCTCGGTCATATCAATTCTTTCGGTTTGCGTGTTTCCGGAAGCCAGATGGCCGGTTAGGACGGATGATAACAATATTTGGCCGCATGCACTATATACTGAGCCTTGAAGGAGTTGAACGGATTCCATGGCACAACGCGCAGGCAGCGCCGATCTTCCATTGCACAATGGCCGCGTGCCGAAATGGCTCGGCGACCGCATGACCCGGCTCGGCGCGGTCATGTGCGAAGCAATCATCCACCATTATGGGCGAGATGAACTGCTGCGGCGTCTGTCGCACCCCTTCTGGTTTCAATCCTTCGGCGCGGTCATGGGCATGGACTGGCATTCGTCGGGCATCACGACCAGCGTGATTGGCGCCTTGAAGCGCGGATTGGCTCCTTTGTCGGGGGAACTCGGCGTGCATGTGTGCGGCGGGCGTGGAACACACTCCCGCAAGACACCCGATGAGCTTGCCGCCATCGGCAACCGCGTCGGAATCGACGGGTTGGCACTTGCCAAGGCGAGCCGGCTGGTCGCCAAGGTAGACAGTGCCGCGGTGCAGGACGGGTTCGATCTTTATCTCCACGGATTTATTGTCACGGATGACGGCAACTGGGTGGTCGTTCAGCAGGGCATGAACGGTGATAGCCGCCAGGCGCGGCGTTATCACTGGCTCTCGGAGGGGCTGACGAGCTTTGTCGATTCGCCGCATGCCGCCATCGAGGGGCGGGGGCAAGGCGAAATCATCAACCTTGCCGACAGGCGTGCCATGGCCTCGCGGCGTGGACAACTCGATTTGCTCAGTAATTTAGGGCCGGACAGGATCGTACGTGAGGTTGCGGCGCTCGAATTGGATCATGCGCCACCCAAGCCGGTCGAAGAGCCCGCGCAGCCCATGCTGCCCCATCTGATCATGCCGGCGCACCACGACGTGCGCGAAAGCGATGTCATCATGCGGCGACTGCACGGAAATCTGGCCGCGGCGGCCGAGCGCGGCCCGGCCGACTTCGAGGATCTGCTTTTGGTACCGGGTCGGCGCGCGAACGGTCAAAGCACTCGCCATGGTTGCAGAGGTCGTGCATGGCGCGCCGTGCCGTTTCTCCGATCCCGCGCGCTTTTCGCTGGCGCATGGCGGCAAGGACCGGCATCCGTTTCCTGTTCCCTTGAAGGTCTATGACGAGACGATCAATGTTTTGAAATCGGCAGTCCAGAAAGGCAAGCTCGGGCGCGAGGAAGAATTGCAAGCGCTCCATCGTCTCGACAATCAATCCCGGCAATTGGAACGCTATGTAACCGGGCTTGATTTCAAGGAGATAATTGCCGGCGAGTTTGATCAATCTGCCTCGTTCGGGGGTCGCAGCGTCTTCGGCTGGGAGGCGGCGACGGAGGACGAATCTTCCGATCGGGAGGTGAAAACTAGGTAGTATTACCTAGCCCGTCGCAAATTATCCCTTGTTGTCATTGTTTTGCGCGAAGCGAGTTGAATCAATTCCAATTCAATTCTATAAAAGCTGCGTTGAATTTTTGATTGTCGAAGTTTTTCGCGTGCAAGCGCTTCTACCTTCTCCTTCAAAACTCGATAGAAACGGATATCGTGCATGTGTACGATATCCAGGTTGAAGTTGGCAGGGAGGGCTTAATATGGCCACAGGCACAGTTAAATGGTTCAATTCCACAAAAGGTTTTGGTTTTATTCAACCTGAGGACGGCGGTGCGGATGTGTTCGTGCATATCTCTGCTGTTGAGCGCGCTGGATTGCGCAGCCTCAATGATGGCCAGAAGATCAATTACGAGCTGGTGCGCGACAAGAAGTCGGGCAAGATGTCAGCCGATCAATTGAGCGCTGCCTGATCAGCGTTCAGTTTGTGGTCGCCAAGAAGGTGACCATGGCGTAAACTGAAATTATGACGGAGGCCAGGCCGATGCCTGGCCTTTTCAATGGAATTTGACCTCGCGAGCTCAAACAGCTCGCTCAATATACGAACAAGGATGACCACCGGTTGAAAAATCTCAAGGAATTGGCTGAGCGCCGCACTGCTGCAGCCGAGGCGAAGAAACTGCTTCTCAAGAAGTTCGATAGTGCACCCAAGCCGACTGACCCCGAGATGCAGGCAAAACGTGCCGAGCGGGAGGCAATCGCAGCGGCGCGTGAAGCGCGGCGTGCGGAAAAAGAGCGGTTGGCGCAAGAAGAACTGGCCCGCAAGCAGGCAGAAGCCGATGCGTTGGCCGAGGCCGCCCTGGCCGAAGCGGAAGCCGCCAAGGTCGAAGCAAACAGACATGTCGCGCGTGTCCTTGCCGATGAAGCTGAACGCAAGGCGGAGCGCGACCGGCGTTATGCTGCCCGCAAGGCCAAGCAGCGCTAAGCCGCGACTAATTTTCAGACCTCTAGGTTCCCTGGCCGTTTGCTCCCCAATTTCGCGCGATTGACAACAGCCGCCGGAAAACAGGATTATCTCGCATGCCGAGGACTTATAGCAGTGGCGGACGGGTTCCGCGGGGGCCACCCGGGCGAGCCCTGGGAGGGCCGCCCTTGCCAGAGGTCCACACCCTCCGGGAACGTTTTGGGGCTCTGAAGAATCTCTGGCCATTCCTGTTGATGGTATGGCGTACAAGCCCGCATCTAACTGCGACATCGCTCGTCCTGCGTCTGGGCCGGGCACTCCTGCCCGTGATAACGCTGTTTGTTGGCAAGCTTATCATCGATGATGTGGTTTTGCTGGTGCAAACGCCAAACAAGCCGCAAACTGTGTTGGAGTGGCTGAACAGCGGCCTCCTGAACTGGCTGGGTCTGCTGCTTCTTGCCGAATTCGCGCTTGCTGTTTTGTCGGATATTCTTGGACGCGTCGTGTCCCTGATCGACAGCCTGCTATCGGAACGCGTGTCCAACACCTCGAGCGTTCGCCTGATGCAGCATGCGGCAACGCTTGATCTGGAGGATTTCGAGGACGCCGAGTTTCAGGATCAGCTGGAGCGGGCCCGTCGCCAGTCGAGCGGGCGCATGACGCTGATGGGGCAATTGCTCAGCCAGGCACAGGACATGGTGACGGTCGCGAGCTTCGCCGCGGGCCTGATCGTGTATGCACCCTGGCTCATCGTCCTGTTGTTTCTGGCTCTGGTTCCGGCCTTTCTGGGGGAAGCGCATTTCAACGCCCAAAGCTATTCGCTCGATTTTGTCCGCACGCCGGAGCGGCGCGAACTCGACTATGTGCGGCAGACCGCAGCCAGCGTCGAGACCGCCAAGGAAGTCAAGATCTTCGGGCTGCACAGTTTCCTGATTGACCGCTACGTGCGTCTCGCTACCGATTTCTATGCCGCCAATCGCGTGCTCGCGCTGCGCCGTGCCAGCTGGGGCGGCCTCTTCACCGCGATGGGTACCGTCGGCTATTATCTGGCATATGCCTATATCGTCCTGCGTACGCTGGGCGGGGAGTTTTCCATTGGTGATCTGACCTTTCTCGCAGGCTCGTTCCGGCGTCTGCGCACCCTGCTCGAAGGGCTGCTGACGAGCTTTTCAAGCACGGCGGGACAGGCGCTCTATCTCGATGACCTGTTCGCCTTCTTCGAGGTCAAGCCGGAGATCCTCTCGCCGGAAAATCCACGTCCTTTCCCGCACCCAATCCGTCAGGGCTTCGTGTTCGACGATGTCGGATTCATCTATCCCGGCGCCGAGCGCTGGGCGGTCCGCCATCTCAGCTTCACCTTGCATGCCGGCGAAGTGGTGGCGCTTGTCGGTGAAAATGGCGCCGGCAAGACGACCTTGGTGAAGCTTCTCACCCGGCTTTACGATCCGGATGAAGGCCGTATCCTGCTCGATGGCCATGATCTGCGCGAATATGATCTCGAGGCATTGCGCGGCAATATGGGCGTCATCTTCCAGGATTTCGTGCGCTATAATCTCAGTGCTTCCGATAATATTGCGGTTGGCAGGATCGCCTATCGGGACGATCATCCCCGCATCGCGCAAGCCGCGTCGCGCAGCCAGGCCGATGGCGTCATCGCCAGGCTTCCCGGCCAGTACGAGCAGATGATCGGCAAGCGTTTCAAGAACGGCGTTGAGCTATCCGGCGGCGAATGGCAGAAGATTGCCATCGCCAGAGCCTATATGCGCGAGGCCGAGGTACTGATCCTCGATGAGCCGACGGCGGCGCTCGATGCCCGCTCCGAGTTCGAGGTGTTCCGGCGTTTCAAGGAACTCAGCGAAGGCAAGACGGCAATCCTCATTTCCCATCGATTTTCCAGCGTGCGCATGGCCGACCGTATTCTCGTTCTCGCCGATGGCAAGGTTGAAGCTGCCGGCACGCATGAGGAACTCGTCGCGCAGGCCGGCCGCTATGCCGAGCTTTTCGAGTTGCAGGCCGCAGGCTACCGCTAGAGCAATTCCAGGAAAAGCGGGCTCCGGTTTTCCCAATCGGAATTGCGTAAAAACAAAGGCTAGAGCAAGTTTTGCTCTAGCCTCTAAACGCGCTGCAGCAAGCCTGCGCTGTTTTCCTTGGCAACCATCCGGTACCACCCTGGAATATAGCTGTCGGTGTGGGAGCAGGCTCGGGCAATCCCGGGATGTTCTTTCGCCCATTTTCTCAAAGCGACCCAGGCGGGACTTTCCGTGAATGACCGCGGACGGATCCTTCCCGAAATCGGGATACCGAATTCCCGGGCGACAATTTCGACGTCTTCATCGGTAAAGCGCGGCAATAGGATATACGGTTCGTTGTATTTGCAGATCGCATAATAGGTCCTGCCGGCACCCTTGGAGATCGAGAGTGCCGCGCCCAAGGGAACACCGCGACCATAGGTGCGGTTCTCAAGCATTTTCAGACACGGACCCTCGGCAGAAATGGATCCTGTGAAGATACGGCCGCAAATTTCTACTCTATGAAATTCGTGTCTGTCGGGCATCCTGTCTCCCCATGGTTCACATGACGCAGGTACGCTTTGACAACTTGGCGAATCATACACGAATCCGGCCATTTAACCAGCTCAGGCCATGCTTTAGCACAGCGTTTAACGCCTTTCGTCGAGTTGGTGTCACATTTTTGAATCATACTGTGTTGGAATATCTCTGCCTCTAGCCAGAACAAGGAGATGCCGCCGTGAACGATAAAGTCTTCCACGTCCTGTTTCTCTCGCATCGCAATTCTGCAAGGAGCATGATGGCCGAGGCGGTTCTCAATCGCATCGGAAAGCCCCACTTCGTTGCCTATAGCGCCGGCACGGAGCCCGCGGACGCGATCGATCCTGAAACGAAGGAATTGCTCGAGCAGACCGGCTTTCCGGTGGATGGCCTGCACCCCAAACATTACCGCGAGTTCGGCCTTGAAGGCGCGCGTGACCTCGATTTCGTTTTCACGTTGAATGATGACGCCGCAGGGGAGCCCATGCCCGAATGGCCAGGCGTTCCGGTCACGGCTCATTGGGAGTCGTCCGATCCTGTCCTGGCAACCGGTGAGCCATGGGAGCGCAAGCAGGCGTTTTCCCGCACGATGATGGAACTGGATCGCCGGTTGAAGATTTTCATCAACCTTCCGCTCAAATCCCTCGATCGCATGAGCATCCAGCATCACGTCGATGAAATCGGCAAGTCCACGTAACCACAACGTGACTTGCGGAAAGCTGCCGCCGCTTTTGCGCCATGAATTTTTCATCCGTCTGACATGGCCGCCGGTTATTTTTCGGGTACACGAATCAAACCTGATCGGTAAAGCAGATGAACACAGCAAATCGCTGGACGCCGCACTGGGCGATCCATCCTGGCGAGCATTTGCGTCAGTGCATCGAATGTAACGGTCTTTCGACCGAGGATTTTGCGCGGCGGGTCGAGATGCCCGTGGCAATCATCGACGCCATCATTGCCGGCCAGCATCCGATCACACTCGACATTGCAACACGCATCGACAAAACACTTGGCATCATGCCCGAGCTCTGGTTTGTGCTGCAGTCAAAATGGCTGCGCTATCAGGAGACTTTTCAGGCATCGGCCTAGACGGCGTTCTGTCCTCGCCAATTGGTGGCAATTGGCGAGGGCGTGTACGACGGCATTTAACTGTAACGTACTTCCGCACCACGTATCATTGTAGAACCATGCCGGTCCAGAAGATGGAGACCGGCATGCGAAAACTCTTGTTTGTGGTGTTTGCTTTGGGGGCGATATCATCGGCCGCTCATGCCTTCTCACCCAAGGAATTGGCACAGCGTACCATCGAGCGTCGAGCCGTGGAGGCCGTCATCTGGGGGATTCCGGCCGTCAACTACGATCTGATGTTGCAGGAGATGCTGACCAAGACCAAAGGCAAGGTCAACCAGATCGTGTACTGGTCGCGCCCACTCGATTGGCACAATCAGACGCTGACGCCAAATCCCGATGCGATCTATCTCATGACCTTCACCAACACGAAGGATGTCGGACCGGTTGTGATCGAGGTGCCTCCAGCTGAAGGCGGATCGATCAATGGTAACATCGTTAACGCATGGCAGATGCCGCTTGAAGATGCGGGAACATCCGGGGCGGACGAGGGCAAAGGCGGCAAATACCTCATTCTGCCGCCGGGTTACACAGAGAAGGTTCCGGACGGCTACATTCCGCTCAGATCGGATACCTATGGCGGGTATGCGCTGCTCCGCTCCAACCTTGTCAGTCACAGTGATGCCGATATCGAAAAATCGGTCGCTTATGCCAAGCGGTTGAAGGTATATCCGTTGTCGCAGGCCGCCAATCCGCCGGAAACGACCTTCACCGACGCCAGGGACGTTCTCTTCGATTCCACCATCCGGTATGACGCGAGCTTCTTCAAGTCTCTTGACCGGATCATCCAGGACGAACCCTGGTTGCTACGCGATCGGGTGATGATCGATCAGCTGAAGTCGCTGGGCATTGAAAAGGGCAAGGCGTTCAAGCCGGACGCGGCAACGAGCAAGCAGCTTGAAGCCGGAATTCACGAAGCGCATGAATGGCTTGAAGCTCGATACAATAGCGGATTGAAGCCCTTCTACGAGAACGGGCGATGGAACTTCCCTGCAGACCCTGAACTGGTCAAGGCGGCGCAGGCGTCATTTGACGAGCCAGATGCATATCCCGTCGACATCCGCGGCCTGACCTATAGCTACGCCTATGTTGGCATCAAGCGCCTCGGGGCAGGGCAGTTCTACCTGATCTCGATAAAGGACAAGGACGGCCATGCCTTCGACGGCTCCAAGACGTATCGCCTCAGTGTCCCCGCCAACGTGCCTGTCGAGCAATACTGGTCGCTGACCGCCTATGACGCGAAACCCACGCGCTGATCCGCAATATGCCTCGCGCAAGCCGTTCATCGCAAATTCCCGACTTGCAGAAGAATGCGGACGGTTCTGTCGACATATTCGTCGGGCCCAGGGCGCCGAAGGGCAAGGACACCAACTGGATTCCGACGGATTCGAAGCGGGATTTCGAGCTCATGTTCCGTCTCTACGCCCCGACCAAAGCGTTGTTCGATAAAACCTGGGTCCTGTCGGATGTCGAGCAGGTGAAGAAGTGATCGGCAGAAGTTGCGTGTGATTGTGCCCGCCGGGGGCTATGCCTGAAGATCAAGCACCCATGTTTGCCCCACCAGATCCTGGCCGAAGGAATGATGCTTTTCTTGATCGACCAGACGAAATCCGGCCGCCTCGTATATGCGGCGTGCCGAGACGAGGACGTCGTTTGTCCAGAGTTTGATCTGCCGGTAGCCGACTTCCCTCGCGCGCGCGACACAGGTTGCAACGAGCGTTCGACCGATGCCAAGGCCACGCGCTCTCGGTTCGACATAGAGAAGGCGCAGCTTCGCGACTTCAGGATCCTCGCTCTGGACGAGGAATATCGACCCCGCGATCGAACCAGCATATTCGGCGATCCACGCTGCTTCGCGTTCCGGATTGAAATTGGTGACGAATTTCGACAGGATTTCAGCGACCAGCGCCTCATAGGACCAGTCCAGACCATATTCCTGATAGTAAAGCACTGCCTGCCGGTGGATGACCCAGCCAAGATCGCCGGGCTGGAGGCCGCGATATGTCACCTCGTCCGGCACATGGTTGTCGGCGTCGATAAGGTTTCTGATCTGACGCATGGACGATATCAGCCGTTTGCGCGCATCGTCGTCGAGCGGTGCAAGGATTTGCTCCATCTGAAGCTGCGAGCGCCGGTTAAGACCGGAAAAGACCTCTTGGCCCGCCGGGGTCAGCGTTATGAGACGCTGCCGTCCATGCGTTGTGCTGGCACGAACGCGCACCAGCTTGCGTTTTTCGAAGCGTGAGACGATCCGGCTGAGATGGGCCTTGTCCATGTGCAGACTGCGACCGATATCGGCGGCCGTCTGTTCGCCATTGTTCGCAAGTTCGTATAATACGCGGCCCTCTGCCAAGGTGTAGTCGCTGGCAAGCAGGTGCTTGTCGAGCAGTCCGATTTCCCTCGTAAAAAAGCGATTGAAACTACGAAATTCGTCAACTGCGTTCATGTTATCCGCTCTATGTTGTCAGTGACAACATCTTATGCATTTCATTCCGGATCGCAAGATGGAATATAATGACGATCGACGAATGGGAAAGAGGACTAGGTGGCCTTCGCAGCTGCCCTGCCGGCTGTCCGGCCCGAGAAGATAGAGCCGCCGAGGAAGGTTCCTTCGAGCGAATTATAGCCATGCATACCGCCGCCACCGAAGCCGGCTGCCTCGCCGGCTGCATAGACCCCTGCCAGTGGTTCGCCGTCAGCCTTCAAGACACGCGCATTCAAATCCGTCTCGATGCCGCCGAGCGATTTCCGTGTAAGGATGCTCAGGCGCACCGCGATCAGGGGGCCATGTTTCGGATCGAGTATCCTGTGCGGCGGTACCACGCGTACCAGGCGATCACCGATATAGTTGCGAGCGCCGCGGATCGCCGTGATCTGCGCATCCTTGGTATAGGGGTTGTCCACCTCGCGGTCGCGGGCCATGATCTGCGCCTGCAGCTTGTCTTCATGGATCAGATTGTCGCCGGTCAGCGCGTTCATGCGGCGGACGAGTGCGGAGAGGTCCCTTTCGACGATGAAATCCTCGCCATTGTCGAGGAAGGCCTGCACGGGAGCTGGTACGCCGCCCAGCGCGCGCTTCAGCACCTGCCGCCAGCTCTTCGAGGTGAAGTCCGGATTCTGTTCCGAGCCGGAAAGCGTAATTTCTTTCTTGGCGATCGTCTGGTTCAGCACGAACCAGGAATAATCATAGCCGCTCTTCATGATATGGCTGAGCGTCGAGAGCGTATCGAAACCGGGCAGGCATGGCGGGGGCAAGCGGTCGCCGCGCGCGTCGAACCACAGCGACGACGGCCCGGGCAGAATGCGAATGGCGTGCTTGGACCAGATCGGGTCCCAATTGTTGACGCCCTCGACATAGTGCCACATGCGGTCTTCGTTGATGAGATGGGCTCCGGCTTTCTCAGCAACGCCCAGCATCAACCCGTCGACATGGTCCGGCACACCGCTAATGAGGTGCTTCGGCGTTCCTAGCCGCGCCGGCCAGTTCTTGCGTACCAGATCATGATTGCCGCCGATACCGCCGCTGCAGACAATGATCGCCTGCGCCTTCAGGGCGAACGAGCCGGTGGCAATACGCGAACTCGGTTCACTGCGCCTGACCTCGCTCGGCTGGAGGATTTCGCCTTCGACCGCTTCGATGATCCCGGCGCTTTTGACCAGCGCTGTTACGCGGTGCCGGAAGCGAAAAGTGAGGAGACCTTTTTGCTCGGCTTCGCGGGCCCGGCGAATAAACGGCTCAACCACGCCGAGACCCGTGCCCCAGGTGATATGAAAGCGCGGAACGGAATTGCCGTGGCCGGTGGCAAGCGATCCGCCGCGTTCGGCCCAGCCGACGACAGGAAACCAGCGCATGCCTTGGGCGTGCAGCCATGCGCGTTTCTCACCTGACGCAAAATCGATATAGGCTTCCGCCCATTTGCGCGGCCAGTGATCTTCGGGCCGGTCGAAACCCGCCGAGCCCATCCAGTCCTGCAATGCGAGTTCACGCGAATCCTTGATGCGCAGACGGCGCTGCTCGGGGGAGTTGATGAAGAACAATCCGCCAAAGGATCGCCAGGCCTGGCCCCCGAGTGTCTGCTCCGGTTCCTGATCGAGGATGATCACCTTCTTGCGGGCATCGGTGAGTTCCGTTGCCGCGACGAGCCCGGCGAGACCCGCGCCAATGATGATCGCATCCGCATCGTAACCCATTGCCGATTTTCCTCCCCACGTATCCGCGTAGCAGAAAAAACGGGAAAGCTAAATTGTCATTGCGGAAGAGTTTTGGACGAAAAGCGGCAGACCTGGGCGCAAGAACCTTCGATTCCTACACAAGAGCTGTCGATTCCGGGATGGTTTTATCTACTGTAGATTGAAAATTACGTGTAGGTGGTTGTTTTAGTTGGTCGAGCTATCGGACTTCCATCTTTTCCAAACTCTGTAACAGGGCTTGAAGCGGTTGAGGACGATGAAACAGAAAGCCTTGACCATAGCCGATACCAAGCGATTTAAGGATGTCGACCGCCTGCATATCCTCGATATGTTCGGCAATAACATCGACACCAAGTTCGCGCGCGATACCGTTGATGGAAGCAACGACCGCTTGATCGAGCCGGCTTTTGGACAATTTCTCGATAAATGCCCCGTCTATCTTGATACTGTCCACCTTGAAATGATGTAAGTATCCGAACGAACTGAGGCCGGTGCCAAAATCGTCGAGACTTATACGGCATCCGGCTGCGCGAGCTTCTGTAACGAAGTGTTCTGCTGCCTCGTAATTATTGACGGCCGTCGTTTCCGTAATCTCGAATATCAAGCGAGACGGAGAAACTTTGGTTTTTTCAATCGTCGACTTTAGAAATGGCCAGAGTGTGGGATCGCTTATTGTATTCGCCGACAGATTTATTGCGAGCGAAACGTTCTTCATCTGCATCAATTTCGGGCCATAGGTCTCGAGCGTGTGCTGGATAATCCAGCGATCGACTATTCCCATGAGGCCGAAGCGTTCTGCAGCGGGGATAAACTCGGCGGGTGCGATAATTTCTCCGTTTGCTCCGGTCATCCTCGATAGTATCTCGATACAGATGCTGTGATCGTCTGTATTCGAAATTGCTCTGATCTCCTGGCCGTAAACTTGTAGTCTTCCTTCGGACAACGCCTCCAGAATTCCAGAAGCAGCCTGAATACTTGCGAGATTCTGGCGCGCCGCCCCAGTGTCGATGTTGTAGATGGCGCTGCGATTGCGGCCTTCGGCCTTGGCCGCATAACAGGCCGCATCGGCGCGGGCGATCGCCTCGGCGAGGGTGACGCCCGGTTCATCGAGTGCCGCTATTCCAATGCTGGCCCCAATGTTCTGGATTTTCCCGTCCCAAGGCAGCCGGATGGTTCTGATCTCGCTTATCAAGCGCTCGGCGGCCTCTTCTGCCTCCTCAAATCTGCTGATCGGAAGGAGAACCGCGAATTCGTCGCCTCCCAGCCGTCCTATGATAGCGGAGTCGGGCAAAGCATTGTTCATGCTCGATGTTGCCATTTTGAGCAAAGCATCGCCGGCCGCATGACCAAGCGTGTCATTGACCATCTTGAAGCGGTCCAGGTCTATATAAAGCAATGCATATGGAGCCCCATTGCCGCTTTTTTCGATCAATGCCGATACCGCCGATTCGAATGCCGTGCGGTTCAAAAGCCCCGTCAAAGCATCATGGGTTGCCGCGTGGGAAAGCTCTCTTTGCAGGTTTCGAGCGCTCGTGACATCCTGGATCACGAGCACCGATCCGGTTATCGCGCCTGTCAGATCAAAAAGCGGGGAGGCGATATCCCTCAGAGAACGCCGTCCTCCATCCGACCGGACAAAGAGAACATTTTCAGCGCTTTCCACGGTCTGGCCGATCTGCATTGCGCGGCTGGTCGTAGAGACAAGGGTCGTGCCCGTTCCTTCGTCGATGAGATTGAGCACATCCTCCAACCGTGAACCGATGAGTTCCTGGGCATTAAGCAACAGTAATCGTTCCGCGGCGGGATTGGCAAACGTAATATAGTTTTCGACATCAGTAGTAAGAACCGCGTCACCAATGGACTGAAGTGTAATGCGATAGAGGTCCTTTTCGCGGGCTAGCGCCTCCGCGTTCAGCACCTCTTCCGTTATATCCCAGATGCTACCCATCAACATGTCAGGCATCGTTTCGTAACGGACGCGTCGCGCCAGGGCGAACACATGGCGGATTTCACCATCAGGCTTGATGATCCGGTAGCTCGTCTTCATGGGCTCGCCGGTCTCAAACGTGGATTCTATCTCACGCTCGGCTCTGGCTGCGTCGTCCGGATGCAAAAGATTGTGCCACGTGGCGCGGGGTACTTCATCAGGGCCCGGGCCTATACCGAAGATCTCGCGCATGCGGCGATCCCACAATACGATCTCGGTCTCGCTGTTGAAATGCCATAACCCGACCTGGCCGGCGTCGAGTGCGAGTTGAATGCGCTCGTTCAGCAGGGTCAGTTCCAGTTCGGCATTCTTCTGATCGGTGATGTCCGTCTGGACACCGATCATCCTCGATGGGCGGCCATTCTTGTCCCATTCGACAACACGTCCTCGGTCGAGAACCCACACCCAGTGACCATCCTTGTGGCGCAGTCTGAACTCGGTCTCGATCTGCGACGTCTCACCCGAGATATGCCGTTCGCCACTTTCGATGGCACGCTGCTTGTCATCAGGATGTATGAGTGTCAGCCAAAGATCGCTGCTATCGCCGAGCTCATCTTCGCGGTAGCCCAGCATTTTCTTCCACGTAGCTGAATAATAGCACTGTCCGGTGACAAGATTGGAATCCCAAACACCGAGGCCGGCGGATTCAAGCGCGAAGCTCCACCGGTTGGCCTCGGCATCGGCGGGCGTCAGGGAAGGTCTTGAGTGCAGGCGCATATTCCGAACGTCTGTCATGCCTGAAGCTAGCATGAAAAGCAGAAAAATACAGTTAATGTGTTCGCAGGAATACGGCCCGAAGTGTTCGTCATTGGAGGCAATTATCGGCTTCAGCTCCAATGTTACAGCCAGTAAAAAGATGTACCCACCAATATTCGGATATTCGCGATCCGTCGCTTAAGGCAAGTGTCTCAAGTTGAGCTGGCATCGAAATTGCTTGCTTGTCATTGCAGACATCGAATGGAAAGATGACTGAATTGATGTTTCAAAGCCGGAAGGATCGCTGGTGTTATGACAAGCGCAGTTGAAAAAGGAAGCACAATAGCCAATGGAGATGCAATTCTCTCGGTTGAAAATCTGACGGTGGACCTGCCGCTGGGCATGGAGCGGCGCTACGCAGTGGAAGATATTTCTTTTGAGCTGCGCCCTGGTGAAATTCTTTGCATCATCGGCGAGTCTGGATCGGGAAAGTCCGTCACCGCAAACGCAATCATGGGCCTGCTACCATCATCCATCCGAGCCAGCAAAGGCGCGATCCGCTTCAAAGGCGTCAATATCCTCGTGGCCAAGGACGAATATGTGCGCGGGCTGCGCGGGCGTGCTGTTTCGATCATCTTCCAGGATCCTCTCTCTGCGCTCAATCCCTTGATGACGGTCGGCGCGCAGATCGCCGAGGTCATGGAGGTGCACAATGTCGGCACTCCCGAAACGCGAGCAAAGGCCGTGCTCGATCTGCTTGATGAGGTAGGCCTGCCAGACCCGCTGCTTATGCAGCACCAATATCCTTTTCGGCTGTCTGGTGGACAGCGACAGCGTGTCATGATCGCGATCGCCCTGGCTCTCGGTCCGGACGTGCTGATTGCCGATGAACCGACGACGGCACTCGATGTGACAACGCAGGCGCAGATTCTGGAATTGATCCGCAAGATCCAGCGCGACAAGCATATGAGCGTCATGTTCATCACGCACGACTTCGGTGTCGTGGCCGAGATTGCCGATCGCGTCGTCGTCATGGAAAAGGGCAAGATAGTCGAGCAGGGCAAAGCCGACGACGTACTCAACCATCCATCGCATCCCTATACGCAGCGGCTTACAGCAGCCGTGCCGCGCATGCGCGACAAGGACAGGGCGAGTGATGCAGAGACCCCGGTCGTGCTCGACGTGCAAAAACTCAACAAAGTATACACGAGCGGCGGAAGCTTCTTTACGAAGGGCCGCAGGGTGCACGCAGTCAACGATGTGAGTTTCACGATCCGCAAGGGCCGCACGCTCGGCGTCGTCGGAGAGTCCGGTTCTGGAAAATCCTCTCTTGGGCGAGTACTGCTCAAGCTGATGGAAGCCGATGGCGGCAAGATACTGTTCAATGGTCGGGACATCGCCCCGCTGGACGCCAAGGAATTCCGATCGATGCGCCCCTATATCCAGATGATATTCCAGGACCCCTTTGCGTCACTCAATCCCCGCCACACCATTGGACAAATATTGGTCGTCGGACCAATGGCGCACGGTGTTGGCGCCGCAGATGCAAGAGCGAAGGCGGTGCGGCTCCTTGACCTTGTTGGCCTGGATGAGGGCGCTTACGATCGCTACCCGCATGAGTTTTCAGGCGGGCAGAGACAACGCATCGGCATTGCCCGCGCGCTGATGTTCGATCCAGTGCTTCTGGTCGCTGATGAGGCAGTGTCGGCGCTCGATGTTTCCATTCAGGCGCAAATTCTGGAACTGCTGACGAAAATTCAAAAACTCCTGCACGTGGCGATGATATTCATCACCCATGATCTGCGGGTTGCCAGCCAGATCTGCGACGACATCGCAGTCATGTATCGCGGCGAGATCGTAGAATTCGGACCGCCCTCGCAAATCTTCCGCAGTCCGGCGCACGCGTATACTCAACGGCTGGTCTCGGCAATTCCAGGCAGCCAGTGGGAACCTGCTGCCTGATTTTTGGGCTGGGGGTGCTTTTTCGATGCCCGTTTGGCTCGCCAAACGGGCAATTTCTTTGTTTGCTTGGTATTCCTGCAACCTCACATAAAAAAATAGTTGCATTTGTCCACTATTTGCCGAAGCATGCATAATTGAAAGCTGCATAACAAATTCAGAAGCCTTGGAATCCCGGATGCAATGCAATGCATCATGTCGGGAGCGGAAGGAATTTGCGCCGAATGCCGAAGATATCGAAGCCAACCACCATTGAACATGTCGATCTCGACGTGCTCGAAGATACGTTGAGCTTCTACATCCGCACCATGAACATTGCGGTTTCCCGCGATCTTGATGCTCGTCTCGATGGATACGAAGTGGCGCGCGGAACCGGCAAGATTACAACGCTGCTGCTTGTGGACAGTCACCCTGGAATCCGCCCGTCGGTTATCGCCCAGATCATTATGAAAGACCGCTCGGCGATGGGTCGCCTCATAGAGCAGATGATTGAACATGATCTTCTCAGACGGCAAACCTCTGCCAGTGAACGGCGCGCGCAGGAGCTCTACGTCACTCAGAAAGGTGCTGAGCTTGCGGCCAAGATCCGGCCAATTGTCACGAAGCAGTCAAAAGATTTTTTCTCGTTCATTGCGGAAGAAGAGCAGGCGCAGGTGATGGATATCTTGCGCCGGGCGTACCGGAAGATGGTCGGCATGACTGGGGAGAAACGGTGATATGACGGAAGAACGCGTCGGCCTGATTTCGGGGGCAAACAGAGGGATAGGGGAGGCGATTGCGCGCTTTCTAGGTGCTGCAGGATGGCGGTTGTCACTGGGCATGCGCAGCCCGCAATTGCCTGACTGGGCTGACTCGGATCGTGTCCAGGTCGTTGCCTACGATGCAAGCGATCCATTGGCAGAAGCCGCATGGACCGAGCAAGCACTAGCGAGGTTCGGCCGGATCGACGCGATCATCGCGAATGCCGGCATCATGATTCCGAAGAACGTGATTGAGGCAGATGATGCTGATCTCGATGCCATGCTTGCGATCAATGTGAAGGCGCCGCGCCGGCTCGCAGCGGCGGCTTGGGACGCGCTTGGCAAAAGCGGGCGAGGACGCGTTATCATTCTTGGCTCGCTCTCCGGCAAGCGTGTGAAATCTTCGACCGCCAGCCTCTATTCAATCTCCAAGTTTGCCGCGGTGGCCCTGGCTCATGGCATTCGCCATACGGGTTGGGACCTCGGTATACGCGCAACCGCTCTTTGTCCTGGATTTGTCGCAACCGACATGGCGCGAGCTCTGACCAACCGTGCTGACAATCTGCTGACCGATCCCGGCGACATCGCCCGGATCACGGCAATGCTGCTCGATCTTCCAAATGAGGCGAGCGTCGCCGAATTTACCATCAACTGCCAGTTAGAGGAATCCTATTAAATGCCCGGTCCCTATGTCGTGAGCGTGCACGGCGATGAAAACCTGCCCGAAAAAGTCGATGTGGTTGTTATCGGCGGCGGCATTATCGGAACGTCAACGGCGCTGGAACTTGCCGAGCGCGGTCACAAGGTTGCTTTGTGCGAAAAAGGCGGCATCGGTCAGGAACAGTCGAGCCGCAACTGGGGCTGGGTGCGTATCTCCCGCCGTGACCCGCGCGAAGTACCGCTGATGGCCGAGGCGCTGCGCATCTGGTCAGGCTTCGACAAAAGGCTCGGCCGTGACACAGGCTATAAACGCGCCGGCATCATATTCGCCTGCCCGGACGACAAGTCCTATGAGGAGCACGAGCGATGGGGCCACAATCTCGAGGGCTATCAGCTGCCGAGCCGAATGGTGAGCGGCAAGGAACTCGAAGACCTTTTGCCGGGCGGCAGCATGAAACTCAAGGGCGCTCTCTATACGCCCGCCGATGGTCGCGCCGAACCGCAAAAGGCCGCACCCGCAGTTGCTGAAGCCGCGCGCGACAAAGGCGCGGCAATCCTTACGGAGTGTGCCGTGCGCGGCATCGAGACGACCGGCGGCAAGGTTTCGGGTGTTGTCACCGAGCGCGGACGCATCGCCTGCGATGCTGTCGTGCTTGCCGGCGGCGCCTGGTCCAATCTCTTCTGCGGGCTTTACGGGATCGACCTGCCGCAGCTGAAGGTGATGAATACCGTCATGCGCACGAAGCCGCTGGAAGGCGGGCCGGAATCCGCGCTTTGGTCCAAGTATTTTGCCCTACGCAAACGTCAGGATGGCGGTTATACGATTGCCTCCGGCCACGAAAACATTGTCGACATCGTGCCGAAATCTTTTCGCTATGCATTCAAATTCCTTCCGGCGCTGAAGATGGAATGGGGATCGTTGTCGTTTCGCTTCGGTGGCCGTTTCTTCGACGAGGCGCGGCTCCCGACGCGCTGGAAGATGGATGAGGCCAGCCCTTTCGAATATAATCGCGTCCTGGATCCGAAGCCTTCATTGGACATGTCGAACAAGGCTTTCAACAATCTGAAAGCCGCCTTCCCGGTCTTCAACAAGGCGGAGATTGCTCAGCGTTGGGCGGGCTACATCGACGTGACGCCGGATGCAATTCCTGTGATTTCCGCAGTAGATGAGATCCCCGGCTTTCACATAGCCACCGGGTTTTCGGGCCATGGTTTTGGCATTGGTCCGGCGGCAGGTCGACTGATGGCCGATATCGTCACTGGCCGCACGCCGGTCGTCGATCCCACGGACTTCCGTTTTTCCCGCTTCAGCGATGGGTCGAAGGTGCAGCCACTCAGCGGTTTCTAAGATCGGCGTGGTTGAGGAGCCACGCCGTGTCGAGAATGCTCTGCCGACTGGCAGATAGAATGCAAACTGGAACATTGAACACAAACCAATAAAGAAGGGAAACGACAATGTCTGATAAGCATCGAAATGCAATTCTCCACCCCAACCGGCGTCAGGCACTCGCCATGATGGGCATGGTTGGTGCAACTGGCTTGGTCATGCCGGGGATTCTTGGAAGAGATAAAGCCTATGCCGCTCCGCCCTCGGCGCCCAAGGGACAGGTGATCATCGGCTTCTCGCAGGAACCTACCGTTTTCAATCCGCATATGCTGCATATCGAAGTCGATGAGGGTATCCATTTCAGCGTCTTCGATCCGCTCTTCAACGTCGACCCGGAAGGGAAGTTCACGCCCGCCCTGGCGGTTGAAGTTCCGACAGTCGAGAATGGCGGCATCTCCGCCGACGGCCTCAACTGGAAGGTGAAACTCCGCGACGGTGTGAAGTGGCATGATGGCAAGCCCTTCACCGCAGACGATGTGAAGTTCACACTCGACCTCGTCGTCGACAAGGATTTCCGTAGCGCGCGGCGCGCCGGACACGACCAGGTACGTGACATCAAGGTTGTTTCGCCAACGGAAATCACCTGGCGAATGGAAAAGCCTTACGCGCCTTATGCTTCCATCCTCGCTGCGACGTTTATCGTGCCCAAACATATACTGGAGCCGGAAAAAGACAGAAATACTGCACCGTTCAACAACGCACCCGTCGGGACAGGACCATTCAAATGGGTCGAACGCGTCGCAGGCGATCATATCGAGCTCGCTGCCAACACGGATTATTATGGCGATGGTCCTTATCTCGAACGGGTCATATACAAATACATTCCGGATCTCACTGTCCTCTACACCCAGTTCAAGACGGGCGATATCGATGTGACCGGTTTGCAGTGGATCACGCCTGACCACTACGAAGAGGCAAAGGCGCTGGAAGGCAAGGAGGTTCAGGTCGTTCCAGGCGCCACGGTGGAGTCAGTCACGTTCAATATGGAGAAGCCGCAGTTCAAGGACCTCGCGGTGCGCCAGGCACTTTATTACGCTCTGGACAAGACGACGATCATCGATGCGCTTTATTATGGCTTGCCGTCGCCGACCGAGACCTACATGCCGCAGCAGTCCGTCTACTTCAATCCGGACCTGCCGAAGCATGAATTTGATATCGAGAAAGCCAAGAAGATACTTGACGATGCTGGCTGGAAACCGGGCGAAGACGGTATCCGTGCCAAGGACGGAGTCCGGCTATCGTTTTCCAATTCGACCACGGCCGGTAATCATATCCGTGAACAGGTGCAGCAGTTCATGCAGCAATCCCTCAAGGATATTGGCGTCGAGATGACCATCTCCAACCTTCCCCCGGCGGTTATGTGGGGCGAATACTGGATGCAGTCGAAGTTCGATTCCGTGGTCGTCGGCATTAATTTCCTTACCGGGGCAGATCCCGATTCGTCGGATTATTTCCTTTCGACATCCATCAACGCCAAAGGTGGTGCAGGCCAGAACACCTCGCAATATGCCAGTCCGGAAGTCGACAAGCTGCTGGGTGAAGGCGGGCAGGTTTTCGTGCCGGAAGAACGCAAGAAGACCTACCTCAAGATCCAGGAGATCATTCGCAATGATCTGCCTCTCTTGCCGATCTTCCAGTACGCCACGGTCCGAGGCCGCAAGAAAGGCATGACCGGTTTCACGCCAAACGTGAACAATCGCATCGACTCCTGGAACGTCGGGACCTGGTACTGGGAACAGGCATAGGATCTGCAGGGCCAGGGTGACGATCCCTGGCCCTGTCCTGCCTTCGAACCGTTATCGGAGATCGACGCAATGACACGCTACATATTGAACCGGCTTGGGCAGAGTCTCGTGCTGCTCGTGCTGGTATCCATGATCGGCTTCGCGGTACTGAATCTGGCACCGGGCGGTCCGCTGTCGCAATTCGCGCTGACGCCTGGCATGACACAGGCGGACCTTGACCGCATTTCCGCCCAGATGGGGCTTGATCGGCCGCTGATCGTACAATATGCGGATTGGTTCTGGCGCCTGTTACGCGGCGACTGGGGCAGGTCATTCAGAGACAGCCGCCCTGTTCTCGATGTCATCGGCGGGCATTTCGGCGCTACCTTACTGCTGATGGGAACTGCAACGGTGATTTCGGTCACGATCGGAACCTGGGTCGGTATCAAGGGAGCGACGAAGCGCTACTCGATCTTCGACTACACAGCAACAGTTGGCGCGATGGTGGCTTTGTCCATCCCGACGTTCTGGTTCGGTCTCGTCGCTATTTACATTTTCTCATTGAAGCTCGGTTGGTTGCCGGCGGGCAACATGTACACGATCGGCAACGGTTCCTTTCTGGATTATGCCGTTCATCTGATCATGCCAGCCATGGTTTTGGCGTTGGTCGACGTGGCGGTGTGGAGCCGCTACATGCGCACCGCGACGCTCGATGTGATCAATCAGGATTTCGTCCGGACGGCGCGCGCCAAAGGCATGACACCGCGGCGCGTATTGATGAAGCACGTCGTCGGCAACGCTCTGTTGCCGATGATAACCCTTGCGGGATTGCAGGTGCCAACGCTTCTTGGTGGAGCGCTCGTCACCGAGACGGTGTTTACCTGGCCGGGGATGGGACGCCTGTTTCTCGATAGTCTCGGCTATCAGGATTACCCGGTGGTGATGGGTCTGCTGATGTTCTCGGCGATTCTCGTTCTTCTGAGTAACCTCGCGGCAGATTTGCTTACGGCATTCGTCGATCCGCGCATTCGGCTGACATAAGGAGATCGCGATGTCTGTTTCCTCAACGCCCATCAATCGCCCCATAAAGTCCGGCTGGTGGAACAGCCGAACCTTCCGGCGGTTCGTTCGGCACCGGCTCGCGGCACTTGGTGTCGTAATGGTGATCTTGTTGACGCTGGCCTGTGTCATCGGACCATATCTTCTTCCATACAATGACCTTTATATCGATCTTCGTGCGCGTTTCTCTCCGCCGCTGACCGGCTATCATTTTTTCGGCACAGACCCGCTTGGTCGTGACATAGCGGCGCGCCTTCTGATGGCGGGCAGGATCTCGATGCTTGTCGGTTTTGCCGCCATGATCCTGAGCACAATGATCGGCGCAACGATCGGCGTCGTCGCAGGGTATTACGGCGGACGAATCGGCACCGTCCTGATGCGGTTCGTTGATGCGGTCCTGTCTTTTCCCAGCATCTTTCTGCTTTTGGCGCTGGCTGCGTTCATCAAGCCCAGTCCGATCATGATCACCGTAATCATCGCGATCACCAGCTGGATGGAAGTTGCACGCATCGTCGAGGCGGAAGTGCGCTCGCTGCGTGAGCGCGATTTCATCATGGCAGCACGGATGCTCGGCCTCAGCAATCGCTGGATCATGTTTCGCGAGCTGCTACCGAACGCTATGGGACCGATCATCGTCGCCGCTACGCTGACCGTAGCCAGAGCCATACTCCTGGAAGCCTATGTGAGTTTCCTCGGCTATGGCATTCAGCCGCCGCTTCCTAGTTGGGGCAATATGCTCAACGGAGCGCAGCAGTATCTGCAGTCCGCCCCCTGGCTGGCAATCATCCCGGGTGTGGCGATTACACTTGCAGTCACCAGTTTCAATTTCATCGGCGATGGCCTGCGCGACGCGCTCGACGCCCGCAGTGACTTGAATTAGGGGAGGGTGGATAGTGCCGAAATTCTCTCCCTTAGAAGCGACGCTCTGGTACGCAACGGCGGCACCTGCACCGGAAACATCTACGTTGGAAGGCACGACCAAGGCTGATGTCTGCATCGTCGGCGGGGGTTACACGGGCTTGACGACCGCGTTGGAACTCGCGCGCTCGGGTGTGAAGGTAGTACTTCTTGAAGCACAGGAGATCGGATTTGGCGGCTCCGGCCGGAATGCCGGACACTGCACCCCGACGTTCACGCATTATAGTTTGCCGGAACTGCGCAAGATGCTGGGCGAGCCCTGGGCGGAGCGGCTTATACAGCGACAGACTCGGGCGAACGATCGCGTGGCGGAGATGATCTCGCGTTATGGCATCGACTGCGAATGGCAGCAGAACGGGTATGTCATGGGGGCGCATACGCCGAGTGCCATTGCGACCATCGCAGAAAAAGCGCGGGACTATAACGCAGTGGGTGCGAAGACACGCGTTCTGGACAAGAGCGAAGTCGAGGCAGTCACCGGCAGCCCGCGATTCCACGGCGGTTGGTTTCATTCCGAAGCCGGGCATCTCAATGCACTTGGATATGCGCGCGGATTGGCACGCGCCGTGATCTCTGAAGGCGGCGTGATCCATACACATTCGGCTGTGGCAAAGGTTGAGCGCGAGGGCGGAGGATGGGCGGTTAAAACGCCCGGAGGCCGCGTCATCGCAGACAAGGTCATCTTTGGTACCGGCGCCTATACGGTCGATGGCTGGCCCGGCCTGGACAAGACGTTCAAAATTCAACGCGTGTTCGTGGCCGCGACACAGCCACTGAGCGAAGACGCACGCCACACCGTATTACCGCAGAACACCACAATCCATGACGGGCGCGGCGACATCTTTGTCTACAAATACAACGCCGAAGGCCGCATCGTTGCGTCGATGTTCCCGATGGGACGACGAGGCAAGGATTTGGCATATACTAAAAAGGTGATGGCTGACCGGCTCAAATGGCTTCATCCGCAAATCGACCAAGACATCCGCTGGGAGTATTTCTGGTTTGGCGAACTCGACATGCAATACCGTACGGTTCCGCGCCTGTACGATCTGGCTCCGGGTGTCGTCGCGCTGACCGGACTGTCCGGGCGCGGCGTGCCGACCGGGAGCATGCTAGGCGGCATTTTGTCGGAATGGGCCCTAGGCGTGCCTGACAGGGATTTGGCGCTCAAGCTTGAGCCGCTGACGGCGGCGCCGTTTTACATGAATTTTGGACCGCAACTGACGCTACGCTATTACCGCGTCAGGGATTGGCTCACCGCGAAGCGGGATCGAGCCGTACTGCCACCGCACGCCTGACACATCCGCTCCCGCCCTTAATTGTCAACAATTTACAATGATTGTTGACAATTTACATTCTACACCCTAGTTTCCTGACGGCCCAATATCCGACCGAACTTTGCATATCCATCAGGAGACAAGACGCGTGAATTTATCTTCCGACATCACGGCAAAGGCCGTACGTTTCATCGAACGCACGACCTATGAGGACCTGCCGGAAGAAGCACTTGTTGTCGGCCGTCGCTGCATGGTTGACACCGTCGGCCTCTATCTCGCCGGTAGTCGCGAAGCCTCGGTGCGGATTCTCATCGAAGACGCGCTTGCTCAGGGAGGACGTGAAGATGCGCCCTTGCCGGGCAACGGATCGGCGAAAGTCCCGGCATCACTGGCCGCCCGCGTATGGGGGACTGCCGGACATGCTCACGATTGGGATGACACACAAGTCTCCCATGATCCGGCTCACATCTATGGTCTGCTGACCCACCCCTCCGTTCCACCGCTTACTGCTGCGCTGATCATTGCCAGTGAAAAAGGCAATGTGGATGGTCGGGATCTCATGCTCGCCTTCCAGCTCGGATTTGAAGTCGAATGCAAGATTGCCGAATGGATGAAGCCGCGCCACTATCGCCGCGGACATCATACAAGCGGTACGGTCGGCACATTTGGCGCGGCTGTCGCTGCTGCCAAGCTTCTAGGACTGACGGGAGACAAGCTTGCCCATGCACTCGGTTTGGCGGCGAGTTTTGCCGCTGGAATTCGGGTGAATTTCGGCACCATGACCAAGCCCCTTCATGTCGGACGTGCCTGCGAAAACGGTGTCACTGCGGCACGTCTCGCCGCCGCTGGTTTCGAAGCCGATCCGGCCGCACTCGACGGCCCCTGGGGCTTCTTTTCCGTCATGGGCGAGGGCTTTGACGAGGACAAAGCCGTGGCCGGTTTTGGCGCTCCTTTGACCATTATCGAGCCCGGCGTCAGCATCAAGCCATACCCGTCGGGTATTCTCACCCATCAATCGATGGACGCAATGCTGAAGCTGGTCCTGGATCACGATCTGAAACCTCAAGAAGTCGAACGCATCCGCTTCTTTGCCGGCAAAAATATCATCGAGCCTATTCGCTATCCGATAGCGCAGAATCATCTCCAGGCCAAATTCTCGATGCCCGCTCTGCTTGCGATGATCGTGTTGTGCCGCCGCGCCAGTCACCATGAATTCGAGGACGCGTTTGTAGCCGGAGATGCCATGCAGGACCTGCAAGCGCGTACGGATGTCATCAACGATCTCGAGATCGATGCGCTCGGCTATGACAAGATCCGCTCGCGTATCGAGGTGATCACCAAGGACGGGCGTACGTTGATACAGTGGGCCGATGAGCGCTACCGCGGCGGGCCTTCCAATCCGATCAGCGATGCTGGACTTCAGGATAAGTTCCGCATGTGCGCGGAGGGCGTCATTGACGCCCCTTGCCAGGATGAACTGCTGGCATTGGTGCAGAGTATAGATAAAGGTGCTGATGTCGGAAGACTTGTTGCACTCATCAGCGGCGAACGGGAACTCGCGGCAAAATGATCTGAGAAAGTAGAAAACCGTTCTGAAGAAACGGTACTTGAAGGGAGAGAGACAATGCATTTTATGAAATTGATCGGGAGGACAGCGGTCGGCCTTGCCACTGCCGCTATCTTATCCAGCGCAGCGGCTAAAGCCGATCCGCTGCCTTATCCCAATAAAGTTGTGACGCTGGTGACCCATTCCAGCCCTGGCGGCGGTAGTGACGTATTCCTGCGCGAAATGACGAAGTACTTGGGCAAGTATATCGGCGCTGCCTTTATCGTGGAAAATGTCCAGGGCGGCAGTGGCGCAAAGGCCATGGCACGCGTTGCGACAGCGCCAGCCGACGGAAGCGTCTTTTATGCGACAACGCCGACCTATATCTACACGTCGCTGATGAGCAAACCGCAGAATACTTACAAGGACATGGATCCGCTGGTAAATATCTTCGCCGATAGTGAAGTGATTTACACACGGACTGATGGGCCTTTCAAGTCGCTGAAAGACGTGATCGATCATGCAAAGAAAGAGCGAGGGCGCTGGGGCGCGGCTAATCCCGCATCGCTGGAACGTCAGGCAGCCGAGCAACTGAAGAAGGCGGCAGGCGTCACGCCTGCAATTGTCACCCACGAGGGCGGTGGCGATATGATGCTGAATGTTCTCAATGGCACGCTCGATATCGGCATTGGCGAAATCCAGGAATTGCGCTCGCAGCTCGATGCCGGCAAGATCACTTTGCTTGCCACATTCAATCCTGAACGCATTACCGAGAAGCCGGATGTGCCAACTGTGAAAGAATCGGGTTTTGACGTCAGTCTGGTCAAGTTCCGTGGCCTCGCCGGTCCCAAGGGTATTCCGGACTCCACAACCGCTATTTGGGATGAAGCCGTCAAGAAGCTCCTCGAGGACCCGGACTACAAGAAGGCCTATACTGCTGAAGTGCTCGTGCCTCAGTTCATCGGGCACAAGGACTATCCGGCTTTCATCGATAATTTCGGATCGACAACGGAAGCGTTTCTGAAGTCGACAGGCGCCATCAAATAATAACGCGAGGGGATCGGCCATCAACCGGTCCCCTATGTCGGATGAGGGCCACCCAATGAACAAAGATCTTATCAGCGGCGTTGTTCTTCTTGCCGTCTCAGGGACGTATTATGCCTGGTCCAGTCAAATCGCCGACAGCACCTTGTCCGATGAAGTGGGTGCCACGGGCTTGCCGCATGTGCTGTCCATCATCCTTGCCATTCTTGCTGTCCTTTTGATTGCACGTGCCATGCTCTTCAGACGAGCTCGAACAGCGACCGCGTCGGCGGACGCCGACGAGGGTGACGCCGGCTTGCCGC
The DNA here is from genome assembly GCF_025452195.1 of Phyllobacterium zundukense. Classification (NCBI taxonomy): domain Bacteria; kingdom Pseudomonadati; phylum Pseudomonadota; class Alphaproteobacteria; order Hyphomicrobiales; family Phyllobacteriaceae; genus Phyllobacterium; species Phyllobacterium zundukense. The sequence continues at coordinate 275,880 of NZ_CP104969.1, read as the reverse complement.
GCGCGATCGGCTTTCTCCTTCTGGGTGCGGTTTACGTTTTTGTCCTTCCGTTTATCGGCTACGTCGCGGGCACTGCTCTGTTGATCGGCGCGGTTGCGCTCTATGAGGGGGCGCCGCGCAACTGGGTGGTGTTGGCAGCGGCGGTCGGCGGTGCGGTGTTCTACTGGGCAATTTTCGTCAAACTGCTTGGCGTCCATCAGCCGGCAGGCTCGCTTTTTCAAGGAATGTTCTGATGACCACATTATGGGACATCATCCACCTGCTGACCGAGACCCCACTCTTCTTCGTTGCCATTGGCGGGCTTTCCTGGGGCATTCTTGGTGGTGCTCTGCCGGGCATATCCGCGTCCATTACCATGGCGCTCGTTTTGCCCTTCACCTACACCATGGACCCGGCTCAAGCGATTGCGCTGCTGGCATGCGTCTACATCGGTGCTGAATATGGCGGCTCGATCCCGGCCATTCTCATAAGGACGCCTGGAACCAACTCCTCTGCTGCCACGGTTATCGATGGCTATGAGATGAACCGGCAGGGGCGTGCCGGCGAGGCACTCGGCATCTCGCTGATGTCGGGCGTCGTTGGAAGCCTCTTTGGCCTCGCAATGCTGATTTTGCTGACCGAACCCCTATCCTGGCTGGCGCTGGCATTCACCCCGCCATCCTATTTCGGCCTTGGGATCCTCGGCCTCAGCGTGATCGCCTCCATGAGCGGCGGGTCATTGATCAAGGGCCTCGCAGCCGCGACCGTCGGATTGATGATCGCGACCGTTGGCACGGATCCAATATCCGGCGTTACCCGCTTCACCTTCGATATCCCCGATCTCCTCGGCGGGATCGAACCCGTACTGGTGATGGTTGGTCTGTTCGCACTTACCGAGCTCATGAGCCAATCCGGCTCGTCAACCGTCCTGCAATTGAACGAGACAATCAGGATCAAGCTGCCAAGCCGGTCGATGATGAACAAGCTCAAGCGCTCGCAAACCATCGGTTGCATTCTTGGATTGTTCGAAGGATTGACCCCGGGAGGCGGGGGATCCATCGCCGCGTTCATGTCCTACAACGAAGCCAAGCGCTGGTCGAAAACACCGCAGCTTTTCGGCAAAGGTTCAGAAGAAGGCGTCGCAGCGCCGGAAGCTGCCAATAACACAGTGGCAAGTACAGCGCTGATCCCGCTACTCAGCTTCGGCATCCCAAGCTCCAATTCTACAGCCGTCCTGCTTGGCGGTTTGCTGATGCACGGGCTCATCCCTGGCCCGCGCCTCTTCGAGCAGAGCGCGCAGGTCATCGACAGTATCTATGTCGGCTCGTTCATCGCTATCATCGCGCAGATCGGCGTCGGCATGATCATCCTGCCCGCCTGCATCTGGCTTGTTAACAGACCACGGGCTTACCGCGCCGGATTTATCTTTGCGTTGATCCTGTCAGGCATCTTCACCCTGAATAACAGTCTGTTCGATCTCGGCATTGCACTTGCACTCGGCTTGGTTGGCTATCTCATGAGGATCGCCGGTTTCCCCGTGCTGCCGATGATCCTTGGTGTCGTGCTCGGCCACATGGTGGAATCGAGCTATCGCCGGTCGCTCGTACTGTCAGGCGGCGATCACATGATATTCCTTCAGGATACGATCGCCGTTTGCCTGCTGTCGATCGCTCTCATCTTCGTCGTCTTTTCGCTTAGCCGCGAATTCCGCGACGCCCGCAAGACCAAAATCGAGGAAGCGCAGTCATGAACCATTCCGTCCCGACATCGACGCCAGTGGCGGTTAAACTAGCAGCCTTTGCCGAGGAGGCCGCGCCACCATCTGCGGTCGCTGATGTCTGCCGTCGCCTGATATTCGATATTATCGGTCTTTCCATTGCCGCAAGACACACGGACTATGTCCGCGACGCGCTTGCCAGTGCAGTGGATGAGGGGTCGTGCACGGCTTATGGTCATGATCGCGGCCTCGGGCTTTACGATGCCGCGCTCGTCAATGGCACGGCCGCCCACGGGGAGGACTATGACGACACTTTTGAAGGCGGACCCATCCACGCCGGCGCGGTGATCGTCTCGGCTGTTCTGGCCATCGCCGAAAAACGCAATCTTGATGGCACGGCGGTGATGCGCGGCATTGCGGTTGGTTCCGAATTGATGTGCCGGATGAGCCTTGTTGCACCGCAGGCGACCCACAAGGCCGGCTTCCACCCCACGGCGATATTTGGTGCTCCCGCCGCTGCCGCCGCGGTTGGCGCCGCGCTCGGTCTCGATGCTGCAACAATTGGCAGAGCACTCGGCATTTCGGGCAGTCTCGCGTCCGGCATCATCGAATATCTCGCCGATGGAAGCTCCACCAAGCGCCTGCATGCCGGGGCTGCGGCACAGGCCGGACTGCGTGCCGCTCTTCTTGCAGAAGGCGGGTTTACCGGACCGATTACCGTGTTCGACGGTTCGCATGGGTTCTACAAGGCGTTTGCTCCATCGAAGACGCCAGATTTCGCACCGCTGCTCGATGGACTTGGCCAAACCTGGATCCTGGAGACGCTGGCTTTTAAACCCTACGCGTGCGGAACCATGACACAGCCATTTATCGATTGTGCGAAAAAGCTGGCAGCCGCGGGCGTGCTGCCAGGGGATATTGTTTCCATCACTTGCAAGGTAGGCGAGGGCACTGTTCATCGTCTATGGGAACCACTCGCTGAAAAGCATCGGCCGCCCAATGGCTATGCCGGCAAATTCTCGACACCATTCTGTATGGCGGTTGGTTTTCTCGATGGTGAGGCAGGTCTCGGACAGTTTACCGATGAACGCGTCAAGGACCCAAAGGTGCTGGCACTTGCCGCGAAGATCTCCTACGAGATCGATCCTAACGATCCTTATCCCAAAAACTTCACCGGCCACCTCAAGGCAACCCTGAAGGATGGAACCGTGCACGAATTCAGGCAGCCATATATGCGCGGTGGCGCACAGGAACCATTGCCGGATGCCGAACTGGCTGCCAAGTTCGAGGCCAATTTGCGTTTCGGCGGCTTTGACAGCGGCAAGATCGCAGCATTGCGCAGTTCGCTCAATCAGATAGCAGAGGGCGGCAAAGTCGGTTTGGAGGCGGCGCGGGCATGAGCAAGGACAATCATGAACTCAAGGGCCGTGTCGCACTGGTAACGGGTGCATCGCGCAATATCGGACGCGCTATCGCGCTTGCGCTAGCCGAAGCAGGCGCTTCGATCGCCATTGTTGCAAGGTCGGATCAAGCAGCGGCTGAATCCGTAGCGCGCGAAGTCGAAGCACACGGTAGCCGGGCAATTGTACTTCTCGGTGACGTGGCACAAGAGGCTGATGCGGCGCGGCTCGTCGGACAGGCGGTGGACGCCCTCGGCGGTCTCGATCTTCTCGTCAACAACGCAGCTATCCGGAGGGAGGCTCCAGTCGAGAAGCTGTCCTTCGCCGATTGGCGCGAAGTCATGGGTGTGACGCTGGATGGAGCGTTTCTGATGAGCCGCGCGGCAATCCCCCATCTAATCGCAGGCGAGAGGGGAGCAATCGTCAATATCGGTGGTCTCACCGCCTATACCGGGGCGATGAACCGCGCCCATGTCATTTCGGCCAAGGCCGGGCTCGATGGATTCACCAAGGCCTTGGCGCACGAGCTTGGTCCGCGCGGCGTCACTGTGAACCTGGTCTCGCCCGGAATGATCGATACAAATCGCGCCCATACCTCATCCGGAGGCGAGCCGGCGCACCACAATACGACGCGGACACTGGTCGGCCGGCGTGGAACGCCGGAAGAAGTTGCGGCTGCGGTGCTCTATCTTGCCGGCCCGGCAGGCCGCTTCATAACGGGACAAACAATGCATGTGAACGGAGGAGCTTTCCTGCCCTGAAGCGCAGCGTGGAATGGTCACGACAATATGTGCTGAACACGTGAAATTGCCGGTTGACTAACGCCAGCGGGAGACCCAAGAGGGGACCAGAGCAAATTCCTAGCGCGTATCAAGTTAGAGTCGTTCAGCCAAGCAACGGACACAGCCCTTGACTTCTCCAGTCCCTGCCTCTCCGCTAGAAACACCACGCCTTCGTTCTCTCTTTCTCCTCTGTTTCAAGATCGGTATCTTGAGTTTCGGTGGAGGCCTCAGCGGCTGGCTCTACAGGGAGTTCGTTCTCGGCAAGCGCTGGATCGACGAAGAGGATTTCTCGAGCAGTCTGGCGATCTCGCAAATGCTGCCCGGTGCGAATGTGGTCAATCTGGTCATCTGTATGGGTGAGCAGCTGCGCGGACCTGTCGGTGCCTTGACCTGCGTTATCGGGTTTCTCGTCGGTCCGTTTTTTGCGGTCGTCGGTCTTTGCCAGTTGTTCGATGCCCTTGCCGGCTATCCCTTGCTGCCGGTGATTTCGGACGGTGTGGCCTTTGCTGCAATGGGCCTCCTCATCATCATGTGCGTCCATGGTGTTCGCAGGGCGATGCGATTTCCTCCTTCCATCATTACCATTGCGGTGACGGCGATACTTGTCGGGATTTTCCGCTTTCCCCTCATCCCTGTTGCCTGCGTCATCGCCCCGGTCAGCGTCGCTCTGGCCTGGCGGAGAATCTGAAGTGCGTTTCGATACCCTCGTCGCAATCGCCCTGGTGTTCATCCCTTTTTCGCTCACCTCGATCGGCGGCGGCGCAGCGATTGTCGCGGGTATCCAGCATGAAACTGTCGCTGTTCATGCCTGGGTGAATTCTCGCGAATTCCTCGACCTCTTCGCAGTGTCACGCGCCGCTCCCGGGCCTGGAATGATGCTTGCTACAGTGATTGGCTGGAAGGTCGCTGGCTGGCTCGGCGCGTTCGTCGCCACGCTCGCCCTCTTCGTTCCCTCATCGCTGCTATGCTATTCCGTCTTCAAGCTGACGAACCACCATCGCGACAAGAAATGGCATCGCGCCATGCGGGAGGGTCTAGCGCCGGTCGGTATCGGTCTGATCATCGCCGGCGTGTTGTCATTGTTCCGGCTGGCAGATGGAGGGGTCACAGCTTTTGTAATCGCCGGCCTTTCTGGGGTAATTCTCTATTTTGCGCCAAGGTTTCCGGTCTTGGGTGTGCTGGCGCTTGGCGGCCTTGGCGCTATGTTGGCATCGACATTGAGTACCTGGGTTTCAAGCCTGTAACGCCTTGAGCCGTTTGAACTGGACCAGCCTGCTTGCCAGGCTGATCGCGTTTTCAAACGCCCCGGTATCAGCCACGCCTTTGCCGACGATATCAAACGCTGTCCCGTGCGCGGGCGTTGTGAAAACGGTATCGAGACCCGCGGTCACCGTCACGCCCCGATTGAATCCGCGCATCTTCGTCGCGATCTGGCCCTGGTCGTGATACATGGAAAGAACGCCGTCATAATCTCCGGCGAAAGCCTTGAGATAGACCGTGTCGGACGGGAAGGGACCCTCGCAGTTGATGCCCTTCGCCGCCATGGCTTGGACAGCCGGGCGAATGATCTCGATTTCCTCGGTTCCGAACAGACCGCCTTCGCCACTGTGTGGATTGAGCGCGGCAACGGCAAGCCGTGGAGACTCGATCCCGGCCTTCTTCATCATCGTCGTCGCCAGAACAATTGCATCTTCGATTGCCGGGCCGTTGATCTGCTCGACGGCCTGTCTGAGCGAAACGTGCGATGTGACACGCGACATCCATTGATTGTCGAGCACATTCATCTCGCTGAAATAGCCCTTGTGGCCAAGCAGATGGGCGAACATCTTGTGCTCGTCGGGGAATTTCCATCCGCCATCATACATGGCGCGTTTGTTAAGCGGTGCGAAGGAAACCGCGTCGACTTCACCAGCCTTGGCGAAATCGATTGCCCGGGACAATGTCTCACCAGTTACGCGACCGGATTCCGCGCTGCCGACCCCGGGTGCATAGAGCGCTGGATCGGTATTGGCGAGATCGATGATCGGCACAGTGCCATCGGACCAGTCAATCGCGGCAGGGGACGTATAGCGCTTATGGGAGAATGATACGCTTGCCTGGCGCATCCCGAGATCTATCACCCGGGCATCGCCAACCACGACAATGCGGGCGGTGCCCGACATCCGCCCGTCGTGCAAAATCCGCGCGGTTTGCTCCGGACCAATCCCGGTGCAGTCGCCGGGTGTCAGGGCAATGATGGGCAGTTCTGTACTCATGATGCCCTCGACGCGCTTGAATTGGACGATGAAAGCGCTTCGGCGACCGCTCTTCCGCAGGTGATCGTGTTCGCGGTGCCGCCTAGATCGCCGGTCCGTGAAGAGGGATCGGCGAGGACGGCCTCGATTGCGTCTATGATAGCTGCTGCCGCCTGCGGGTGGCCAAGATGTTCCAGCATCATGGCTCCCGCCCAGATTTGCCCGATCGGGTTGGCGATGCCCTTGCCGGCGATATCCGGTGCCGAACCATGAACCGGCTCGAACAGCGACGGAAAATTGCGCTCCGGGTTAATGTTGCCGGAAGGCGCGATGCCGATGGTTCCCGTGCAGGCAGGGCCAAGGTCCGAGAGGATATCGCCGAAAAGGTTGGATGCCACGACGACGTCGAAACGATCGGGGTTGAGTACGAAGTGCGCGCAAAGAATATCGATGTGATACTTGTCCCAGCGCACGTCGGCGTAGGACTTTGCCATCTCTTCTACCCGCTCATCCCAATAAGGCATGGTGATGGAAATCCCGTTGGATTTTGTCGCCGACGTCAGGTGTTTCTTGCCGCGACTCTGGGCAAGTTCGAAGGCGAAACGGAGAATGCGGTCGACGCCTGTGCGGCTCATCACCGTCTCCTGAATGACGATCTCCCGCTCCGTTCCGGGATACATCTTGCCACCAATCGAAGAGTATTCGCCCTCGGTGTTCTCGCGGACGACAAAGAAATCGATATCGCCCGGCTTGCGGCCTGCCAAGGGTGACGGCACCCCTGGCATAAGTCGCACGGGACGCAGGTTCACATATTGGTCGAATTCGCGCCGGAATTGCAGGAGCGAGCCCCACAGAGAGATATGATCCGGAACGGTCTCCGGCCAGCCAACGGCGCCGAAAAAGATCGCGTCATGGCCGCCGATCTGCGCTTTCCAGTCCTCGGGCATCATGCGGCCGTGCTTCGCGTAATAGTCGCATGAGGCAAAGTCGAACGTGTCGAACTTCAAATCGAGGTCGAATTCGGCCGCCGCCGTTTCGAGAACACGCAGCCCTTCAGGGACTACCTCTTTTCCGATGCCGTCGCCGGCAATCACCGCAATCTTGAGGCTGTTGGCTGGCATCTTGTTTCCTTCCTATTCGTTGTCGCCGAGGATGGCTGCACAGACCGCGTCGGTGACCATGTCCGTCGTGGCATTGCCGCGAAGGTCCGGTGTGTGAAGTGTGGGGTCAGCGGTGACCCGTTCGATGGCGCGCATGAGCCTTGCCGCGGCCGTGGGTTCCCCGAGGTGTTCCAGCATCATCACTGCCGACCAGAACGTCCCCACCGGGTTGGCGATGCCTTTGCCAGTGATATCGAAGGCAGAGCCGTGGATCGGCTCGAACATGGATGGAAAGTGCCCCTCGGGATTGAGGTTAGCGGTTGGCGCAATGCCGATCGATCCGGCGAGCGCGGCAGCCAGGTCAGAGAGAATATCGGCATGAAGATTTGTTGCGACGATGGTATCGAGCGATCGCGGATTGAGCGTCATGCGTACGGTCATCGCGTCGACCAGCATCTTGTCCCAGGTAACATCGGGAAAATCACTCGCCACCTCTCTGGCGATCTCATCCCACAATACCATGCCATGGCGCTGGGCGTTCGATTTGGTGACGACGGTCAGGAGCTTGCGCGGCCGCGATTGCGCCAGCTGGAAAGCAAAGCGCATGATGCGGGACACGCCGGCGCGCGTGAAGATCGAGACTTCCGTCGCCACCTCTTCCGGCAGGCCCCGGTGCGAGCGGCCACCTTGGCCGGCATATTCCCCCTCGGAATTCTCGCGGACGATGACCCAATCGAGATCTTCGGCGGTAACACCCCGAAGCGGGCTTTCGATACCCGGCAGAATGCGGGTCGGACGAACATTGGCGTATTGATCGAAAGGCTGGCAAATGGCGAGGCGCAGACCCCATAGCGTCAAGTGATCAGGAACGTCTGGCGCACCCACCGCACCGAAATAGATAGCGTCGAAGGCTTTCAATTCATCAATGCCACCCTCGGGCATCAGGACGCCATTCGCCTTGTAGAAATCCGATCCCCAAGGGAAGCCCTTAACGTCGAAACCGAAATTTCCATCCCGCTTTGCGCACGCCTCAAGAACACGGAGACCGGCGGCAACGACTTCCTTGCCGATACCATCACCGGGAATGGCTGCTATCGCGTACGTCTTCATTGAGTGGCTCCTTGAGGGCGGGTGACGAAAATCCGCATCCATATACTCGGATGCCGATTTTTTTCGCGATTGTCAATTATAAATTGTTGACAATTTACAGAAATGGGCATGACGTGATCTCCAGGATATCCCTGCCGAATTGATAGCAAGCGAGAAGGAGAAATGCGATGTCGCTGACAGAGTCGATGTCCGAGATGCGCCCATTCTTTGAAGAAAAGGGAAAGCTGATGCACGGTTTCCGCTATGAGCGGATACGAACTTCGGGCGCCGAGATCAATGTAGCGATCGGCGGTGAGGGGCCGCCGCTTCTGTTGTTGCATGGTAATCCGCTGACCCATGTAAGCTGGCATAGGATCTCGCCGGCGCTCGCCAAAAGTTTTACTGTTGTTGCCCCGGATCTGCGCGGCTATGGCGACAGTTCGAAGCCTGATGGAGGAGACGATCATTCTGCCTATTCGTTCCGTGCCATGGCGCAGGACAACGCCGAAGTCATGTCGCATTTTGGCTTCGAGAAGTTTCAGGTTGCCGGGCATGATCGCGGTGCGCGCGCTGCTTTCCGCATGGCGCTTGATTTTCCCGATCGCGTCGAGCGGCTGGCTTCGCTTGATATCGTGCCGACATATCATGCCCTTACCAACGTTACTCTTGGCTGGGGTCTCGAGGCCTATCATTGGTTTTTCATGGCACAGAAGGCACCATTTCCTGAAAAGCTGCTGACAGCTGACCTTGACTACTACATCGACTACAAACTCAACAAGAAAGGCGTCGGCCTTGAGATATTCAGCCCGGAAGCGATGGCTGAGTACAAGCGCTGTACCACGCCTGAGCAGATCCATGCGGTATGTGAAGACTACCGGGCAACCGTCAGCGTCGATCTCGCCATGGATACGGCAGACTTCGGCAAGCGCACGATCAACTGTCCGGTGCTGGTTCTGTGGGGTTCCAATAGCCATTGTGGGCGTCATTTCGCTCCACTCGAGGCATGGCGGCCCTGGGCTCCCGACATGCGAGGCTGGGCGATGCCAACCGGTCATTATCCGGCCGAACAACGTCCCGATCTAGTCTATGACGCGTTTTGGAAGTTCTTCAACGGCCAGGAGCCGAAGGCGCAGACCTGATCGTAAATGATTGCCCCTCGGACATATAAATGGCCGAGGGCGAAATCCACGGACTAGCCAATTGCCGCAATAATTCCCTTTGTCATTCCGGCAGTGTCAGCAGTCCCCCTGATATCGCGGGTGCGGGTGGCCGGGCTGCCAAGCGCCGTTGCGATTGCTTTCTCCATGATGGTAGCTGCGTCTACAGCCTGCGCTATCTTGCGGTTATGGCCCAGCCACTCGATCATCATCCGGGCGGATTCGATCATGGCGAATGGGTTGGCTATGCCCTTGCCGGCGATATCCGGAGCGGAGCCGTGTGTGGCCTGCGCCATCGCCAGGTTGCCCTCGCCGATGCACAGGCCGGGTGCCATGCCAAGACCACCGACGAGCCCCGCCGCTTCGTCCGTCAATATATCCCCGAACATGTTGGTGGTGACGATGACGTCAAAACTCTGCGGATCCCGAATGAGCCGCATCGCCATGGTGTCGACGATCACCTCGTCGACAGTCACCTCGGGAAATTCCTTGGCGACCCGGTGGCACTCTTCGACGAACATGCCGCAGCCTAGCTTGAACACGGTGTTCTTGTGTACAAGCGTCAGTCGTTTTTTGCGTTGCTGTGCGATCTCGAAAGCTGCGCGCGCCACGCGGGATGAGCCCACGCGCGTAATGACGCGCACCGATATCGTCACATCTTCCGTCGGCCGGAATTCACCAGAGCCGGCAACGACATTGCGGTCGGGCTGGAACCCCTCATTGTTCTCTCGCACGATGACGAGATCGATACCCTCGTGAATCGCCCCAAGTCCAGGAAAGGACTTTGTGGGACGGACATTGGCAAACAGGTTGAAGCCTTTGCGCATGATGGGATGCGGATTGATCGCACCGGGAACCTTTGGATAGGCCTGATGTCCGATAGGGCCAAGGATGAAACCATCCATCTTGGCGAGCGTCTCCATCGTGCCTTCGGGAAAAGTCGAGCCATGTGTGTCGAGAGCAGCACGGCCGATCGGCATCGGCCGCCAATCGATTTGCAGACCTGTCTTAGCGGCCGCTGCACGTGTCACTTCGACGGCTGCCGGCACGATTTCATGGCCGATATCATCGCCGTTTAGAATGCCGATCACGAGATGGCTGGTCATGGAACAATCCTTTCAATCAGAGGATGCGTCGAGGCGACGCGAAAAGGTTTCAAATATCCGAAACGTGAAGAGGATTGTCGTCATCACCACAGCAATCCGGGTGATCTGGAAAGCGGTCACGGTTGTTGCATCAAGATGCATCCCCGTAGCGGTGAGCGCCATTTCGGTGACCCCGGCTGGCGCTACGGCGAGCAGGCTCGTGACGAAGGAAAGACCGGTCGCCGCCGAGAGCGCCAAGGCTATTCCCATGGCAACGGCGAGCAGGAACGCCGTGGTCACGAGTGCCGAAGACGTCACACGCCACAGCCTGCCGAGGAGCGATCGCCTGAAGCGGCAACCGAGCCAGACCCCGATGACGACTTGCGCCACCGTCAGGACAATGGACGGAACCGCAAACGGTCCAAAGCCGAAGCCGGAAACGAGGGCACCTATCGCCGCCGGAACCAGCAGCCATGTATTGGGCAGTTTGAATCGCCGCACCAGAAATGCAGCGGCAGCTCCCACGACGAACAGGGCGATGAGCGGTGTTGCTTCGCCCCGAAACGGTATTGGTGTGAGATGGATGCCGCCATCCTCGCCGAAGATCGTTACCAGGAACGGAACGATCGTTACGATCGACGTAACGCGGATCAGATGAACCACCGCGACAGTATCGCTATCCGCGTTCTTCTGATGGGCGACGACGGCCATTTCCGCAAGGCCGGCAGCGGCCGTAGCGAAGAAAGCGGTCTTGCGATCCGTTCCGGCAAGCCTCTGCAATAGCAACGCGGCAATCATTGTCGCAACGATCGTCAAGACGGTCGCAAGCAACATGAGCGGCAACAGTTTTACGATTGCAATCACCACCACCGGAACAAAGCGCAAGCCGATAGCCAAGCCGACCGCCACCTGGCCAAGCTCCCGGCCATAAGGCAATGCAGCGAGCGGAGCACCCATGATGGAGGCGCTGCCGCACGCCAGAAGTGGCCCCAGAAGATACGGTAGCGGCATCGAGATGCTTCTAGCAACCACAGCCCCTGCGATGCCGATCAGCAATGCCAGACCCATCCTCGCGAGGGTGCGGTCGAAGACACGCGGACCGCCACCCAATGTTCCCGAGTCTGGCATGATGAATTTCGTCAGGCGACAGAGATAAGACGCGTTGACAGATCGTCCAGAGTGCTAAGGTTTTCCAGGCCGCGCACCAGTTCGACTATCTCATCCGCCTTGCTGCGGGACATCCCTGCGAACTCGGCGTTCTCACGGAACTTGCCTGCTACCTCGTCATAGCTCATGGGAAATGCCGGGCTGCCCTTGCCAAAATCGGCGCGTCCGGAAATCTTGCGGCCATCCTTGAGTTCGATATCGATCAGCGTTGTCATGAGATGATAACCCGCCGCTTCGGCCTCGTCGTCTATAACGAAATCCACCTTCTCGATCATCGCCTTGACGTCCTCGCGTTCGACCGCAGCATCTGTGAACTCATTGAGGCCGGCGCGGCCTTCGAGCAGCAGGATCGCCATGCAGAATTCCATGGAGAATTTCGCTTGGAGTTCATCCTTGGGACGATGATGGATCAAGGCATTCGGCATATTGGAGTTGGTGCCGACGCGTACATGCTTCACGTCCTCGGCGCGGATGCCATACTCTTTTATCAATCGCAGCATTTCGGTCATTCCGGGATGGGTGAGGGAGCCCGACGGATGCGGTTTGATGGAGATGCCAGGATTGGCGAAAGTCCAGGGGGCGCCCAACTTGTCGAAGATGGCGCTCTGATCATAGCCGCCGCCGGCTGCGGCAAAGAACCCGCGCGGTGCCTCGAGTATCCGAGGTGTGGCGGTCCAGCCATAGGACGCGAACTGTGCCGCCGCTACGCCGCTTTCCGAGGATCGCCCGGCATGGAATGGTTTTGTCATCGTGCCGAAATTCTCGCGCAAACCTGCGGACTGGCTACCCGCAATCGACAGCGCACGCTGCGTGGTCGCGACATCGAAGCCCATCAGTCTGGCGCTCGCTGCGGCGGCGGCAAATGTTCCACATGTAGCTGTTGCGTGAAAGCCGGTCTGGTAGTGACGCGGCGCGATTGCTTCGGCGATCTTGCACTCGACCTCGACGCCAAGGTGATATGCCAGCATGAAGTCCTGGCCGGAAGACTTGACAAGTTCGCCAATCGCAAAGGCAGCGGGCAAAGCTGGCGCCGTCGGATGTGTGAGCAGACCATAGACGCGGTCTCTGGCGACGGCCAATTGTGTGTCGTCATAGTCATCCGCGTGGATACCGACGCCGTTGGCAAATGCGGCAAACCGAGGCGCTACCTTGCGACCGCCGCCGATGACGGTCGCGGCACCATCGGCAAGACCAAGATCTCCAAGATGCTGGCGAACCAGTTCGCCGCTCTTGGCAACAGAACCCGAAAGGGCAAGGCCGAAGCCATCGAGTATCGATTTCTTGCCTAGTTCGATAACTTCCGCTGAAAGATCAGCAAACGTTGTTTCGACCACGAATTCGGCCACATATTTCGTCAGCTCGATATCGACTGCCTTGTTCTGATTCATCCCAAATCCTCTTATGTCACGTCTGTCTTGAGTAAATTCTCAAATCGACTGTGCTGGGAGGATTGTTAATTGTCAACAGTTTTGTGTTTGCAAAAACGTCGAAGGGTCGTGCTCAGGCTTCAGACTTCGCTGGATTTCTCGTCGGCGGATTTGCGCGATTGTTTTTCGAGCTGATCAACTGGTCCAGGCTGACCAGCCTGACGGGTGCGTACGATGCCATTGAGGATATGGGTGCGCGCGGCAATGAGACTGCGGACAGGGTCGCGCGCTTCGAGCGCATCGACAATGGCACGATGTTCTTCGTTGGAGATGTGGAGCACATCGTGGCTGGAGAGGGCGCGGTAGCGCTGTATATGCAATTCGCGCACAAAGCTCTGATAGATGAGTTCGAGGCGATTGTTTCCGGCCATATGCGTGATCTGCTTATGAAACTCGAGATTGACCGGGTAGTAGATATGCACGTCACCGAGCTCGACAATTTCATCCATGCGCTGCAACAGCGCTCGAAGGATGGCGATCTGGGCGTCAGTCACCCGCTCGGCCAGCATCATGGCCATGCAGCCGAAGACGCCCGCCCGGGCTTCCGAAAGGTCCTGGGCTTCGTCATTGGTAAGCGCCCGTATAAAGAAGCCGCGGTTGGGGATGATCTCGATAAGTCCCATGGCCGCCAACGCGCTGCAGGCCTCGCGGATTGGTCCGCGACTCACGCCCAGGCGCTGGGAAAGACCGTTTTCGTTCACCCGTTCGTTAGGCTTGAGCTCGCCATCGATGATCATCCGCTCGATCTCGGCCTGTACAACGTTCGCGAGCGAACGGGTGCGAAGGAAATCGATCGCGGATAAATTATGCGGGGCGTTCGTTATCTCTGACATGCGCAAGCCATCATGAAGGTTCCAGTATGAGCGGAGCAAGAACCTTACGGATTACTCCTCCAGCCTCGTTTAGCAGCAATTCCAGCGATTGGCGACCCTGCCGAAAGGCAGGGCTCTAGCCTCGCGTATTCATTTGCGAACCGCCAAGTACCGGAACCCGGTTGGCGACGAACACGACGGCGAAAGAAGCGGCAAGGAGAATTATACCGAGAACACAGATCGCTCCGAGATCGCCACTCTCGTTGAGATCGTAGATGATGACCGAGACGAGCTTGGTATTAGCGGTTGTCAGCAGAATTGTTGCGGAGAGTTCGCGGATCGTGCCGACGAAAACGAAGCACCAGGCCGCGACGACACTTGTCCGCAACAACGGAGCTGTGATGTCCCAGAGCGTTCTCAAGCGTGAAGCGCCCACGATACGGCCGGCTTCCTCCAGTTCCGGATGGACACCGGAAAAGGCCGAGGACATCTGTTGATAACCCGCCGGGAGCTCGATTGTCATGAAAGCGATGAGGAGGATCCAGATCGTTCCATAAAGTTGGAATGTCGGATTGGCATAGCTGAGAAACAGGCCAACGCCGAGGACGATACCTGGAATTGCAACCGGAGCCGTAGCAAGCACGCCGAGGAAACCGGAGCCCGGAACCGACCTTCGGGTCACCAGGTAGGACACGATTAATGCAATCGCCGTAACTGCGGTCGCGGTGAGAAAGCCGAGGAGGAACGTGTTGCGAAGTGCGAGCTGCGTCGCTGAGAATTCAAATAGCACGAACCGCCAATGACTCAGTGTCAACGTGCTCAGATTGATCGGATCGCCAACAGTACCGGTGAAAGCCGTCTTCAGGATCGCGAGATAGGGCAGGATGATCGTCAGACTGAGGACACAGAAAACGAAGGCGATGGCTACCCATTTCCACGGGCCGAGCTCGGTAATCCTTGGTGTACCGCTCTTGCCGCCGAGAACGGTGTAACCTTTTCGTCCGAGGATCGACTTCTGCGCGCGCAGAAGGATTACGGTAATGATCAGCAAGGGAAGCGCAGCCGCCGCTGCCAGCCCGAGACGCGGCGGAAATTGAAACAGGCTCCAGATTTTCGTCGTGATCACGTGAAACCCGGCAGGGAGCGCAAGGATCGCCGGGGAGCCAAACATCGTCAGGGCTTGCAGAATGGCAATCAAAGTTCCTGCCAGCATGGCCGGAAGTACCAGCGGAATCGTCACCTTCCGCAATGTCGTCATGGATTTGCCGCCGAGAATTGAAGAAGCATCCTCAAGATCGGATGGAACCTTGTCGAGCGCGTTCGCCACAAGCGTAAAGACATAGGGGAAGGTGAAGCAGGCGATGGCAAAGACGAGGCCACTGAACGTATAGATGTTCACCAGATATTCGGATGCTTCGAGCCCGAAGACACTCCTGTACATAATATTGACAATACCGCTGTTTGGCGCCGCCAATATCTCGTAGGCGATGGCACCAAGGAAAGGTGGCGTGACGAACGACGCTGTCACCAGCATGCGGATTGTCCGTCTGCCGGGTAAGTCCGTCCGCGCAACAAGCCATGCCATCGGCGTTGCGATAAGGCAGGCAAGGACGCCGACGGCCAACGCCATTCCAATCGCAAGGCCGTAAGCGCGAAGAAGGGTCGGGTCGGCGACGAGGGCAATGTAGTTGTCAAAGGTCGCGCCCGCGCCGGTGTCGCTGCGAAAGCTGTAATAGACGAGCCAGAATAATGGCAGGAGAACCAGGACACTCAGGACAAGCGTCAACAGAGCGAAGGTCGGCCATGAAAAATCGATACTGCGGCGCCGACCCTGAACCGGCAAAGCTTGAACCTGAATGTCACTGGTCATGATCAATTATGTCCCGAAATACTTTTCATAGTTGGCTTTGATGGTGGGAATCTCGGGCTCGAGTTTCTCAGGATCCGAATGCAGAATCTTGATCTTCGCCAAAGGCGTGCGATCCGCCTTTTCCTTGACGTCCGGGTGGAATGATCTCAGCCCGCCGAAATCACTGTTGAGCTGCTGCGCATCAAGCGAAAAGAGAAATGCGTAGAACAGTTTGGCAGCATTCGGGTTGGGAGCCTGTTTCAGGACCGCAGCATTGCCGACGGCAAGCGGTGTGCCTTCGTCCGGGTAAACGATCTTGATGGGTTTTCCCTCGTCGATGAGGCGGAAGACATTGTATTCATTGCCATCGACTTCGAGCGCCCGTTCGCCTTGAGCCAACTTCTTCGGAGGCTCGGTCGAAGATTGCACCTGCATTATGTTTTGCTTGCCGAGCTTTTCGAAATAATCCCAGCCAAGAAGCTGGCTCAGCACGAATGTCGAGGTCATTACCGTACCGCTATAGCCCGGGTGCGCTTTGACCATCTTGTCCTTGAAACGGGGATCAAGCAGATCTTCCCACGTTTTCGGAGCGTCGGCATCCTTCATCAGATCCGTACGGTACGCGATGACCGATAGATGCGCGCGGTAGGCGGCGAAGTTACCGTCGGGATCGCGCTCATCGGCCGGCCACTTGTCCGCAACTTCTTGCGGCACCATGGGTTCGAGCCAGCCCTGGCGCTTGAAATATTCGAAATGCACTGCATCGGAAGTCTCGATCACGTCTGCATTATAGATGCCGGTCGAGTATTCCTGGCCGATGCGCTGGAAGACCCGTTCGGATCCGGCGCGTTCTACCTGTACCGCGATGCCCGGGTACTTGGATTTGAAGTGTTCGGCGAGCTTTTCGGCGACCGCGACGTCGGTAGCAGTATAGAATACCACCTTGCCTTCAGCCTTGGCGGCGGCCACGAGTTCCGGGGTAATCTGATAGGGTGCCGGTGCTTCAGCCCAGGCGGCGGTCGAAGCCGCCATTCCCGTAGCCAAGAGTGCGGCAGATAGAGCTTTCTTCCACATGCATAGTTCCTCCCTTATTGTGCGAGCGCCCGGCATTTCTCTGGTGGGAAATGCAGCCATACTTCTTGGCCAACCGGGATCGCAACATTGACTGGCGCGACTGTGCGCACCGTTTCTCCACCAGCGATTGAAACGAGATAGTCCCGGTGCGAACCGAGATAGATTTGCCGGGTGACCGTACCGACAGTGACATTCGTGTCCGCGCTCTTGGGCTTGGCCGATGACAGCTCGATGTCATGGTGCCGAACTGAAACTGCTGTTTTTCCGGAAGCCGCGGTGCTGCCGCTGCCGCATCGGAGCACAAGCCCGCCTTCGCCAACGACGCTATCTTTATCGCCGCGGGTGCCGCTGAGAATATTGGTACCGCCAATGAAGCGGGCGACAAATTCAGTTTCCGGACGTTCGTAGATGTCTTCCGGCGAACCCGCTTGCTCGATACGGCCGTCATTCATGACGACGATCATGTCGGCCGTAGTCATCGCTTCCGCCTGATCATGCGTCACATAAACTGTCGTGTAGCGAAATTCGTCGTGAAGCCGGCGGATCTCAAAGCGCATTTCCTCGCGCAGATTGGCGTCGAGGTTGGAAAGTGGCTCATCAAGCAAAAGGATTTCAGGCTTGATGACCAGTGCTCGCGCCAGCGATACGCGCTGCTGCTGGCCGCCGGAGAGTTCACCCGGATAGCGATTTTCCAATGGAAGCAGCTGCGTGGCTGACAGGATAGTCCGCACGCTTTTGGTCACTTCCGATTGTGGAAGACGCCGCAGCTTCAGGCCATAAGCCACATTCTCGAAGACCGTCATATGCGGCCATAGCGCATAGCTCTGGAAGATCATCGACATGTTGCGCCCCTCGGGCGGAACGGTCGAATGAGCTGAAGATATGGTCTTCCCACCGACTCGTATCTCGCCCGCATTGGCTGGAACGAAGCCTGCAATAAGCCTGAGCGTTGTTGTCTTGCCGCAGCCAGAGGGACCGAGAAGACAGACGAGTTTGCCTTTGTCGACGGATAGATTGACGCCTTTGACAACCGTAAGCGAACCATAGCTCTTGGTCAGGCCGTCTAATTCCAGGAATGCCATTCCACCTCCCGAGTGTTCACGGAACCGACAGGTCGGTTTTCCGCTGATATTGGCTTCATCGAAACGTACGGAGCAAATTGAAGACTGTCAACAGATTACTATTTTCATCTTCTCACATTGAGTTGTTATGGCACCGAAAGAACCGTGGTCATGTCCTGTTGACAGATATCCTACAAGTGGTTATCTAGATGAACCTGCACCACTTCCCGAGATTGGAATCCACATAATGGCGTTCAAATCCCTCAAGCCTCTGCACCGCGCGCCTTTGCTGCATGTGTCCGTGCAAGAAAGCTTGCGGGCTTACATCAACGAAAATGGCCTGGAGGCGGGGGCGCCGATGCCGCCCGAAGGCGAACTGGCCAGTCAGCTCGGCGTCAGCCGGAATTCGTTGCGCGAAGGCATCAAGGCATTGGAGTCGGTTGGTGTTCTGGAGTCGCGACGTGGTGTCGGCGTTTTCGTCAAGGCATTTTCGTTCGAACCGCTGCTCGATAATCTTGCCTATGGCCTAGGCGGGGCGCTGCGACAGATCGAGGAAGTGCTGGAGATTCGCAGGACTCTTGAAGTCGGCCTGATCGCCAAAACGCTGCAGAAAATCACTGACGAAGATATTCAGGAGTTGCGGCAGGTCGTGGCCCGCATGCGCGTCCATGCCGAGCGCAATGAAGCATTTGTCGACGAAGACAGGCTTTTCCATCGGCTGCTTTTCCGCTGCCAGGAAAACGAGACGCTCGTGCGGCTCATCGAGGTGTTCTGGCTCGCGTTCTACAAAGCGTCTGATTTCGTTAATCTGGAGAATACAGATCCTATGGCGACATGGCGTGATCATGAGGCGATCGTCGATGCCGTGGAGGCAAGAAATCTCGAAGACGCCCGCAACCGCCTCGACAGTCACTACGAGGGGATCGCTCGGGTGATTGCACATAACAAGACCAACACATTCAATGGGAGGATACCATGAAACTACGAATGATGGCTTCGGCGCTGGCACTGTCTGCCGCGCTGATCGGAGGCGTAACGTCAGCACCTGTCGCTGCACACGCTGCAACGTTGTCAGGTGGGTTCGATGTGGGGCCGGGAGGGTTCCAGGGCAACTTCAACCCGCTTGCGGCCACAGCGGGATTTACCTGGCTCAGTGTCTATTTCGAGCCGCTCGTCACCTATGACGAGAAACTGCAAAAGGTCATTGGAGTGCTGGCGGACAGCTACGAAGTCAGCGCAGACCAACTGACATATACGTTCAAGCTTGCGGACGCGAAATGGCACGACGGCAAGCCCCTCACCTCCAAGGACGCGAAGTTCACCATGGGTCTGGCCATGGATGCGAAATCGGGATCGGTGCTTGCTGCCAGATTGAAAGCAGTCTCGTCGGTCGAAGCTCCGGACGATCATACCTTGGTCGTCAAGCTGAGTGCCCCAAGCGCGAGCACTCTCGACACGATGACCAAGGTAATGATGCTGCCAGAACATGCATTGTCATCGATACCGGCAGATCAACTCGCCAAGAATGCCTGGTGGTCTACCTCGCCCATCGGGACAGGCCCTTTCAAGTTCACCAAATACGTCACCGATCAATATGTGGAACTTGCCGCCAACACCGACTATCGCGGCGGCAAACCCGCACTTGAGCGGGTGATCAATCGATACTTCGCCAATCCGGCAGCCGCGATCGCTGCCCTTCGCGCCGGTGAAATCCAGTTTACCTATGTCGACTCCAATGATGTGTCGACATTCAAGGGCGATGAAGCTTTCAAGGTCATCGAAGGTGACAGCTTCGTCGTCAACTACCTTGGGTTCAATCATGAGTCACCGATCTGGAAAGATCCGCGCGTTCGCAAGGCGGTGATGTATGCCATCAATCGCGATGCCATCATCAAGAGCCTTTATGCGGGTGCTGCCAAGCCGGCAAATTGTGCCTATGTCGCGGACCAGCTGGTCCCCCAGGGTATTGACCCTTACGCCTACGATCCGGAAAAGGCGAAGCAACTTCTGGATGAAGCCGGATGGTCGCAGATCAATGGCGATAAGCCGATAACCCTTCTGACCTACTACACCACGCCTCTCGCGACAAACGTGCTCGCTGCCGTGCAAGCCATGCTTTCGCAGGTGGGAATCAATGTCGTGCCGCGCGCCGTCGATACACCGACGTATAACAGCATCGTCCTAAACCCGAAGCCGGATGTCGCGCAGTTCCAGCTGGTCTATGCCGGTCTTCAGAACGGACCTGACGCGGGTAGTATCAATGTTGGTCTCAATGAAAAGCAGATCCCGCCAGCAGGCCCCAATGTGGTGCGTGCACGTATGCCGGAACTCAACAAGGCGCTGGATACCGCTCTGGCAGAGCCCGATGCCTCCAAGCGCACCAGCCGTTATCAGGATGTCTGCAAGGTCATGAATTCCGACCTGCCATGGGCAACCCTCTGGGTGGCGAACCGCTACGGGGTTGTGTCGTCAAAGGTCAAGGATTTCATCTGGACACCGGCGCCGGGTGGCGGTCCCTATCAGGCTCATCCGGAAAAATGGTCACTCGGCGAATAATCGCCCGCGCCTGATCGTGGTTCGAGGGGTGGCGCTGGCCACCCCGGCAAAACGGAATGAAAATGCTTCAATACAGCCTTCGACGTCTGCTGATAGGAGTAGGCATGCTCCTCGCCTTGAGCGTGCTGATCTTTTTGCTGTTGCGTCTCACCCCCGGTGATCCGATCGATGCGTATATCGATCCGCATATCCCGATGTCGCCAGAGCAGCTTGCCGACCTGCGCAGCCAGCTTGGGCTCGACAGACCCTTGCCGGTTCAATATCTGGCATGGCTGCAACAGGCCGTCTCGGGGAACCTCGGCTTTTCGATCAAGCGGCAGGATCAGCCGGTGCTGGATCTGGTGTTGTCGCGTATCGGTCCTACGGTTCTACTGATGGGATCGGCATTGGTTATCGCGATTATCGCGGGGATCGTCACCGGTGTTATCAGCGCGGTGCGGCGGAACTCGCCGGTGGACCTATCATTCTCGGTACTTGCACTTGTCGGCATTTCGAGCCCGGCATTTCTGAGCGCTTTGATAGGCCTCTATGTATTCGCCGTTCGTCTGGGATGGGCTCCATCAGGCGGCATGCTGACACCGGGGTCGGAATTTTCCATCGGAGACCTGCTCCACCATCTGATCTTGCCCGCGGCGCTTCTTTCAATCGCCCAAGCTGCCCTGATCATGCGCTACATGCGCTCGTCACTGCTTGAAGTTCTCAATCAGGACTATGTGCGTACAGCGCGGGCGAAGGGCGTCAAGGAATTCTGGGTCATCGCCAAGCATGCCTTGCGCAATGCCTTGCTGCCTGTGGTGACGGTCATCGGCTCGACAATCGGTCTCGCGATCGGCGGCGCGATTTTCATCGAGAGTGTGTTCAATTGGCCGGGCATGGGTCTCTTGCTGGTGAATGCCGTCGAGACGCGTGATTATCCGGTCATCATGGGCGCGACATTGATCATCGGCGCCTGCGTAATTGTGGTGAACCTTTTGACGGACATCACCTATGCGGTCATCGATCCGCGCATCAAGGTCGGTTGAGATGCTTGCACGTACCCCCTCTCACAGTCCAGGTCCGATGGCGCGTGCACTACACCGCTTCGGCCACAACAAGGCCGCGCTGTTCGGCGTTTGCATCGTCGTGCCGATGCTCGCGATGATCCTGTCCTATCCTTTGTGGTGGACATTCAAGCCGAATGACATCGATCTGCTTGCCATGAACAGCGGGCCGACGGCTAACCATTGGTTCGGAACCGATGGCGTTGGCCGCGATGTTTTTGTGCGTGTTCTGGAGGGCGGGCGCATTTCCCTGCTGGTCGCTGTAGCCTCGACAATCATCTCGGCGATCATCGGGTTTCTGGTGGGTGCGATATCGGCGCTTGCCGGTCGCTGGGCCGATGCTGTCACCATGCGCTTCGTCGATCTGGTCATGACCCTGCCGCCCGTCATCTTCCTGCTGGTGCTGGCATCGATCGCTGGCACGGGCATCTGGCCGACGGTGCTCGTCATCTCGCTGCTGTCATGGCCACTCCTGTCCCGCATGATCCGCTCGAGGCTGCTTGAACTGAGGGAGCGGGACTTCGTCCTGGCGTCGCGCGGCATGGGAGCAGGGCTCGGACATCTGCTGTTCCGGCATGGCTTGCCGAACTCCATCGATATCCTTGTCGTCTATGCCACGCTGCAGATTGCCAATGCGATCCTTCTTGAGGCCGGACTGTCATTCCTCGGCCTCGGTATTGCGCCGCCCGCCGCCAGCTGGGGCAACATGCTCAACGCAGCGCGCTCGACGGCGGTTCTCGAACAATTCCCCTGGCAATGGCTGTTCCCCGGTGGAGCGCTGGTCCTTGCCGTCCTTGCAATCAACTTTATTGGCGACGGTCTAAGGGATGCCTTCGATCCTCGCGCCGAACTGAACTGACAAAGAAAGAAAGCGAAAATGACCAAATTTCATGGGGTTGTTCCTCCCGTCGTAACACCTCTCAATCCGGATTTCACGGTAGACTACCCGTCCTACACGCGCGTGCTCGAACATTTGCTAGGCGCGGGCTGCCACGGCGTATTCGTGCTCGGATCGACCAGCGAAGTGGTGTTCCACAACGAAAAAACCAGGCAGGAAATTCTCGAACACTCGGTCAAGGTCGTCAATGGCCGCGTGCCGGTCATTGCCGGCGTTCTCGACGCGACAACCGACAGCGTCATCGGCCACGCCAAGGTCGCAAAGGCAGCGGGTGCAGCCGCCGTCGTCGTGACAGCACCCTACTACACAGTCACCAGCCAGCCCGAGATCATCGACCATTTCCGCTATATCAAGGATGCCGTCGACGTTCCGCTCGTCGCCTACGATATTCCCGTCTGCGTCCACGCCAAGCTGGCCCGATCGACAGTGACTACCCTGGCCAAGGAAGGCACCATTATCGGCCTCAAGGATTCAAGTGGCGATGACGGCAATTTCCGTTACGCCTTGCTGGATCTCGCCGAGCACAAGGATATCTTCCTGATGACCGGTTCCGAGATTGTCGTCGACAATGCGCTGTCGATGGGCGCGCATGGTGTGGTCCCTGGGCTCGCCAATGTGGATCCTCACGGTTACGTCCGTCTGTGGGATGCGGCCCAGCGCGGCGATTGGGCTGCAGCGCGCAAGGAGCAGGAACGGCTCTGCCGCCTGTTCGAGATCGTCTGGGTGGCCCAAAGCCGCGTCAGCGGCGGCGCGTCCGGCGTGGGTGGTTTCAAGACCGCCATGCGCAGTCTTGGCATCATTGATACGAACGTCATGCCGAGGCCGCGACAGGCACTCGATGCTGCAGAATCCGCCAGGATTGACGCGATCCTGCGCTCGACCGGGCTACTCGGCTGAGAGCGGATATGGACGAGCGCATCGATCCCATTCTCGACATTCGCGGGCTGCGGACGATCTTCCGCACCCGCGGGGGCGAGATTACCGCAGTCGATGGTATCGACCTGTCGGTCGCTCCCGGCGAAACCGTTGCGCTTGTCGGCGAATCCGGTTCCGGCAAATCCGTGACCAGCCTGTCGGTCATGGGCCTGTTGACCCGCAATGTCGGGGCGATTGCCGCCGGGAGTATCCACTTCAGGAGCAAGGATGGCGCTGTCCGTGACCTCGTCACGCTTGATGACGAACAGATGCGGAGAATCCGCGGTGACGACATCGGCATGGTGTTCCAGGAGCCGATGTCCAGTCTCAATCCGGTGTTCACGGTGGGTGACCAGATAGCCGAGCCGATCCGCATTCATCGCAATGCTGACCGGAAATCAGCGATGAATTCGGCGGTCGGGCTTCTCGATCAGGTAGGCATCCCCGATGGGAGACGCCGGGCAGGACAGTATCCGCACGAGCTTTCGGGCGGCATGCGGCAGCGCGCGACGATCGCCATGGCGCTTGCCTGCGATCCGACATTGCTGATTGCCGACGAACCGACGACGGCGCTCGACGTGACCATCCAGGCGCAAATACTCGATCTTCTGATCAAGCTGCAGCGTGAGCGCGGCATGGGCATGCTTTTCGTCACCCACAACCTCGGTGTGGTGGCCGAGATCGCCCATCGCGTCGCGGTCATGTATGCCGGGCGCATCGTGGAGGAGGGGCCCGTCGGCGAAGTGTTTCGCAACCCGCGCCATCCCTATACGCTTGGACTTCTGGCGTCGATGCCCCGGCTTGGTGAAGCAACACGCATGAAGCAGGCCGGCGACAAGCTGGCGGCTATTCCGGGTGTTGTCCCCAGTCTTGCCGACATGCCGGATGGATGCGCATTTTCGCCGCGCTGCAGCTATGCAATCGGTGCCTGCAGGGCGGCGGTGCCTCTGCTCGCCGAGGTGAATGCGATGCATCGTAGCCGCTGTATACGATGGCAGGAGGTGGGCCGATGAGCGCGTTCCTGACCGTCCGCGATCTGAGCAAACACTATGTTTCCCGGGGCACGAAACTCAATATTCTGGAGGGCATCTCCTTCGACATTGCCAAGGGGGAAGTGGTTGGACTGGTCGGTGAATCCGGCAGCGGCAAGACGACGATCGGCCGTTCGGTCCTGCGCTTGGTCGAGCCTTCTTCGGGCAGCGTAGAATTCGATGGCACCGAACTGACCACACTTTCGGCCGCGCAGATGCGGCGGACGCGACCCCGTATGCAGTATATATTCCAGGATCCGTTTGCCAGCTTGTCGCCGCGCATGACTATTGGCGAGATTTTGACCGAAGGCCTGAAGATCCAGGGCATAGGCACCCGCAAGGAACGCATGGACCGGGCACGAAACGCCCTCCTGCAGGTCGATCTTCCTGCCGAAGCCGTCAACCGCTATGCGCATGAGTTTTCTGGTGGGCAGCGTCAGCGCATCGGTATCGCGCGCGCGTTGACGCTTGCACCGGAATTCATTGTCGCCGACGAGCCTGTTTCTGCGCTGGATGTGTCGATCCAGGCGCAGGTGATCAATCTCCTGCGCGATCTGCAGCAACGGCTCGGCTTGACCATGCTGTTCATCTCGCATGATCTCGCGGTCGTCGAATATATCTGCGACCGGGTCATCGTGCTCTATCTTGGCCGGATCATGGAGATTGCATCAAGCGCTGATCTTTATGCGCGACCGCAACACCCCTATACGCGCGCTTTGCTTTCCGCGATCCCTTCTCCGGATCCCGATGCGCCCCGCAACCGGCAAATCCTGAAGGGTGATATTCCAAGCCCCGCCAATCCGCCGAGCGGCTGTGTATTCCGGACCCGTTGCCCGGTGGCGCTGGAGGCCTGCGCGCATACGGTACCGGAATTGCGCGAAGTTTCGCCCGGCCAATTCAAGGCCTGCATCCGTGATGATTTGAACTAGGAGCGCAATGTGAAATCAGGAGAACACGCGATCAGGGGCAATTGGGCCAGTTTGCTCCTGCCCATCGAGGCAGACGACAGCATCGAGTTCAACAAACTCGGCGCTGAAATCGATATCCTGATCGATGCGAATGTCGATGGCATCTACTCCAATGGCACCGCAGGCGAATTCCACAACCAGACGGAAGAAGAGTTCGATCGCATTCAGCTGATGCTGGCCGAGCGCTGCCAGAAAGCCGGCATGCCCTTCATCATCGGTGCCTGCCAGCCTGACCCAACGATCATGCTGAATCGTGTACGACGCGCAGCTTCACTGGATCCCGTTGCCATTCAGGTCATCTTGCCGGATTGGTGGCCGCTGGCGGACGAAGAGGCAATCGACTATCTCAACAGGGCATCCGGGATTGCCAATGGCATTCCGATTATCCTCTACAACCCTCCACACGCAAAACGAGTTCTTGCGCCAAAGGAACTCGGTACGATATTGGCTGAAACCCCGGGCGTGATTGGCGTGAAGCTGGCCGATGGCGATTCAAACTGGTACGTCGAGGCACGCGACCATCTGAGCGGCGTCTCGCTTTTTGTGCCGGGGCATCACCTCGCGACCGGCATCAGGGAAGGGGTGGCAGCAGGTGCATTTTCCAACGTCGCTTGTCTTAGTCCACGCGGCGCGCAGCGTTGGACCGACCTTATGCAAACCGACATCGACGCTGCCATTGAAACCGAACAGCGGATCTGCAAATTCATGGATGAGCACATCGTGCCATTCCGGCAGAAGTCCGGCTATTCAAATGCTGCGCTGGATAAATTGCTTTGCGCCATCGACAATTGGGGGCCTGTGGGCACGCGCTTGCGTTTCCCCTATCGCTGGATCAGCGAAGACGAGGCCGAACGCCTGCGCGCTGTCGCGAAACAGGAACTAGGCGACATCATGATTTGAGGAGCGGACGGTCCGCCTATTTCGGAGCGTGCGACTGGACGACTTTTTTGCACTCGGGTGTGAGCTTGTCCAATTGCTTGGCCAGGCACTCGATAACCCGCCCGCCACCTGGGATAACGCCGGAGCAGTATTTCTGAAAGTCCGCCATGCATGCGGCACGTTCGGCGGCAGTCTGCGCCATGGCCGGGCTGCAAAACATCCCAATTCCAATGACAGTCAAAATCATCCGCATCACAACCCCCTACAATTTTTTATGGAGAGCTATCTCTCAGATACGGAATAACGTAGCATCGATCATGCGTTTTCTGCAAAGGCCAATCGGGGGATATAATGGCCGGAATAAGTGGATTGCACACACGGCAATTTGAACGCTCTTTCGGCGCTCGCCGGAGGGCAGGCTTTGCCTGCATCACATTATTTGGTCTGGCATTGGCTGGCTGTAGTCAAGAGAACACTTACCTTCCGCCACCACCGCCCAAGGTCGATGTGGCGCTTCCGGCAAAACAGAACGTCACGCCCTATCTCGAGGCGACCGGTAGTACTGCAGCAGTTAACCAGACTGCGCTGGTTGCACGGGTACAGGGCTTTATCGAGGAAATCGAGTACAATGACGGGGATGCGGTAAAAGCCGGTACGGTACTTTTCGTCATCGAGCCCGAATCCTACCAGCTAGCATTAAACCAGGCGAATGCTGCAAAGGCATCAGCCGACGCGTCTGTAAAGCTGTCGCAGGCGGAATACGAACGTCAGGCAGCGCTCGTGGCCAAAACCTTCGCTACACAGCAGGATCTGCAAAAGGCGGAGGCGCAACGTGAAGCCGACCTGGCCATTCAGCAACAGGCGGCATCCAATGTCCAGCAGGCCCAGCTCAATCTCAGTTATACGCAGGTGAAAGCGCCGTTCGAGGGTGTCGCTACTGCGCGGCTGGTGTCGATAGGCGAACTCGTCATCGCGTCCACCACGGCGCTCGCGACGATTGTCCAGCTCAATCCCATCTACGTCAATTTCAACGTCAGTGAGAAGGACGTGCTGCGCATCCGTGCTGATATGGTGAAACGCGGGATGACCGCGCAGGATTTGAAAAAGGTGCGTGCCGAAGTCGGTACGCAAAGCGAAACCGGTTTCCCGCATGTGGGAACGCTTGACTACGTCGCACCCACTATAACCGCGTCGACCGGCATGCTGGCCGTCCGTGCTGTCCTGCCCAATGCCGATCGGCAATTGCTGCCCGGTTACTTCGTCCGCGTCCGCGTTCCCTTGTTCGAAGAGCCTGGGATGCTGCTGGTGCCGGATCGTGCCATTGGCAGCGATCAGAGCGGGCGCTATGTCCTCGTTGCCGGCAAGGATGATATCGTCGAGCAGCGCAAGGTCGAGATCGGTCAATTGGTGGGCGAATTGCGGGTGGTGACCACCGGCGTCAAGCCAGACGATCGCATTGTCGTCTCGGGCCTGCTCTCGGCCATACCCGGTCAAAAGATTGAGCCACAGTTGAAGGATCTTGGCGCCGTTGCGGCGAATGGCGCAGCGCAATGATCTCGAAGTTCTTCATAGAGCGGCCCGTACTGGCCAATGTGATCGCCATCCTCATGGTCGTCATCGGCTTTGTTTCCCTGTATTCGCTGCCGGTCGCGCAATATCCGAATGTCGTGCCGCCAACCGTACAAGTCACGACCCGCTATCCCGGAGCCAGCGCCCGCACGCTGATCGATACGGTCGCATTGCCGATCGAGCAGCAGGTGAACGGCGTCGAAGACATGCTCTACATGCAGTCTTACGCGGCTTCCGATGGCAGCTATGCGCTCACGGTCACATTCGCTATCGGCACCGATCTCGACGCGGCACAGGTGCTGGTACAAAACCGTGTCTCTGCCGCCCTGGCCTCGCTGCCGCAATCGGTGCAGGTGCAGGGCGTCAATGTCCAGAAGAAGTCGACATCAATCCTCGAGATCGTCACGTTGACTTCGCCGGACAACAGCCACGACAGTCTCTACCTCAGCAATTATGCAACGATCGCTTTGAAAGATGAAATCGCCCGGATACCCGGCGTTGGCAATGTTACGGTATTCGGGGCGGGCCAATATTCGATGCGTATCTGGCTCGATCCGGACAAGATGCAGGCACGCGGCCTGACGGCGCAGGACGTCATCCAGTCGCTGCAGCAGCAGAGCGAACAGGTGACCGCCGGTCAGGTGGGCATGCCGCCTGCGCCGGAAAACCAATCCTTCCAGTATACGATCAACGTCGAGAGTCGCCTCAATGATCCCGAAGCGTTTGGTGCGGTCATCGTCAAGACCGACGCCAATGGCGGCATGACAAGAGTGCGGGATATCGGCCGCGTTGAGCTCGGTGCGCAGACCTATAGTCAGGTGTTCCGGCTCGATGGGTCGGATTCCGCGGGCCTCGCGATTTTCCTGTCTCCGGGTGCCAATGCGCTTGATGTGGCCAAGAGCGTGAGCGCCAAGATGAAGACGCTTGCTGCCGGATTTCCGCAGGGCGTGGCCTATTCCATTCCATTCGACACGACGACCTTCGTCAGTCAGGCAATCGGCGAGGTCTACAAGACCTTGTTTGAAGCGGCGCTTCTGGTGCTGATTGTCATTCTCGTCTTCCTGCAGGACTGGCGCGCCATGCTGGTACCCGCGACGACTGTGCCGGTGACCATCATCGGCGCTTTCGCAGCGATGGCTGCCATGGGATTTTCCGTCAACCTCTCGACCTTGTTCGCCATCGTGCTGGCAATCGGCATCGTCGTCGACGACGCAATCGTCGTGGTCGAAAGCGCCTCGCACAATATGGAGCGCGGCATGTCCGGCCATGACGCGGCCATTAGCGCCATGGATATGCTATTCGGACCGATCGTCGGCATCACGCTGGTTCTCATGGCTGTGTTTCTGCCCGCTGCATTTCTGCCAGGCATCACCGGCCAGATATTTTCGCAGTTTGCTCTCGTAATTGCAGCCACTGCGTTCATCAGCGCCATCAACGCCGCCACATTGAAGCCGACCCAGTGCGCGATGTGGTTGCGGCCACCGGTGCCGCCGGAAAGGCGCAATTTCTTTTATCGTGGCTTCAATGCGGTCTACCAGCGCCTGGAAAACGGTTATGTACGTGTGATCGGTTCGATGGTTGCGCGCAGTAACCTCATGGCGGTAATAGCTCTCGCCATCATCGCCGCCGCCGGTTATGGCATGTCGCGTGCGCCAACTGGCTTCCTGCCTATCGAGGATCAGGGTTATCTGCTGGCAGCGGTGCAACTGCCGGATGGCGCTGCCCTAGGCCGTACGGAAAAGTCATTGGAGGAACTGGGGCGCGTCGCGAAGGAAACGCCGGGCGTCTCCCAGGTCATCACGATTGCCGGCATCTCCGCGCTCGACAATAATTCAGCGCTCGCCAATGCGGGTCTTGCCTACATCATGCTCGATGACTGGAGCA
Organism: Phyllobacterium zundukense; assembly: GCF_025452195.1. NCBI lineage: Bacteria > Pseudomonadati > Pseudomonadota > Alphaproteobacteria > Hyphomicrobiales > Phyllobacteriaceae > Phyllobacterium > Phyllobacterium zundukense. Next base: position 246,207 of record NZ_CP104969.1, on the reverse strand, counting down.
AGCGCGGACCTGGCGAGGACCTGGCTTCCCTCTACAAAACACTCAACGCGAAACTCAAAGGCGTCGGCGAGGGCAGGGTTCTCGTTCTGCCGCCACCGCCGATCCAGGGTATCGGCAATGCCGGCGGGTTCACCATGCAGACGGAACTGCGCGACGGCAGTTTCGATCTCGCCAAGCTGCAGAGCCTGACTAATACGATAGTGAAAGCGGCTGAATCCCAATCCGGCATTCAAAGCATCAATGCACCTTTTCAGGCGAATGCGCCGCAATACACGGTGGAGATCAATCGCGAGAAGGTTGAGTCCCTCCAGCTGACGACCGATCTGGTTTTCGACGCCCTCGCAAGCTATCTTGGCTCTAGCTATGTCGCTCAATTCAACAAATTCGGCCGGGTGTTCCAGATCTATGTCCAGGGGGATGCACAATTCCGCCTGACGCCGGACAGCATCAACAGCCTGACCGTGCGTAACAATAATGGCGACATGATCTCGCTCGGAACGGTGTTGACCATCATACCGAGCGTCGGACCCTCTTTGATCAGTCTCTATAATCTCTATCCTTCGGCCTCGATCGTCGGCGTACCAGCGGCGACATTTTCGTCGGGCGAGGCGATGAACCTTATGGAAGAGATCGCGGCGGCCACTCTGCCGAATGGCACGAGCTACGAATGGACGGCGCTGTCGTATCAGGAGAAGCTGGTCGGCAACCAGATGATCCTGGTCTTTGCCCTTGCGCTGTTGCTGGTCTATCTGGTTCTGGCCGGACAATATGAAAGCTGGATCGCTCCGGTATCGGTGCTGCTTGCTGCGCCGTTGTCCTTGATCGGTCCCGTTTCCATTTTTCTGGGTCTGCACGTCGCGATCAATCTCTACGTGCAGATCGGCCTTATTCTGCTCCTTGCGCTTTCTGCCAAGAATGCCATTCTCATCGTCGAAATGGCGCGTGAGCTGCGTGCCTCCGGGCAATCGATCATCGATTCCGCAACGGGCGCGGCCCGGGCTCGTTTCCGGCCGATCCTGATGACTTCGTTTGCCTTCATCCTCGGCGTTGCCCCGCTGGTATTTGCGACAGGGGCAGGCGCGAGCGCCCGCAAGTCTATAGGCATCACTGTTTTCAGTGGCATGATCGCCTCGACCTGTCTTGCTGTCCTCTTCGTTCCTTCTTTCTTCGTCGTCATGCAACGCTTTGAAGAGTGGCGTGCCACGCGCAAGCGTCCGGCCGAGGCAAAGGCCGTGGACACCTCAGTGAACTGATGCGAAACGCAGCAGCGAGTTTCCGACAATGAGTGCACTTGCAATCGGCGGCGTCGCATTCATGTGCCTGTCGTTTGCTGTGGTGGCGGGAATATTTATTCGTGACCGCCTGCCAGAACATCACCTGAGTACGGATTCAAAAGAGGCCATCAAGCTTGCTACGGCAGTGGTCGGAACATTGTCAGCGCTCGCGGTCGGGTTCTTGATCGCATCCGCAAAGACGGCATTCGATGACGCCGAGGCAGAGCTGAGAACATCGGTGGCGCGCGTGGTCCTTCTCGATCGGGTCATGGCGCATTACGGCCCCGAAACCAACGAGGCGCGGCGTCTGCTTGCGGAGCTGGTCAGTCTGCGGCTGCAGGATGCCTGGGTCGACGAGGATCACGATGATTCAACGCCGGACGCGCGCAGGAGCGACCTCGGTATCGAGCCTGTTCAGGATCATTGCGGGCCCTTTCCCCCGAAACCGACGCCAAACGTCAGCTGCAATCGCGTGCCATCGCGATAAGCGGAGAAATTGCGGAGGCCCATTGGTTGCTCCTTGAGAAAGGGGGCGAAGGGTTGCCCCAGGCTTTCCTTGTAATCCTTGTCTTCTGGCTTGCGTTGCTCTTTTTCTCGTTCGGGCTTTTGGCACCGGCCAACGCCACGGTCATTGGCATGTTGTTCGTGTGCGCTCTTTCAGTGGCGGGGGCGGTATTTCTGATCATCGATATGGCTCACCCATACCTCGGCATTATTCAGGTGTCCGATGCTCCGTTGCGGACCGCGCTTGCACATCTTGGAAGAAGTTGAAAGCCGGCCTCCCTCTGCAAGCAAAGCAACATGGCCGATCAATTTTTCCCAACAGCTGCGAGTTAAGACCTGTTTTGTGATAGGATGTTTGAAAACAACAGCGTAGCATGTGAGGGAAAAGCCACTCTCATTCGGGGACGATGATCGGGCAGGAAATCAAAACCATACCGCGCATATTGAAGCGCGGCATCGGGAGCAGGCGGTGAGAATCCTGCGTCGATCCGCGGATCGCTGGGGTATCGCCGCCATCCCGGCATTTCTGCGGCGTCTTGGCCTTATGCTTCCGGACGGAAAAGCGTTGTCGCCCGACGTGCCGATGAACGCCCCTGCACTCCCGCTTTTGCCTTATGGCCTCTTGTTGCTCATGAGTGTTGGGGTCATCATAACGGTGTTCGTCGTCGGTGTTGTCGAGAGCCGGGACCGGATGGTCTTGCAATCGAAAATCCAGTTGCGCCAGAAGACCGCCCTGCTCGAAGCCTATGTCAGCAAGATACTCGAGGCGAACGACATGGTGCTTCAGGGTATTTCGTCCGAGGTTGAACCGATGTCATGGCCGGAAATTGCTTCCTCGGAGCGTTTGGTCAGATTTCTGGCTACCCAGAAGCAATTTCTGAAGCATTCGGGCGTTATTGCCCTCGTAGACCGCGACGGCAAACTCGTTTCTACCAGCGAAGGCTATCGCAGCAGTTCGCTTGATGTGAACGACCGGGATTATTTCCGCTATCATCGGGATCATCCATCGGATGTCACATTTATAGGCGACCCGTTGATTGGCCGCGTGTACGGGCAACCTTCCTTGACTATGAGCAAGGCTCTCCGCCAGCCAGACGGGAAGTTCGACGGTTTGATCCTGATCACGATGCCGATCGATTATTTCACCAGACTGTTCGATGGAGCGGCTTCTCCCTCGGATGCTGCCCAGTTCTTGCGCGAGAACGGCGAAGTCGTGGTGAACGTCCCGTTCTGGGAGGGCGGCGCAGTGGTCCCTGAATGGTTCAGACAGTCGACGACTGGGAATCCAGTATCGGGTGAAATGCACCACGTTTCGGAAGGCGTCGACCGCTTGGTGGCCTACCGGAAAGTCGAAGGTTTCCCATTCTACGTGACCTACGGAATTGACGAGAATGCTTTGCTTGCTGGCTGGCGGCAGTCGATACGCGTCTACGGTACCGTTCTGGCCATTGCCCTTGCGGCGTTTCTCGCCACGGCCTGGCTGGCACGACGCCGTTCGATCGCACTGATGTATTCGAACGAGTCGCTGCGTGACGTCAGCGAACGCCTCCTGGTTTCACAGGATGAGGAGCGCCGTTCCATTGCCAGGGACCTCCACGACTCCACGGGCCAACACCTGATCGGCGCGGCGATGGAATTGGCGAACGTGAAATCCCTCCTGCCCGATGATGACGGTGAAACCTCGCGGGCGCTGGCGCGTACATCGAAACTCATTTCGCAAAGCAATGAGGAGCTTCGGACCTTATCTTATTTGCTGCATCCCCCGATGCTTGACGAATCCGGCCTTCCGAATGCCCTTGAGCTACTCGTCGTGGGTTTTGAGGAACGAAGCGGATTGGAAATCGAGCTGAGGGTCGATCCCGTATTGGCGGCAAAACGTCCACCACCGGGTGTCGAACTCACCATTTTCCGTATTGTCCAAGAAGCGCTGACCAATATCTACCGTCATTCCCACGCCGCCAAGGCAACGATCAGGCTGATCCGGCAGGGGAGCGAGCCCGATACGATCCTGTCGCTCACCGTCAAGGATGATGGTGTTGGTATCGAAAGGCGAAAGCGCCGGAATGTCGGCGTTGGCCTTTCCGGCATGGAGGCACGGCTTCGCCCGCTCGACGGCACGATCGATATTTCGACTGGAAAGAAGGGCACCACGATTTCGGTGAAAGTGCGCGGTTAAGATCATACGTCAAGGTTTAGGGCTGCGTTGCAGTTCGCCGATGTCGCGTTGGTCGCGCTCTAAAAAGAAGTTGAGGAAAGTACGGACCACTGCGATCGCCGCAATGCGGCCGATGTCGTCCCAGGCCGGAGTGACCGAGGTTTCGAGGATGTCGGCTGCAAGCTGGAACGTCAGTCCCGCCACCAGCCAGCGCGAATAGCGCATCCACACGTGCCGGACCGCATGATGCCCTTCTGGGTGCGAAAACATCACCCTGGTGCCGTTGATAAATGCATCCACCGTGCCGATCGCGATGATGATCAATGCGAAGATGTCGATGATCGAGACGATTGGTTCCGTGAGCTGGATCAACAGGTCCCTGAGCATCGCGCGTCTTATCCTTCGCTACCGGGCCGGACGATACAGCGGAAACCGAGATGTGAGATCGAGGTATCGACGGGCTGCGACATGCGCGCCGTCGGTCTGTAACGCCGGCAGTAGTTTGGTGCGCAAAGGTGCGAGCCGCCCTTGGTCACCCTTCGCGCAACCTTGACGAGGGTTGACGCGGATCGAAGCTTTCCTCAAGTGTGCCGCCACGCGGATTGTCCGCCGTGCAACAGGCGCTCGTCACCTTGCCGTGTTCCCGGTACCAGTCAGTCGTCCATTCCCAGACATTGCCTGCCATATCGTAAAGACCATAGCCATTGGCCGGAAATGACCCCACCGGAGACGTATACTCGTATCCATCGTCGAGCGTGTTCCGATAAGGAAAATTGCCCTGCCAGGTATTGGCCATGTGCTTTCCGCCCGGGGTAAACTGATCGCCCCAGACATATTCGGCCCCGTCCAGGCCACCGCAGGCGGCGAATTCCCATTCGGCTTCGGTGGGCAATTCCTTGCCGACCCAGCGGCAATAGGCTTCGACATCCTCATAGGCGACATGAACGACGGGATGATTGCCAAGCTTCTTGATTGTGCTGGCGGGACCCCGCGGGTTGCGCCAATTGGCGCCGCGTACATAGACCCACCAATTGAAATGATTGCTCATGTCGATTGGAGACGAGGGTTTCTTGAACATCGTTGAGGACGGCGCCAGCATTTCCGGCAAAGCGCCCGGATAGTCTTCTGGATTGGCTGGCCTTTCAGCCAGCGTCACATAACCTGTCGCCTCGACAAAACGGACAAAGTCGCGGTTGGTCACCGTAAACTTGTCCATCCAGAAACCATTGACCCGGACCCTGTGCGCAGGGGCTTCCTCGGGGTAGTGATTGTCAGAACCCATGCGAAATTCGCCGCCTGGAATCCACACCATGTTGTCGAAAGGAGCGGTCTTGGTTTGCGTTCGTTCCGGTTGGTCGAGCATCATTTCATCTCCGGACGGAGCGCATGAATGCGAGTGCGCCATCTCACGTAGGGTATCGAGACGATAGCACCAATGACAAGATGGTAAAGCACGACCGCCATGACGGCCTTCTCGGCGGGAAAATTCAGGCTAGAGATTGCTAGCGCAACGCCAGGATGCCGCGTCCCCGTGGCGAGCGCGAGCACTGTACGATCATCCGGATCGGGGCCACCGAGGAAGTGACCGAGTGCAACGCCAATCAGCGTGAACAGCACGAGCATGATGACAACTCCGTTTCCGACCAACGCCCAGATGGCATGCGAGGCGATGAACAGGACCGGTACGACTGCGACGATCAAAAGCAGCGTTGCAAACCGGGAGATCGGGCGTTCGATGCGGCTAGCAAGGTCAGGCGCAAAGTGGCGGATGATGACGCCCGCTACCAACGGAACGATTATGGAGATCAGCACAACGGAAGCGATAGCGCTTGCGGGTTCGTGCATATCGATGTTGAACGAACTCCCGAGGAGACCGATTGCCACTGGAACGAGCACAATCGAAACCAGTGCCGTCGCCACCAGCAGACCGATCGTATAGGAGGCCGAGCCGCCGGCCTTCTCCTGCTTGCCCGGCAGCACCGGCGGAACCGGAGAAACGGCGAGCGTAACTAGCGCGATCTTGATGGCCGGGTGGAGATTGAACAGCAGCGACAACAGCACCATAATCGCCAGCATGATGATATTCATGGAGAGAATTGAACGGACGAAAAGACTTGGTCTGCGGAACAGATACGTCACGTCATCGAAGGTCGCACGCAATCCAAGTGCGAAGACAATGAGAAACATACTCGCATTGATCGCGAATCCGATGATCTGCGCCAGCGTCATGTCTCTTTCCCTCGCCGATTGACGGGTGGCGGGCGGCTGTCTTGCGAAAGCCGCCCGTTATAATCTCTAATTGAACTTGCCGCTGGTAGCTGCGGACATTTTTGCGAGTGCGTCATCTATGGTGAAGCTCGCTGCCTTCTGACTAGGCGGAAAATCCTTGAACGTCGCTGCGAACCTGTCGGCAATCGTGTAGGCGCCGAACAGGATATAATCGTGATGCAGGAACCAGTCATAGTACGAGTTCGATGTAATGTCGGCACGTTCGTAGGGGTCGGTCCTGAGGTTGAACAGCTTCGGAAGTCGCAGCGGTATGAACGGCTCCGCCCATACCTGCAGTGTGCCTGGGCAACGCTGTTCCATGAAGACGACTTTCCAATTGTCGTAGCGGATACCAAGAACATCGCCGTCGTCACTGAAATAGACGAAGAGCTTGCGGGGACTGCTAGCCTCTTCACCCGTGAGGTAGGGCAGCAGATTATAACCGTCGATATGGTTCTTGAATGGCTTGCCGTTGGCGGTGTAGCCCTTCTTGAGCTTGTCCACCACGTTGGGATCGCCGGCCATGGCAACGAAGGTCGGCAGCCAGTCATGGTGCTGTACGATCTCGTTTGAAACCGATCCCGCCTTGATCTTTCCTGGCCAACGCACCAGCAGCGGGACGCGGAATGCACCTTCCCAATTGGTATTCTTCTCGCTCCGGAACGGTGTCATGCCTCCATCCGGCCACGAATTCATGTGGGGTCCGTTGTCGGTCGAATACATGACGAACGTATCTTCGGCGATGCCAAGCTCGTCGAGATAGTCGAGCATGTCGCCGACATTCTTGTCATGATCGATCATCGTATCGTGATAGGGAGACTGCCAGCGCCCGGCCTGCCCGAGGCTCGATTTCTTCGTATGTGTGAACAGATGCATGTGCGTGGTATTGAGCCAGACAAAGAAGGGCTTGCCGGCGCTGTTCTGGCGCTTGATGAAATCCTTGGCCGCATCGACGAAGTCTTCGTCGCAGGTTTCCATGCGCTTGGTGGTCAGTGGTCCGGTGTCCTTGATCTTCTGCTTGCCCACTCTGCCCCAGCGCTTTTCTTCCGTAGGATCGTCCTTGTCCTGCGCCCAGGAATGGAGCACGCCGCGCGGTCCAATGCTTGCACGCAGGCCGGGGAAGTCCTTCTCCGGGAAGTAGTCATACATCTCCGGTTCTTCCTCGGCATTGAGGTGATAAAGATTGCCGTAGAATTCATCGAAACCGTGGACCGTCGGCAGGAACTTGTTGAGGTCGCCAAGGTGGTTCTTGCCAAACTGGCCGGTAGCATAGCCCTTGGTTCTTCAACAGGTCCGCGATTGTCACGATCTCGGGTTGTAGCCCGGCCGATGCGCCAGGAATGCCTACTTTGGAAAGACCGGTTCGGTAAGCGCTCTGGCCCGTGATGAAGGAAGACCTTCCGGCCGTGCACGATTGCTCACCATAGCTGTCGGTAAACATCATGCCTTCTTTGGCGAGGCGATCGATGTTGGGCGTCTGATAGCCCATCAAGCCGCGGCTGTAGCAGCTCAGATTGGAGATGCCGATATCGTCACCCCAAATAACGAGAATATTGGGTTGACCGCCGCCCTTCTTTGGTTTGCCGCTCTTTTTATCTTTAGCCAACTTCATAACTCCTCTCTTTGAACGATTACTCCAGGAATCAGCTGCCCGTTCCGTCCTGAAATGGGCCGATATCAAAGACCATGCTTGCGACGGCGAAGAGACCGATAAGAAGCAGGATTACCGCCGTCACAAGTGTGTACGAAACCGGATAGCGGCTCTCCCCGTGAATGATGCCATCCGCCACCATTTCCTCCCGGGTACGTCGAAGTTCGAGCATGAACTGCGTGTGATAGACGATGCCGATCACAAGCATGCATATGCCGAGAAGGACAAGCGCCAGTCCGAAACTGCGCGGCGCCCCGGCATGGGTGAGTGTGCCGGCATCGCGCAACTTCTCGAAGAACTGGAATATTGTAAATCCAAAGCCAATCAGTGAAAGGGAAGTGCGGATCACCGACATCAAGGTGCGGTCGGCGCTCATGCGAGTCCGCTGGAACGACATTCCAGTACGCCGTGCGGACAAATCCACCGAAATCGCATCGGACGGGGATTTTGAATTCGCATGTTCCATGAAGGTCATTGGCCCTGTTCGTCGCGTACACGTTCGCTATGGGAATGCCCGCTTGTAAGTACGTAACGGTAACAAAGGCGGGGCCAGAAGAGACAAGGCCATACATCCACGTTGAACACGATCAGAATATTTTGCGCCCCTTAGGAGCTGTCCCCGCGGTTTTTACCGTAACGTACTCCCGCGGCGAGCATCGATTATGCACTATCGTCAGACAGAAACCGGGTGTTCTGCGTAGTTGCCGGTTCGTCTGCCTTTTGACCTGGAATATAGCTCGAATGGATTACGACGGAAGCGGAGGTTCAGCATCGGCAATGTCAACGGCTTCATCCCAAAGGGGGCTCTGGAAATTGATGCTCAAACTGCCCGCGATGCGCGGTCAGCTGCAGATGCTCAGTACCCGGAATTCTACTTTGGTAAGCCTCTGCGACGCCTTCGACGAAGCGAGTTCAACGCTCGACCGCTTGCGGCGAAACGGTTCCTCGGACGACAGACTATTGGTGGAATACGAGACCTTGTGTTCCGATATCGAAAACGAAGTTATTGATATTTGCATTGCGGCGCGCAGCAAAATACCTTGACCAATCAATCTGGCGTAGCTCTTCGTTTCCTGATCAATCCTGCTTAAACTAAGTGTCTCAGTATAATTCCAGTGCAACCTGGGGTATTCACCCTATGGCTTCTTCGCCTGTTCCGTTCAATTCTGTCCAGGCTGAAGCACGGGGGTGGCCATGGAAGTTGACGTAAAGGTCGACGCAACGGAAGCCGAAGAGGTCACCGAACAGGAGGCGAAGCAGGAACTGGACAGGCTCTTGTCCGATCCCCAGTTTCACTCGACCGATCGCAACAGGAATTTCCTGCGATTTGTAGCCAGCGAAATGTTCGCGGGCCGTGCTGCTGCGGTGAAGGCCTATACGATCGCGGTCGATGTATTTGGTCGCCCCTGCAGCTTTGATCCCACGACGGATCCAATTGTCCGAATAGAAGCGACGCGGCTTCGCGCCTCACTTGCCCAGTATTATGAGGCCCACGCCGAAGAAGGTAGCGTCCGCATCGAGCTGCCGCGCGGGCGCTATATTCCGGTTTTTACCAAAGCTCCACCTCAGATCGAAATTCTGGACGAGGCCGAACTTCTTGATGCGTCCGAAATAGGGAGTGCAAATTCCGGCTGGAAGAGCATGACCTTCAATCGGCGGCTCGTTCTTGCAGGACTTGCAGCAGCCGCTTGCGGTTTCTTGTGGTTTCTTTCTGGAACGGGTCCTGTTTTTTCGGACAAGCCAAATGTTGCCATCGACATGAAATTGGCTGGTGACCAGACAGATATAGAGGCCGAGCTTATCCGCGACTACCTGATGACGGCCCTGTCGCAGTATCAGACTCTCAAGCTTGCTGCCGGAGACAAGCCGTCGGAAACGGGCGGAATCCGATCGGCAGCAGGGTCCCTGTTTGGTTCCGAAAGTCGAGTGGATAGCCGGTATCAGGTAATCCTCAAATATCACCCTGGCGACCGCGAACGTGCGGTGTGGTGGCAGGTGGTCAATCCCGCGACGGGAGAAGCCCTGCGCTCCGGAGTCGAGCGCATCGACATCGACGGTAGGCCGGGTATAGATGTTCGTCGCGAACTGATAGCGGACCTGGCAAACCGGTTTGCCGGCACACGCGGCGTGATCAACAGCCTGGAGTTGACGCGTGAACTGACGTCGCCGACGTTTGGTAATGGTTGCATCCTGCGGTCGGTCGTGGCTCTCGAGCAGCTCGATACAAGCCTGCTACAAGAGGTGCAAACCTGCCTCGCGGCATCGCTGCTGAACGCGCCGAATGATCCAGACATCAACGCTGAACTCGCAATCGTCAATCTTGAGCTGGACGCGCCTGAAGCCCCGACCGAATTGACTGTGCAGGCACTGACGCTGGCAGACAAAGCCGTTTCGCTCGCCCCCATGTCCGACCGTGCCGGATATGCCCAGATGCTGGCACAATTCCGCAATGACCTGAGGGAAGCGGCTTTCGTGTCCGGTTATCGTGCAATGGGACTCAATCCCGGCAATAGCCTTATTCCGGCCGAGCTCGGAGCGATGCTGTTCGCCGCAGGGCGATGGGCGGAGGGTGCGGGAATGGCGATCAAAGCGGAGATGATCGATGGTGCTCCGCCCAGCGATGCCGGACTTACGCTTGCGCTCGACGCTTACCGGCGGGGAGAATTTGCGGAAGCTCTGCTTCGCGTTCAACAGATGGGCAGATCGGAAAACTATATCGCCAACGTTCTTGAACTTGCGGCAGCTGGCCAGATGAACAATGCCGCAGACATAGACGAAGCGGCGAAACGCCTGAACGCCAAGCGCAAGCACTTCCCCGCATCGTTCCGCTCAGACATGGCGGCCCGCCACTATTCGCCGGAGATCGTCGATCAGCTTGGTGCGGGACTGACGAAGGCGGGTTTTGTCCTGCCTGCTCCGGTGGCAGACGCAACCAATTAAAATTACGAAGCGGGCGATGAAACCTTTATTTCCAAGGTTCGATTTTCGTTACCTTGCTGTTGTCGGCGTTCATGGTCAGGCTGTATTGCGCGAATGTCGTTTTGTCATCGCAGGTCACCTGCACGATCGTGGGACCGTCGGCGGATCGTGCCTTGTCGATCCGAGCGTCGGTGATCCTGTCACACCAGAACCCCGCATTGCGGATGGCGCGAGCCGTTTGCCGCTGGAGCATGCGCGATTGCAGCGGCTCGGCTGCGGCAATCTCGGAGACGCAGAGCAGGATTAGAAGAGCTGGCAGTATGCGTTTCATGCGGTAAGCCTGTTTCAGTATTTTTGCCGGAATCGGCGCGAGAAACGCCTTCAGGCAACAAAGATGCGTTGAGGCCGGATTTCTTGCAACGATGTTACAGTAACATCGTTGCTGCCTGCGCTATTTTGGACCAGCATCGCCAAGGGCAAACAGGGTGCCTCCCTTCCCGTTGGCCCGCCCGAGCGGGGCCGGCGATTGGCGAATTCGCTCTCCCTTGCACCCACCGCGAAGTCGGACAGTTACGGACACGCTCGGGCCCCTCCACCGCGTTGGCGAGGGAGTCGTTTCCTTGAGCAAAACTGCGTCGCCCAATTCAATAGCTCAGCTCGGGCGTGGGTGACTTGCTGTTCAGGGTCTCGTGCACCCTGTCGGATTTAGGGCGTCTATATTCGATCCTGTTGCCTTCGAGCACGGTGAGCGGCGCGGTCACGGTGGTCGCTGCGACCTTGCCCACTGTACCGACGCTTCCCGCCACGACCGCCGTCACGCCGTCAGCAAACGAGACGTCTGAATCAGTAAGCGTCTGTCCCGTCACGAGCCGCTGTCCAATAAGCTGAACGATTTCCGGGCTTTCGGCGAATTTGCCGTGCCGCAACCCATCATCGGTTTTGACCTGGGTCAGGTCAACGACGGTTATTCCGGCTGCTTCCAGCTTGGTCTTGTAAGGCTCTGCCGCCGGATTGATTGCACCAAGACGATCGACATCGCCCGAGATCAATCGCGACACCTTCAAGGCCCTGTCGTCCTGCGACACGAAGATGGTGATTTTCGGCTTGTCCTTGCCGAGTTCGTTCCATTGTCTTGCGAAGACGTCGACATCGATATCGGGCGAGGCAAGGATCACGTTCTTTATCTTGGGCTGCACCCGGCCGTCGCGTATCGCCATCTGCCGCAGTGATTCCATGGCGAGCCATGTTCCCATCGAATGGGCCATGACCGTGATTTCCTTGACGTCCTTGTCCTTGGCAAGCGTTTGCAGTCCCTGTTCCAACGCAGTGCGCGAAAAGTTGGTGCTCTCCTTGTCGTAATTATAATCGAAGACGCGTGCTCTCGAGGGCCAGGTGAACAGGATCGGCGTTACCTTCGCCTTGGAATCGTGGACAATTTGGGCGAAGCGGAATACCGAATCTTCGTAGCGGTTGTTGAAACCATGGACAAAGACCATCGCATGCCCATCAACGACATGCTTGCGGAACCAGGCGCGTCCCTCTTCGGGGGAATTCAGTTGCTGCACTTTTGTCACGGCAAAGTCCGTTTCCGGATTCGGCGGTACCTTTTTCGGCCACTGGACTGTTCCCGGTTTGCGCTTGGCATCGGAAGGGATGGATACAGTGATATCCGTCAAATAGGGCGTCGGGCTGCGCTCCCCTGTAAACAACGTTGCCGGATCGTGCGAGGGTACGCGGCTGGTCACGACGAGCATGTCGACTGTTGAACCACCGGTTGCACCCGTCACAGCCACTGGCGTCATTACGCCTTTGGCATGCCCGGCGCAACCGGCCAATACGAGCGTGAGCAAAAGCCCGAGCACTGGCAATGCAGCCACGCGATTGCGCCTGGGTGGCGGCAGAAGCTCAATCGCTCCGGAGGTGTCATGCATATTGATGCTTTCGCTCGAGGAAATTGCGGCGGGTGACCAATCGTAGTGCTTGAGTATTGCGCGCGAAACCATCGTCAAGCCTCGATCAACCGGTTTCGTATGGCATATCGAACAAGCGCGGCGGTGGACTTGGCATCCAGTTTCCGCATTGCAGCTGCCCGGTGGCTTTCGATGGTCTTCTCGCTGAGGCCAAGCACTGCTGCCGTCTCCTTGTTGCTGTGACCCTCGGCGATCAGTTTGACCACTGCCGTTTCGCGCGAGGTGAGAATGCTCGACGCAGCATCGGATTTAGCGAGATAGGATGACACGAGCATGTCGGACACCGTCTTCGTAAAGAACGGCTGGCGGTGCTCCAATGCTTCCACCGCCTGGATGAGATATTGCGTGGCATCGGATTTCAGCAGATAGCCGCGCACGCCCGCTTCAAGAATATTGCGCAGCAGAGCTTCATTATCGTGCTGGGTAAATATCAGGACCTCGGTCTTTGGACTGTGCAGGCGGATTTGCCGTGCTGCTTCCACACCATTGATGAAGGGCAGGGCGTAGTCGAGAATGGCGATTTCCGGTTCGGTCAGCCGCGCCTGCCCGACAGCGTCGCGCCCGTCGGCTGCTTCCCCGACGATTTGCCAGCGTTCTCGCTTCGACAGAATCGCTTTCACGCCTTGCCGGACGATCTCGTGATCGTCCGCGATCAGAATCCGTGTCATATCGCCCCACGCGTCCGAATGGACCCTTCAAGTTCTACACCGGAAACGCTTTCCCGGCAAAAATTAACAGTTACGTACTTACGATAATGCAATCGATGCCTGCTAATGCCGACCATATCATGTGGGAGCGTGGCAGATGACGCAACGATTAAAGAGGCTCGGTCAATTTGCGGGATTGGTCCTGTCGGTCTGGATGACGGTTCCCGCGATTTCAATTGCAGCCGACCTGGTTGTCGCCATGCCTAATTGGCCGTCGGGCCAGGTCACCGCAAACATCATCAAGACAACTCTCGAAGCGAACATGCATGTGAGCGTCGACGTCGAGGAGATGGGGACGATGACCGCTTTCGCCGGGCTTGCTTCCGGGGAGGTCGATGTCCATCCGGAGGTCTGGCTGCCGAACCTCAATTCACTGGTGGAGAAGTACGGCGACAAAGTCCAGCTCGCGGATTTCGGCGTTGCCGCCTGGCAGGGCATTTGCACGACCAGGCAGACAGTCGATAAAACGGGCATCCATGCGGTCGCCGATCTCCTCGATCCAAAAAAGACTGCAGCCTTCGACACGGACGGCGATGGGCAGGGAGAGATATGGATTGGCGCCGAGACATGGTCATCCACAGTCATCGAACGCATCCGGGCCAACAGTTATGGTTATGCCAAGACAATGCGGCTTCTCGAAATGCCGGAGGAAATGGGCATGGCGGCGGTCGATGCGGCCGAAGCGACAGATAAACCGATTATTTTTGCCTGCTACAGCCCCCATGTCGTCTTCAAGCTGCACGATATCGTCAAACTTGAGGAGCCCGCCCACGATGCATCCAAGTGGCATGTAATTCTGCCAGCGGACGACCCCGATTGGCTGGCCAAATCGAATGCGCCCGTCGCCTGGGATACCGCACGCTTTCATATCGCCTACTCGAAGGCATTGGCCACGAGCAAACCGGAAGTTACCAGGTTTCTGGAGAGCATCGATTTCACGCCCGATGAAATCACAGAGATGAGTTATGCGGTCGAAGTCGACCGGCAACCGCCAGCAGACTACGCCAAGGCATGGGTCGCAAAGAACGCCGACCGGGTAGAAAAATGGTTGAAGGGGACGGCGAAATGAAAAGAAGTTCCGCATCGTTTCTCGGTATGCATTCAGCGACTTTTCTGGCTGTAGCGGGATTACTAATTGGCGGTATCGCCGCGGGATCGGCTCAGGTTCCAAAGACCCAGATCTACGATACGAAGACCCGGACCTGGATCGCCTATGACAGCAAGAAAGCCCGCAAATATTACGCGGCGAATGGTCAGGTGCCCGAGGCATTTCGCAAGCAGGTGGTTCCGTTCCGGACCGCCGAAAAACCGGGGACCATCATCATCGATGGCAACCAGCATTTCCTTTATCTCGTCAAAGGTGGCGGTCAGGCCGTTCGTTATGGCATTGGCGTTGGCCGTGATGGCTTCGGATGGGCGGGTATAGTGCGCGTCGGCCGCGTAGCCGAATGGCCAACCTGGACGCCGCCAGCCGAGATGGTGGCACGTGACCCCAAAGCTGTAAAGTTTGCAGGGGGAATGCCAGGCGGTCCAGACAATCCGCTCGGGGCACGCGCGCTTTATCTCTACGAGGGAGATCAGGACACGATCTATCGTATCCACGGCACGCCCGAGCCCTGGTCTATCGGCCTCAATGTGTCGTCGGGCTGCATCAGAATGAACAATGAAGACATTGTCGATCTCGCTTCGCAGATCCAGGTCGGAGCGAAAGTGATCGTGCTCATGCAGGGCGCGTCACTTTACAAAGGTGTTTGAGCAGCAAAGTCAGGGGGAAAACGATGCTTTGCAAATCAGGTCGAGGACATTTGAAAAATATCAACTTCATTATTATTGCGAGTGGTATTTTGGCGCTGGCAGGATGTGTGTCGGACAACGGCCCCACACCCGAAAACATGGCAAGAAACACGGCACAAACGGCACCAGCCGATTTGCAACTGGCCTGTGCCAGCGCTTCGGCGACAAAGTTTGGCGGCGACAGCGCGACGGTCCTTCCCGTGAGTTCGGCGGCGGTGGATGGTGGCAAATATCAGATCATCCTCGACGCCAAGGGTCAGCGTTCGACTTGTCTGATCGACTCCACCGGAGCCGTCCTGTCTGTGGAAAAGGTTTGATGCCCTGAACGAACCGACTGCAAGAAATTACCCGGGTGTCACACGTCGCCAGAACGTGGAATTTGAGGAGAGCAGCTATGTCATTGCACCAAAAAACGATTGCCGTCGTCGCTTCGGCAGCGCTGCTGATGTGTGGCCCCGGCATGCAAGCTTGGACACAAACGCAGCCTGCGCCCGCTGCAACGGAGCCGGCAGCGCCTGCACCAGCAGCACCCGCGCCGGCACTGCTGACGGCGTCAGAGCTGCAAACACTGACCGCGCGCATCGCGCTCTATCCCGACGACCTTGTGGCCCTCGTGCTTTCGGCCGCGCTTAACCCTCTTCAGATCGTCCAGGCGGCGCGGTTTCAGGATCAGGCGAAAGCAAAGCCTGATGCGAAACCCGATCCGTCATGGGACGGAAGTGTCATATCGCTCCTCAACTATCCAACAGTTCTGACGATGATGAACGACGATCTCGAATGGACGCAGCAACTGGGCGAGGCGGTCGTCAATCAGCAGAAAGACGTGCTTGTGGCGATACAGGAACTCCGCGACAAGGCAGTGGACAATGGTACAATCAAGTCAAATGACCAGGTTGTCGTGGAGACGAACAACGACAACAACGTCATCATCCGTCCCGCCAAGAAGGAAGTGACGTACGTTCCGACTTATGATCCCGTCATCTTGACCAGCCCGACCTATGTGGCGACGGCCCCGATCGTTTATGGTGATCCCTATCCTTCGTACTATTATCCCTACGCTCCCTATTGGAGCGGATTTATCACCGGGGCGGTCTTCGGTGCGGCGGTCGACTGGGACAATTGGCACTCATGGGGAGGCAATGACGTCGACATCGACATCGGTGAAATCAATCGCAACGATTTCAATTTTGACAAGAACAATATCAACAACCTCAATTTCGACAGCAGTAAATTCAATTTCGACCGGGATTCCATCACGAACAATATTCGCGAGGACAGGGGGAACCGGCTCGATCTAAGAGAAAACGGCGGCAACCTCGGTAACCTTGGCGGACTCGCGGGTGCCGGGCTCGCAGGCGCCGCGGGTGGCGCTCTCGGATCAAGGATCCAGAGCAGTGATGTGCGACGCGATGTGCAGAACAGCCTGAAGCAAAGGGATGGTGGCAATTTCGCCGGCAATCGTCCTGGTCAAGGTGCAAATCGGCCGGCCAATCGCGATATCGGGCAAGGAGCAGGAGCGGGTAACCGCAACATCGGACAAGGCGCAGGGGCCAACCGCCCGAATCGGGACAGACCTAACGCCAGCCGCCCGGATCGCCCTCGGCAACAGCCGGCAGGTGGCCGAGTCGATAACCGTCCAAGGCAGCCAAGCGCCATCGGTAATTATGGCTCTGGACGGGATGCTCGCGCCTCGTCGCAGCGCGGCAATGCCAGCTTGGGCGGCGGCGGACGTCCCAGAGCCCAGCCTGGCGGTGGTGCCAGAGTCCAGGGTGGCGGCCAGCGCGCCAGGGGCGGTGGCGGCCCCAGGGTGCAACGCGGCGGCGGCGGCAGAGGCGGCGGAGGTCGCGGCCGTCGCTGACCTGTCAAAGCCATCACCATTCCTTGTGAAGGGATTACGAAAATGTATCGCGCAACTCTGAAAATACTTCTCGCTTCCGCATTCCTTTCGATGGCGGCAATGTCTCCTTTGATTGCGGCGGAGCCTTCGTTTGAACGTTTCGTTGGCGCAGCATCCGAAACATTCAAGGAACCAGGGGAGGCACTTGATGCTCTGAAAAAGGATCTCGGTGCCAAGGATGTCGATGCTCTGGCCAAGGTCCTTGGCCTGAACGCCGAGGCGGCCAAGAAATCAGATGACTTCGATGATCGTTTGACTGATCTTCAGAAGGCCTCCGGGGAGCGCGCCGAACTGAAAGACCGGACAGATGGCAGCAAGGAAGTCATTCTTGGCAATCTTGCCTGGCCATTTCCGTTCCCCTTGGTCAAGCAGGACGCCGGCTGGCAGTTCGATACGAAGAAGGGGCTGGAGGAGATTCTGGCGCGGCGAATCGGCGAGAACGAAACCGCGGCCATCGAGACGTTGCGTAATTATATCCTAGCCCAAACTGCATACGCGCAGGAGGATCACGATGATGATGGCGTGCTCGAATTTGCTCAGAAGCTCATCAGTGAAGAAGGAAAGCACGACGGGCTCTACTGGAAATCGGACGGCGGCGAGGAAAGCCCTGCAGGCAGTTTCGGAGATGACGCCAAGATCGAAGCCAGCGCGAAGTCAGACCGCGGCTATTTCGGTTATCGCTACCGGATACTTAGAGCTCAGGGC
The DNA here is from genome assembly GCF_025452195.1 of Phyllobacterium zundukense. Lineage (NCBI taxonomy): Bacteria > Pseudomonadati > Pseudomonadota > Alphaproteobacteria > Hyphomicrobiales > Phyllobacteriaceae > Phyllobacterium > Phyllobacterium zundukense. Next base: position 228,363 of record NZ_CP104969.1, on the reverse strand, counting down.
AGCAACATTGCCGGCGGCAAGTATGATTTTGTCATCAATGGCAACATGATCGCCGGACACGCCTTGATCGCCTGGCCGGCAATATATGGCGAAACCGGAATCAAGACTTTCGTTGTCAGTCACCATGGGACTATTTACGAAAAGGACCTCGGACCGGCTACCGACAAGATGGTTAAAGAGATAAGGTCATTCAATCCGGATCAAACATGGGATTCGGTTGACGACTGATCGCGGCGTTCAAAAGGGGGACAGCGATGAAACTTTCTAATACTTTGGCATCGGCGCTTGCGGCTGGTTTGCTGTTTGCAAACCCCGTCTCGGCGGCCGACATTACTTCGCCGATGGCGCCAGAACTCAAGCAGATCGAAAAGGATGGTTGGACCTTTGCAGTCAGCCCGTATTTCTGGGCGGCGGGCATGTCCGGCGACACGGGTCTCTTCGGCCTGCCGACAGTGCACATGGACATGGACTTTGGCGACATCCTCAACGAGCTCGATTTTGCCGCCATGGCCATTGGCGAGGCGCGCTACGATCGCTACAGCATTTTCACCGATATCATGTATACGAAGATCTCCAGTGGCCGGGGCACGCCACGCGGGATTATCGCCGACAATGTCAGCGTGACCTCCGAAACCTTTGCCGGGCTCGTTGGAGCCGGATATTCCGTGCTGCAGAGCGACAGGGGCAACCTTGATCTGGTTGCCGGGTTGAGGGTCTGGAATGCGAGCACCGAGATTGCGTTCAGTGGCGGCATTCTCGATGGTGTGAAACGTGAAGACAGCGCGACCTGGGTCGATGGCCTCGGTGGCATACGCGCCAAATATTCGATCACCGACAAGGTGTATTTTACGGGGTGGGGTTTGGTTGGCGGCGGTGGTGCCGATGTCGACTGGGATGTTGCCGGTGGCATCGGCTACAGTTTCAACGAAAAGGTTTCAGCGGTCGCCGGTTATCGGGCGCTTGGCGTTGATTACAGCAATGACGGTTTTGTCATGAATGTCGTCCAGCAGGGACCGATCTTCGGCGTCGTCATGCATTTCTGACAGCCAGGCCAGCCCGCCGCGAGCGGGCGGCAAGGCTCAAATATCACATGTCGCACTTCTGGTAGGTGACATACATGTTATCGCCGAAGGGGTCGAACCTCTGAAACGTATTGGCGTCGACGATCTTGAACGTCTGGGTCATGTCGCTCTCGATCATTGAGTCGGTGCAGGACAATGTCGCCGACAGCCGGTCTTTCTGTTTTTTCACGCTTTTTGTCGTGCACACGGCATTCGGCCCTGTGACCTTGCTGCCGCTGATCAGCAATCCCGTTGAAGTCGAAGCCGTCCGGTCCTTGAACTCGATTGTCTTGCCGACCTTCTTGAATGTGTCTTCACACTTGGTTCCGTTCATGGTCCACGCGCCCTGCAGATCCTTGATCGTTGCCGCCGTGGCGTTCGTTGCCAGACAGAGACCGAGGACACCCGCCAATATGACTTTGCCGAATTTGCTTTTCATCGAATTGCTCCGTGATCCATTTCACCCCGGCAACAATAGATGTTGGGCCCGACACTGGAAATGCAGCGGCGGCAAATATACGGCTACGATACGGTAAATGCGTCTCCTGTCTTAAGGAACTGCAAGCAGAAGCAGGAAGGCGATGAAGACGACGAGATGCACCATTCCGGTGAGCACGTTGGTTCGTCCCGTTCCGAAACTGTGAATGCTGATCAAAAGGACCAGTGCCAGAAGCACCGTATCGCCCGACGAAAGGCCGAGCGTGAGTTCCCGGCCGGTGACAAGACTTGCCATGCCGACAGCGGGGATAGTCAGCCCGATTGTCGCCAGGGCCGAACCGAGCGCAATGTTGAGGCTGCGCTGCAATTCATTGTTAAGCGCGGCACGTATGGCAGCCAGACCTTCAGGCAGAAGTACCAGTGTCGCGATAAAGGCGCCGACGATCGCATCGCTCTGCGCGACGTCCAGCGCGGCAAGGCCGTCCTCGATACCGACGGCCACCTGTTCCGCGAGCAAGACGATGCCAACCAGTCCGATCACCAGGAAAAATGCATTCGCGTAAAGTGCCCGCCTGGATGTATTTCCCGCATGAACACCGGCATAGGCGGCGCTTTCATCGAGGAAATCATCACGATGCCGCACCGTCTGCGCGAACACGAAACTCGCATAGAGCAGTACCGAACAGAGGCTGACGAAGACGAGCTGCACTGGCGAAAAGGTGCCCGGATCGGTCGAAAGCGTGTAGTTGGGCAGAACGAGCGTCAATACCGTCAAGGCGGTCAGAACCGAAAGGATGGCGCTTGTTCCCTGCCGTTTCAGATCCTGCTGGCGATGTTGCCATGCTCCAAGCGTGAGACACAGGCCGACGACACCGGCGCAGACGATCATCACCGTCGAGAAGACCGACTCGCGCGCCAGTGTCGGATTGTTTGCGCCATGCAACATCATCGAGACGATAATCGAAACCTCCACCGTCGTAACGGCGAAGGTAAGCAGCAGCGTTCCGTAGGGCTGGCCGAGACGGAACGCCAGGGCTTCCGCATGCTCGAGGACGACGAACACAGTGACGAGCAGCACACACAGGGTGAAGAATGAAACCAGGACCGTAACCCAGGCATGTCCATGGCCTCCCGGAATACCGAACAGCTGTACAGCAATGGCAAGTGCGAGCGCCCCCAGCGGTACCACATATGACGAAGCCGGCAGGTGGCGCGAGATCATAGGCTCTATTCCAAATGAGCGAACTGGCAAATCACACTAGCGCGCGGTGTCCGGCGCAGCCATAGACCGGTCGAATTAAAATCGCGTTCAGTAAGGCAGACCGACATAGTTTTCCGCCAGCACCGTAGAGGCGGCGCGGGAATGAGTGAGATAGTCGAGTTCGGTCTCCTGAATCCTCTGGTCGAATTCCCCCGTATCCGGAAAACGATGCATAATTGTTGTCATCCACCAGGAAAACCGCACCGCTTTCCAGACACGTGACAGCGCCCGCGCCGAATAGGCGTTTATGCCCTTATCCGAACCGTCGCGATAATGTTCGGCAAGCCCGGAGAAAAGATAATGGACGTCACTCGCCGCCAGATTGAGCCCCTTGGCTCCCGTAGGGGGCACAATATGCGCCGCATCGCCAACGAGGAAAAGACGTCCGAAGCGCATGGGTTCCGCAACGAAGGAGCGCAGTGGCGCGATCGACTTTTCGAACGAAGGTCCGGTTATCACCGCGTCCGCATGGTGGGGAGGCAGTCGGCGCCGCAGCTCGTCCCAGAAGCGATCGTCACTCCAGTCCTCGATTTTCTGGTCGAGCGCGCATTGCACATAATAGCGGCTGCGGGTTGCGGAGCGCATGGAGCAAAGCGCAAAGCCGCGCGGATGATTGGCATAGATCAGTTCGTGATTGACCGGCGGCACATCGGCAAGGATGCCGAGCCAGCCGAAAGGGTAGACTTTCTCGAAGACGCGCAGCGACCTCTCCGGGATGGATTTTCGGCTGACACCATGAAAACCATCGCAACCGGCGATGAAATCGCAGTCGATCCGATGGGTGGTGCCGTCTTTCTCATAAGTGACATAAGGCGAGTTGCCATCGAAGTCATGCGGCTGAACGTTGCTTGCATCATAGATGCTCTCGCCGCCGCTCGTTTCGCGCCGTTCCATCAGGTCGCGGGTGAGTTCCGTCTGGCCGTAGACCATGACGCGCTTGCCGCCGGTAAGGCCAGTCAGGTCGATGCGATGATCACGTCCGTCGAAGACAAGAGAAAAGCCATCATGCGGCAGGCCCTCCACATGCATCCGCGTGCCGGATTTCGCCCTGTCGATCAGCTCAACTGTGCCTTCCTCGAGTACCCCCGCGCGAACGCGGCCGAGGATATAGTCCTTGCCGACGCGGTCGAGGACGATGTTGCTGATACCGGCATCGCTCAAGAGCTGTCCAAGCAACAAGCCCGATGGTCCCGAGCCTATGATGACGATCTGGGTACGCATGATCCCCCGCATTTTTGGCTCAAGTCTGTACCGGCGAGGCTCAGACAGCAAGGGAGTTTCTATAGATTGCTACTCACCACCTCTCCGTCATCCTCGGGCTTGACCCGAGGACCCACGGCTGAGAAGCACCATGACAGCGCCACGCGCGACGCAATCGACTACTGCGCATCATTCGATGAGAGACTGTTTTGTGCTGCTGAATCCAGTGGACGCACGATGCTCCTTTGCTATGGGTCCTCGGGTCAAGCCCGAGGATGACGGAGAAGGAGGAGCTACAGTGTAGACTCTCTATCCCTTCACCGCACCTGCCGTCATGGAACCGCTGATTTGGCGGTACATGACGATGCCGATGAGCATCGGCGGCAATGCGCCGACGATCATGACGGCCGACGCCGCGCCCCATTGAATGCCGCCGCCGCTCGCCGCGAAGAAGAAAGAAGCACCGACTGTCATCGGAACGGCCCTGTTTGACGTCAGCATCAGTCCGAACAGGAATTCATTCCATGCTGTGATGAACCCGAATATGAAGACCGTTGCCAGTGCCGGACGGCAGACCGGCAACATCATCCCCTTCATGATTGCCCATTTGCCCATACCGTCCAGCTTGGCCGCCTCATCGATCTCGATCGGCACTTCCGCAATCGCGTTGACGAATACGATCAGCGAAAGCGGCAGATTGACGATCGTCAGGATCAGTCCGAGACCAAGTTGCGTATCGAGCAGGCCGGCAAACTGGAACATCATGTAGAGCGGGATCGCAAAGATGATCAGCGGCACCGCGCGCAGATTGACGATCAGCGGCATCAGGACCTTGCGGCCATATCCGCCGCGCGCAATGGCATAGGCTGCCGGAAAAGTAACGATCATGGCAAGCACCGTGCCGATCAGGGAGGCCGCCAGACTGTTGAAGAGATAGGCGAAAATGTTCAACCGGTCGCTCACCTGCAGAACCTGCGCATAGTTTTCAAGGGTAGGGCTCGAAATCCAGAATCCAGGATTGACCGAGATTTCCTTACCGCTCTTAAAGGATGTGAGCAGCGTGACGATAACCGGAAAATTCAGGGCAAGAGCAGCCACGGCATAGACGATCCAGCGCACGAGTTTGATCATGACGCTGCGCCTTTCCCGCGGCGGGATAGCCATGTCAGCGCGTATAAACCAATGAAGGACGCCAGGAACAGAATGACGGAAGCGGCGATTGCCTTGCCGATGGCGCCCTGTTTGAAGAAGGCCTCGTAGATGTAGATCGGCAGCGATGTGGTCGAGCCGCCGGGACCGCTGCCGGTCAGCGTATAGACATTGTCGAATACGCGAAATCCATCGATGAACCGGATGAAAAAAGTGAAGACGAGCGTTGGCCGCATCAGCGGCAATTCAATAGCCGTAAGGATTTGGCGAGCGGAAGCACCATCGATGGCCGAGGCTTCGCGCACATCGTTCGGAATGGCCCGATAGGCGGTGTAGAAGAGCAGCAGCGCGAAGGGTGTCCACTGCAATGTCTCGACGACGACAAGGGTCCAGAAGGCATTTTCCGCATTGAGGAATGACGGGCTATCGCCAAACCATAAATACAAATAATACGGAACAGGACCGACGAACTCGTGCAGCACGAGCCGGTACATCAGCCCGATCATCGCTGGCGCAACCATCAGCGGCAACATCAGCGGCGCCATGAGCCATGAGCGCTTCTCGATCAGGGGCGACAGGAACACGGCAAGTCCGAGGCCGAGAACACATTCCAGAACTGCAGTGATCACGCCGAAACGCAGCGAAAACCAGCTGGCACGCCAGAATTGTGCATCGCCGAGCACCTCGCCGTAGTTTCCGAAACCGACGATTTCCGGGCTGCGCAAATTTGTGAAACTGACGCGGGAAAGGCTGTAGACGAGATCGATCAGGATCGGAAATCCGAGAAACAACAGCAGAAAGCCGACCAGTGGGATCGCAAAAATTCTCCAGCCTTTGTGGTCCAAATCGACCATGTTTTTCCTTTGCAATTGGCTTGGAACAAGATGCGTTCTTTATCTCCCCCCTCCTGGGGGCCGAAGGCGGGCGAGACCCGTGGCTCGCCCCGGTAGCAATTTCAGAAGCTTAGCCTCTTTGCCAAGTGCTAGAAGTCGCAAGAGAGGGGATGCTGATGTACTCCAAATCCCCCCACTTGGCTTTTCCAAGGATTTAGCCAAGAGGCTAAACCCAGGAAAATCCTTTCTCTCCCGCAAGGGGAGAGATACCGCGCCGGGGGCCTAAGGCTTCAGCAGTTTCTGCATGCCGGCCTTGGTATTGGCGAGCGCTTCGTCAAGGGTTTCCTGCCCCGACCAGTAGCCGGTGAATTCCTTTGCCTGCAGTTCGTAAACCGGAAAGGCATTGGCCGATGTAGCGCCGGTCATGACATAGCCATAGGCGCCGGCATATTGACCGAGCGTAACGAGATCCGGCCGCTCCTTCGCGATCTTTGCCGCGACATCGGGCAGGAGTGCAGGCGAACCGCCGCTGCGGGCATAAAGCAAGGCAGCGTCTTCGGTTGCGAGCCATTGGAGGAACTTCGCCGCACCTGGCTTGTTCCTGGCGTTCTTGTTGATGCCAAGCCCGAGCCCATGGATATGGTCAGCCCGACCCGCCGCACCGGCTGGCGGCGCAACAATGCCGACATTCTCCGCAACCGCCGGAGATTTGGCGGGATCAGTCAGTTCGCTGGCTGCAGCATTCCACTGCAATGCCGTCGCCACCTGACCGGAGCCGAACGCAGCATTCGTTTCGGCATATTCGTACGACAGCGAATCTTTCGGCGAAGCACCCGCATCATAGAGCTTCTTGTAAAGTTCCAGCGCCGTCCGGTAGGCCGGAGAGTCGATGGTGATATTGCCCGAAGCATCCATCCAGTCGCCGCCATGGGCACGGGCCACGGATTGCCACACCATGATGTTGAAGAGGAGGTTCTTCATCTGCAGCACCGTGCCGTAGCGAACCGGGCTTTCGGGATTTACGGACTTTGCGAAATAGAGCGCGGTCGCCGCCCAGTCATCCCAGGTCCAGCTGTCGGGCGCTTTCGGCTCCAGAGCCTTGCCGAGATATTTTTCACTGATCTCGGCATATTTGGCCTTGGCCGCCGGGTCGGCGATGAGGGCGTCGACGAGGTCCTTGCGGTAATACATGAAATGCAAGGAGAGATCGGTCGGGACGCCATATTGCTTGCCGTCGAACTGCATGGTCTTCAGTACTGACTCGCCAAATACCTTGGCGGCATCCGGACCGAGGTCGACCGGCTCCATGTAGGACGCGTAGCGGCCGATCGAATACGTCGCGAGAAGATTGATATCAAAGGCGCTCGACCCCGCTGCCATGTCGGCCTGCAATTTGTCGTAGAAGCCATCGCGGCTATAGAAAAGAAGCTCTACCTTATCCGCGTCGGCAACGCCACTTTGTGCGTTGTAGGCCTCAGCGACAGCGCGCAACGCGGTTTCCTCCGAACCGCCCGGCCAGCCCAGAACGGTAACTGCGGCGTTGGCGGCGCCAAGAGATGTGATAACCAGTGCGAGAGCCGATAAAGTGATTTTTGTAAATTTAAGCATGTTCTAGCCTCCAATAATTGAGTTGGATTGTGCAATGGCAAGATCCGCCGCGCCGATTACCCCCGCGTGACGGCCGAGACCGGCACTCACAAGGGTTGGACGCAGCGATATTTTGGGAAATGTAAATGCGCCCCGAACCTGATCGATATATCCTTCTGCAAGCCCGATCCCGCCGCCAATGACGATGCACTTCGGGTCGAGCGCCAGCTGTATGTTCTGGCAGAGTATAGCGAGGCGGCGGGCGGAAATTGCGATAATATGCGATGCCCATGGCGCGCCGGACCTCGCCGCGGCGAAGATGGCCGGGGCGTCCAGCTCATAGCCCGCCTTGCAGGCTTCCGCATTCATCCAGTGACCGGAGATGCTGTCTTCAAGCGGTCGGTGCGAACATTCAAAGTAGCCCTGAAACAAGCCGAAATGACCGGCGGTTCCTTGCAAGAGCCTGCCGTTGATGACGATGCCTCCACCAATGCCGGTCGAGACCGTGAGGAACACCATGTCCTTCTGTGCGCCGGCGCCAAGCCGGTGCTCGCCCCAGGCGGCACATTGCGCATCGTTGACGGCAATAGCATTGACGCCGAACGTACCGCGCAACCTGTCGATGAGCGGATAGCCTTGCGGCAGATTGAGCGTTGCCGGATTGAGCGCCTGCCAGTTTCCGTCGACGACAATCCCCGTGACGGCAGCAGCAACCCGCCCATAGGAGCCGCGCCAGTTCGAGACCTTCGCGGCGATAGCGTCGATCCAGCCGTCGGGACCAAGATTGTGGTCGGTAGCAAATTGCACCTCCTCGATGACTTTGCCTTCCTTCACCAGGCACGCCATCGTTTTCGTACCGCCGACATCGATCGCAAGCACGGCTTGGTTGGCTCTGCGTGCAAACCCGGCATCCATTGCCTGCCTGAACCATGAGGTGACATGCTCGGTGCGGGTGATGGCGGAGCCGACCACAATGCTGAAGGCGCCCTGGCGAAGTGCTTCCGCTGCCTGCTCGGGCGTCCGGATGCGGCCCTCCGCGATCACATAAGGGGTCAGTTTCCGCAGTCCGGCGATCAGCTCGAAATCCGGCGCATCGGGAACCGGACCGCCGGTATATCCGGACAGCGTCGACCCGACACAATCGGCACCCGCGGCCAGCGCGGCGCGGCCATCCTCGACCGATGCACAGTCCGCCATCGCCAAAGCGCCTTTCGCGTGAATGGCCGCGATGATATCCGCGACATTATCCAGCCGCGGGCGCGATGTTGCGTCGAACGCCACAATCTGTGCGCCGGCGTCGATCAGCGCCACTGCGTCAGCCACACCGGGCGTGATGCGGACGGGTGACGTTTCAAGATCTTTTTTGACGATGCCGATGATAGGCGCGTCCGTCACCTGGCGGACCGCTCGCACATATTCCACCGATTCGATCCTGAGTGCGCTTGCACCTCCGGCAATCGCCGCCAAGGCAAACGCCGTGACCATGCCGGCACGATCCATCGGGCCTTCCGGAACCGGCTGGCAGGAGACGATAAGGCTGCGTTCGAGATCCCCGATTTTCACTTCAAAATCCTCGCTTATGACGAGAACGATATCCAGTTCATACCAGATTGCAACCAGTCAAAAACTGGTATTAGCGGCTTAGCTCCGTAACGAAATCATAGAGATCGCCGCGATATCTTGTCTCGGTAAATTCCACGGGCTGATCGTCGGCAAGGAAACAACGCCGTTCAATGATGAGCAGCGGTGCGCCAACCGCACACTTCAAGAGCTCGCTGTCAAGGACCGAAGCAGGCCGAGAACGCAGCCGTTGTATGGCCCGCTGTGGCAGCGCATTGCGCTTTGCCAGTGCCTCGTATAGGGAATCGCCAACGAGTTCGGGTGATGGCAGAAACTTTGCCGGAACGACTGCAGTCTCGTAGGCGGCGGGCTCTCCGTCAGCAGTCCGTATTCGTTTCAAGCGAATGATATCGGCATTTGGCGGCAAGGCGAGCGCCATCGCTTCCGCCGGGGATGGGCGGCTGATTTCCTTGGAAATCCAGATACATCCGGGTTGAAGTCCGCGCGCAATCATATCCTCGGAAAAGCTCGCGAGGGTCGAAAGCGATTTCTCGACAGGAACGCTTACTTCAGTCTTCGCGCCATGTCGCCGCCGCAAATGGCCATCCTGGATAAGAAGTTCGAGGGCCTTTCTTACGGTGACACGCGAAAGGACAAGAGCCTCCGCCACCGCTCGCTCGCCTGGAAGAGTAGATCCGCGTTTTATGCGGTTGCTGATGATGAGATCCTGCAGCGCCATCTTCAATTTCTTGTGCAGGGGAATTCCCGTTTCGAACGCGTCGATCCGCGACCGGATCTCCGCAAACAGCTGCTGGCGGTCCATGATTTCTCCTTGCCCGCGGTCTTCCCAAAGGCTGGATTTTCACCCTCGCATTATTTTTTTGGAAATCCAACTGGTATTATATATAGGCGGTTTTCAACTGGGGATAGCAAGAGAGCTGGGGGCAAATCGATTTTTGCGTAGCATGTTCTTGTTTCTGTAAAGCTTTTGCATGAAATGGTGTCATTTTCGCACGCGAACATCCGATTCCGGCACGCGAACCATCGAATCCGGGACCAATTTCGCTACGCAGGATTGAAATTTACGTGCGATCAGTTGTAACTGCCGGGTTTCAAACATAATCGAACGATCTATTGCAATTTCCTGTAGATCGACCTTTTGTGAAAACCTGCAGAAAAATCATGGAAAGAGGGACGTGCATCAAGAGGTCTCGCTCTTAGCGACGGTTGCTATCGGCTTTGTGTTTGCCGCGGTCTTCGGCTATCTGGCCGATCGTCTGCGCTTGCCGCCGCTGGTCGGCTATCTCGTCGCCGGCATCATGATGGGGCCGTATACACCAGGCATCGTCGCCGATAGCGGGCTTGCCTCGCAGCTCGCGGAAATGGGCGTTATCCTGCTGATGTTCGGCGTGGGCCTGCATTTTTCCGCCTCCGATCTTTTGGCGGTTCGAGGTGTCGCTGTCCCCGGAGCGCTGGGGCGTATCCTGCTTGCTACCTTGCTCGGTATCGGCCTTTGTTCGTTGTGGGGCTGGGGTCTTGGTGCGGGTATCGTCTTTGGCCTAAGTCTTTCCGTCGCCAGCACGGTGGTCCTGCTCAAGGCACTGGAAGAGCACAACCAGGTCGACTCTGTAAATGGCCGCGTGACCGTCGGCTGGCTCATCGTCGAGGATCTGGCGATGGTTCTCGCCTTGGTGCTGTTGCCAGCCTTTTCAGGGGTTCTGGGCGGTAATGCGGACGCAGCAGCCGGAGATGCCGCCACCACAGGCGGTGGCCTTGCCATCACATTGACCATCGGCATAACCCTGCTCAAGGTCGGCGCTTTTACGGTGATGGCGATATATTTCGGGCCCAAGGTCGTTCCGTGGATTCTCACATTGGTTGCCCGCACCGGCTCACCCGAACTGTTCACGCTTTCCGTTCTCGCCGTTGCCCTCGGTATCGCCTTCGGCTCGGCGCAGATTTTCGGGGTATCCTTTGCGCTCGGGGCGTTTGTCGCAGGCGTCGTCATGAGCGAGTCGCATCTCAGCCATCGTGCGGCGGCCGACTCCCTACCTTTGCAGAATGCATTCGCCGTACTGTTTTTCGTTTCTGTCGGGATGCTTTTCGACCCCTATGTCATCATCCGCGACCCGCTTGCGGTTGCTGCCGTGCTGGCGCTGATCATCTTTGGTAAATCGTTGATTGGGTTTCTGATCGTCGTCCTCTTGCGCTATCCGATTGCGATGGGGCTGTCGGTCGCTGCCGGTCTGGCGCAGATCGGCGAGTTTTCTTTCATTTTGGCTAGTCTCGGTGTTTCGCTCGGCCTTTTGCCACGTGAGGGACAGGACCTCATACTCGCCGGTGCCATACTGTCGATCACAGTCAACCCACTCGTCCTGCTCGGCGGCGATTGGCTGCAAAAGGCCGTCCATCGAAAGTGGCCATCTCAGTTTGAACAATACGGAAAGCGCAAGCATGACGCACTTTGCCGCGAGCTGGAGCGTATCCGGAAGATCAGCGATGAAAGAAACAGGCAGCATCAGCTGGAAATGCAGCAGCTGATCGAGACTTTCCCGATGTTTGCCCAGGTCGACGAAAATTCTCAGGAAGAGCTTCTCCTGTTGTTTCGGCCAAAGGTGGCGTCGCCGGGCGAACGCGTCATTCGCGTCGGCGATCGTGGCGATGGCATGTATTTCATTTCATCGGGAGCAGTGGAGGTTCAACTGGAGGACGACCCGGTTCGCCTGAAGGCTGGATCCTTCTTTGGTGAAATGGCGCTTCTGAGCGGTGGGCGCAGGACCGCGGACGTCATTGCAGTCGATTTTTGTCAGTTCCTGGTTCTCGAGCGCCGGGATTTCAATGTTTTCATGTCGAAGCATCCCGCACTTCGAGCCGCAGTCAGCGATATGGCCAAAGAGAGAAAAGCGATGAACGTTTCACGCAGGAAACGCAATCAGTCTCTCGATGCGACGTAATTCCTAATCCGACATCAGCGACAGCGTGGAAAATCCCCGCATCGCATCGGCCACGAGACACTTGTCCGTCAAGGTCAATCGATTGCCCGTCATGATGTCCTGAAAATCCTTGCCTTTGATTTCCGCCGGAATATGAACTGTCGTGTCGCCCCAGGCAGGTATCGGCATGAAGGGTTCGTGAAACCGTTTCACTGCTTCGAAGGGTTGGCGGGGCACGGCAACCAGACAATAGTCCGATTCATGCTTGCGCAGAAAAGCGATAACGTTTCTTCGCTTCTTGCCGGTGACCTTCAGAGGAATGTATTCTCCGTCGATGAACAATTCAGGCTTGCGTTTTCGAGCCCGAAGATGGGCGGCGACAAGCCGCTGTTTGACGGCACCCGTATGCCAATCCTCCAGGAGAATGTTCAAGGGGCACTGATCTGCATAGGAAAGCCGGGCAGTCAGCGCATCGAAATCTATGTCATTCGATGCCGGAATGTTCGATACGGCGAAATCCCAGGATTCCGCTCCATTGTAGATGACAGGAACGCCCGGAGCAGTTGCCTTCAGGACAGTTTGCGAAAAACTATTGATCGCCCCGGCTATCCAGAAAGGCCGCAACGTCTTTGTGAAGTCCAGCAGGAACGAGCGGTCGGCGAAGAGCTGACCGATATAGTCCATCACGGCCAGCTCATAGGGCTTGTTTATTTCGGTCCAGAAGGAATCCCTTTGAATTTCGCTGATCGCCTTCTGAATGAATGCGCAGAGATCGTTATGAACGGCCTGCAAACTATTTTCATCGTCGATCTGCAGCGTCAAAGGCCAGATCGCGCCAAGGGTTTGATAGATCAGCCATTCGGTCTGGGGGTCAGGCGCCAGCGTTTCCTCGATGGTTGCAACACTGCGCGCATGGAGCTTGCGCCAGCGCGCCACCGCCTCGCACCAGATTTCCGGCGCTTCGGACAGAGCGAGAAGCCGCATCCTCGCATCCTCGCCGAATTTTGTGGTGTAGGAGAACGTTGTCGCCAACATTCCCTTGGGTGCCACCGTGGCTTTGCGCAGCATCTTTTCGTGGAAGAGCTGCACCGAATCCCCGGCATCACTCGAGCGCAATATGACTTCGTCAAGCGCGATCGGCCCACGACCGTATTGGTAAGATTGTTCGATTGCCTGGGCCATGACAGCGGCGGTCAATTGCTGGAATCTCACGATGAATTCACCAATTTTCCCGTCAGGATCATTCGCCGCTTCCAATATGCGCTGCACGAACTTCAGCGGAGCGGGATCGGCAGCGTCAGGACGTGCCAAAATATCGGAAATGGTGGACTGGAGAATGGATCGATAGGATTCGAGGATTCCCGCCTCATTCGAATAGGTCCGGAAAACCGGGAGTTCGACTACGAGATCGCTTACCGCGCGCCTCAGCTCAAGTTCGTCGGCCGTATTCGGCTCTATCAGAATGAGCAGGTCGACCAGTGCCTGCAGTTCCGCAGCGAATCTGCTGTGCAGCACAGCTGACTTTGCAACGCGATAGTGGAGCGTACTTTGCGCGCCAATATTGTGGCTGTAGAGCTGTTCGAGTTCAGCCAGCTTTGCATGATCGACCATAAGGTTCGCGGTCACAGAGATGAACTCGTAGCCTGCAGTTCCATCGACATGCCATGAAGCGGGATAAGGTTCGCCGTCCAGAAGAATCTTGTCGGCGACCAGATAGGCTTTTTCGCCGGCGTGCCGGCGCAATTCCTGCGAATATGTCTCAGGATCGGCCAGACCGTCGATCTGGTTGACACGAAAACCGATGACTTGGCTGATCTCGAGCAGATCGAGCGGAACCTCGTGAAAGTCCTTGAATGGCTGTGTCTTTTCGACCTGAACACCGACAGAATGCATGGATTCGAAAGAGTGGCGATAATTCATCCGGCGGCGAGCCTTCTGACGTGTCACCAGACGCCACTTTTGCGTCGAAAGCACGTCTTCGAGCATCGAGATGTCCTGAGAGATATCTTTCAGGCGCGACGCAAGCACGAGACGATGCGCGAGTTCACTGGTGTCGTAGAGTTCTCGCAACCGGACATGAAATTCGTCGGATCGTTGCGGGTCGGCCTCGTTTACTGCATCCAGAAAATCATTCGAAAGGGCGTTGTCGACGCCGCGAAGGATAGTTTCATAGGATTTTGGATGCAGTGGATAAAACACCTCGCCGTAAGAGATGCCGAGGGCAAATTTGTTCGGATCGAATTTGAGCTGCAGAGTCCCGGCCTGGACTTCTTCGACCAACGGACGTTGTAGAACGGGAAGCGCCAGACGTTTTTTCCAGTCCACGTCGAAATGCTCGGCGTAGCGGCTCTTTGATCCCCATTCGAGAACATCAAACCACCAGGGATTGTGGTGCGTAGCTGGCAGCTGGTTTGGATTGATATCGACGATGAGCCCCATACCGAACTTGCGAAGTGCAGAATCAAGGGCGACGAAGCCATCTTCGCCCCCCGCGTCCCTGTCCAGCTTCGTCGGGTTATAGGATTTCTTGCCGCGCCCGACATCGATCGAGCTGAAAATTGGAGAAATGGTGAGCGTATCGATGCCGAGATTGTTCAGGTACGGGACGATTGCCGCTACATCATTGAAGGACAGTCCGTTCCTCAACTGAATGCGATAGGCGGAATTGGGTAGGGTCATATTCTTCAAGCAACCCGTTCATTGGCGGAGTGATGATCGCCATGTTGCAGGGCATGAAGATATTCCCGCTGCCACCATTGCGCATCGCGATCGATGACGCGTTTCAGAAGCTTGCGATGGCGCAGTTGCCGCTCTTCCAGCGGCATTGTGACAGCGGTTTTCAAAGCGTGCGCAACCTCGCTGATGTCGTAGGGATTGACAATGAGCGCCTCGCTCAGTTCTTCGGCTGCACCCGCGAACTTGGAGAGGATAAGGATGCCTGGATCCTTGTTGTCCTGAGCGGCGATATATTCTTTGGCCACAAGGTTCATTCCGTCCCGCAATGGCGTCACCAGCCCGATCAGACTTGCCCGAAACAGCGGGGCCAGCTTTTCTCTTGGAATGTTACGATTGATGTATTGGACAGGCGCCCAGTTGAAATCCGCGAACCTGCCATTGACCGCGCCGGCAAGCTGCTCGAGTTCGGCCTTGATATCGGAATAGGCGGTGACATCTTCCCTGGAGGGCGAGGCAATCTGCAAGTAATCGGCATGTCCTTGATATTCAGGACAAATCTCCAGAAATTTTCTAAAGGCTTTCATGCGGTGCGGCAGGCCTTTCGAATAATCGAGGCGATCCGCGGAAATGACCTGGAAGCGCTTCAGAACGGTGCGGCGCATGCGTTCGAGTTCGATCGTATCGTCGGTTCTGGCCGACACTTTCGCAAACTGCTTCACATCGATGCCGATGGGGAAATGCCCGATATGGATCGTGCGATCGTTAACGCGAACCAGTTCGGGCGAAATGATTGCCGCATCGGAATGCTCTTTGAGATAGCGATGAAAATTATGGACGTCATTGATCGTCTGGAAGCCGATGAGATCAAACTGCAGCATGCAGTATCGCAGCCATTCGTGGCGAGGGACGGCGGAGAAGATGTCGGCAGAGGGGAACGGGATGTGCAGGAAAAATCCGATCCTGTTCTTGTGGCCCCGTTTGCGGAGCTCCGCAGCCATAGGTATCAGATGGTAGTCATGCACCCAGATAACATCGTCGTCCCGCAGATGCGGACTGACCATCTCGGCGAACTTCGCATTCGTTGCAGAGTAGCAATCCACGAACTCCATGCGATAGTCCATCAGGTCAAGGCGATAATGAAAGGCAGGCCAAAGCACTTTGTTGGCGAAGCCGAGGTAGTATTTTTCGTGTTCCTGGCTCGTCAGTGGGGTGGTCAGGCTCGTGACATTGCCATGCGTCTGGATCTTGATTGTTGCGGCTTCTTCGGCGTCTACGACACTTCCGTCCCAGCCGGCCCAAAGGCCGCCTTGAGCTTTAAGTGCATCCACGATACCGACAGCAAGTCCGCCAATTTGAGTGTTCTTTCCCAAATTCGCAGTGCGATTTGAGATTACGACTAGCCGTCCCATAAGATGTCCCTTGCATGCAGTCAGGACTCTAACCAACTCCTCAAAGGCTTGATGGTTCCGGAAAAAGTCGGCATCAAGCCAACTTTCATTGAACGATTCAGGGCCGGTTGAGTTCTTCAATGATGGGAGTTCGAGCAAAGGAAAGAGATATGCAGCCGAGCACGGCGGTTGATACTGCAAATCACCCACTGCCTGACGATCTGAATGGTTGGGCGCTCTTCATAGACATTGATGGCACGCTTATTGATCTTGCGGCAACGCCTGAAAGCATCGTCGTTCCTCCGGAGTTACCATCTCAACTCATGAAGCTGTCACAAAAGGCAGATGGTGCCATGGCACTTGTGACCGGCCGTTCCATCGCTGCAGTCGATGCGATGTTTGAACCCTACCACTTCACCGTTGCGGGTCTGCATGGCGCGGAAATCCGCAGGGAAAATGCGGAAATTCTCCGAAAGGGGATTGAAGCAGCGGCGCTCGACCGCCCGCGCATGATGCTGCAGAAATTTGCGAGCCGATGGCCGGGTATGGTGATCGAAGACAAGGGTCTGGGGCTCGCCGTGCACTACCGGCAGGTCCCGGAAGCAGCCATTCCCGCCGCGCATGCGGTCGACGGCCTGGTCAAGGATCTCGGTTATGGGTGGAAGCGCCAGGACGGGAAGATGGTCATCGAAATTGGGCCTGCCGGAACCAATAAAGGCATCGCGGTCGCGCATTTCATGGAGACCGCACCCTATGCAGGGCGCAAGCTTCTCGTCATGGGCGACGATCTGACTGACGAAACCATGTTCCGCTTTGCCAACGAAACGGGGGGACGCTCGGTGAGAGTGGGCGATCCGCCTTTCGAGAGCATTGCCGAATTCAAGCTGGACTCCGCAGATACCGTGCGATCATGGATCGCCACGATGGTGGCTCGGCAATGATTTTGCCCCGCTGAGTGACCACCTTGTCTCTGGCTTAATTTTTCCGATTCGCGTATGTTTTGTCTTGTGCAGGTTTAGGTCCGTTGGTACCGCCTCTAGCATGGTACCACTGGTGCCTTTCCCGCTCGAAACGAGATTGGGAGAATTGCTCATGGCACAATTTCATGTGATCGCTGGCGCAAATGATACCAGCGCCTATCCTGAGGTGCGTAAAATCAGCGTGGCGGATGTTTTTGCTGCGCTTCGTCAAGGGTTCGACGATTTTTGGGAGAAGCCCTCCCATTATGTTTTCCTCTGCCTGATCTATCCTGTCGCTGGCCTGGTATTGGCGCGCTGGTCGTCGGGAGCCAACGCGCTGCCGATCCTGTTTCCGCTGATGTCAGGTTTTGCGTTGATCGGTCCGTTTGCAGCGCTCGGTCTCTATGAGATCAGCCGCAGGCGGGAACTTGGCCTCGATACATCATGGCAGCACGCACTTGAGGTCAGGCGATCGCCCGCCATGCCATCCATCTTTGCCGTCGGTGTATTGCTCTTTGCGATCTTCATCGTATGGCTGCTTACCGCCCAAGCGCTTTACGTGAGCCTTTTCGGTCCTGCAGCGCCGGAATCGATCAGTGCCTTCCTGAACCAGGTGTTCAACACATCTGAAGGCTGGCGGATGATCATCCTCGGCAACGCGATTGGATTTGTCTTTTCCGTCGTTGTTCTATGCACCACCGTCGTCACCTTCCCGCTCCTTCTCGATCGGGACGTGGGTGCGTTGGCTGCAATTGTGACATCGATCAAGTCTGTGCTCGCCAATCCGATACCGATGATATTGTGGGGCTTGATAGTGGCCGCGTTGCTTTTCGTCGGCTTCTTGACACTTTTCGTCGGCCTGGCAATCTTCATCCCGGTACTCGGCCATGCGACATGGCATCTTTACCGCAAGGTTGTCGCACCGCTTCCTAGCGCGGAAGTCCAGAATCTGGCGAAACCTCGCGTCCGGCGATAGTTAAGCAAGTGTGCTAAAGGGGCGGTGCCGAAAGGGTGCCGCCTTTTTGTTTTTACTTACGGCCCGGTGCCGAAGAAGGTCATCCGGCTGAGCAGTACGTAGTGCGATTCCGAAACCATCAGCGCCACGAATACCAGCACAAGGACCGGCGGTAGCAGGATGGCATAGATGAGAGCCAGCCTTTCCCATGCCATATGCATGAAAATCGCGATGATCAGCCCCGCCTTGAGAATCATGAAAAGCAGGATAAGCGACCACCGCAGATAGCCGTGAAGACCAATGTAGTCGACCATATAAGAGAATAGGCTCAGGACGAAGAGCAGACCCCAAACGACGAGATAGAGCTTGATCGGATGCTCTTGATGTTCCGTATGTGCTGCCGGTTGTGCCATGATTGGAGCCCTCACCACAGATAGAAGAATGCGAAAATGAAAACCCAGACCAGATCGACGAAGTGCCAATAGAGGCCGGTGATTTCGACGATCTCATAGTGGCCCTTCCGGCTGGTGAAAAAGCCGCGTTTCTCCGTGTCAAAATCGCCGCGCCAAACCTTCCGGGCTATGATGAGCAGGAAGATGACGCCGATTGTAACGTGTGTGCCGTGAAAGCCGGTGATCATGAAAAAAGTTGAACCAAACTGCGGAGCGCCCCATGGATTTCCCCATGGACGAACCCCTTCGGAGATCAGCTTGGTCCATTCGAAAGCCTGCATCCCGACAAAAGTTGCGCCAAAAAATGCGGTCAGCAACATCAACAGCGCCGTCTTGCGGCGGTCGCGCCGGTAGCCGAAATTAACGGCCATAGCCATCGTACCGCTGCTGCTGATGAGAACGAACGTCATGATTGCGATCAAAATCAGGGGAACTTCAGTTCCGCCGATATTGAGCGCGAAAACCTCGCTCGGATTAGGCCAGGGAACAGTCGTCGACATGCGGGCGCTCATATAGGCCAGCAGGAAACAACCGAAGACGAACGTATCGCTGAGAAGGAATATCCACATCATGGCCTTCCCCCAGGAGACATTCTTGAATGTTCGCTGATCGGAAGCCCAGTCTGAAGCGAAGCCGCTCAGGCCGTCGGGCCGGGACGGGGATATTCTGGTTTCGGTTTCCACGATTTGAGTCATCTTCAACCTCAGGTCAGCAGTTGCCGGCAGATATCGACGAAGTCATTGGCCCAGCCCGCGAACAGCGCAAAGATGACCAGCCAGACGATGAGCATGAAATGCCAGTACATGGCGCACAGTTCGATGCTGAGCCGTGCTTCTTTCGGCGGTTCGCCCTGCCATACGTTGAACGTGGTCCGGCTGAGCACCAGGAGACCGCCGAGAATGTGCAGTCCGTGCATTCCCGTAATCAGATAGAAAAAGCTGTTGGCGGGATTGTCGGCGAGGACATAGCCCTCAGACACCAGCTCGCGCCACGCAAACAGCTGTCCGGCCAGGAAGCCGATGGCGGTTACGAAACTTGCAAGAAGCGCGATTTTCATGGCGTTGGCGTCGTTTTGCTGTGCCGAGGATTTTGCCATCTCCAGGGCAATGCTGCTCACGACAAGCGCAGCCGTATTGACCCAGAGGACGCCGGGCAGGGGAATGGCCCACCAATCCTGCAATCCCATGCGCATGAAGTAGGCGCTGATGAAAAGCGTGAACAACGCGCCGACCACGGCGAGAAATACGCCGAGGCCGATTTTTACGGTCGGTATCGGTGACCGGGTAACCGGGAAAATGTCGCTGGCGCGCGCGGACTCCAGCCACGGTTTTGACATCAGCCGCTGCTGCGCCATCCACCAGATGATGATCGACGCCAGCCCCGCCAGAAAGATCAGGATTGCGCTCATGATGCGTGTTCTCGCGACCGGTTTTCAGGATCCGGCTCATTCTGCGGAATGAAATCCTCCGGAGCGCCAGGAACACTGTAATCATAGGCCCAGCGGTAGACGACCGGCAGTTCCTTGCCAAAATTGCCATGCGGCGGCGGTGTCGTCGGCGTCTGCCATTCGAGCGTGGTTGCGCGCCAGGGATTTCCCCCGGCGTCCTTGCCTCTGCGAAGGCTCCAGGCGGCATTGAACAGGAACAGGACCTGTGCGGCACCGACAGTCAGCGCCATCAGCGTGATGAAGATATTCAAGTCATGGGCCGATGGCGGGTTGACCACGGATTCGCCGAGTTCGTAGTAGCGGCGCGGAGCCCCCAGCAGACCAAGATAGTGCATCGGGAAGAAGATCAGATAGGCGCCGAGGAACGTCACCCAGAAGTGAATCCGCCCCATGGTTTCATCCAGCATTCGCCCAGTGATCTTTGGATACCAATGGTAGATCGCGCCGAAGATCACCATGATTGGCGCAACGCCCATCACCATGTGAAAATGCGCAACGACGAACATCGTATCGGAAAGCGGAACATCCACGACGACATTGCCGAGAAACAGTCCCGTCAATCCCCCATTGACGAATGTAACGATGAAGCCGAGCGCGAATAGCATGGGTATCGTCAGGTGAATATCGCCGCGCCATAGTGTGAGCACCCAGTTATAGACCTTGATGGCGGTGGGAACCGCGATGATCAAGGTTGTCGTTGCGAAGAAGAACCCGAAGTTGGGATTCATGCCGCTCACATACATGTGGTGTGCCCAGACAACGAAGCTCAGCGCACCGATGACCACGATCGCCCAGACCATCATCCGGTACCCGAAGATATTCTTGCGAGCATGTACGCTGATAAGGTCCGACACGATACCAAAGGCGGGCAAGGCGACGATATAGACTTCCGGATGGCCGAAGAACCAGAACAGGTGCTGGAAGAGGATCGGACTGCCGCCACCATGTTGCAGTTGTGTACCCATCTCGACGATTGCAGGCATGAAGAAGCTCGTGCCGAGGACGCGGTCGAACAGCATCATGACCGAGGCGACGAACAGGGCAGGGAAGGCAAGCAGCGCCATGACCGTCGCGGTGAAAATGCCCCAGATCGTCAAGGGCATGCGCATCAATGTCATGCCACGCGCCCGACCTTGCAGAACGGTCACGACATAATTCAATCCGCCCATGGTGAAACCGATGATGAACAGGATCAGCGAACTCAGCATCAGGATGATGCCCCAGTCCTGCCCGCCCGGCGTGCCGGAAAGCACCGCTTGCGGTGGATAAAGGGTCCAGCCTGCCCCCGTTGGTCCACCTGGTACGAAGAATCCCGCGACGAGAACAAGCACGGCAAGAAGGTAAATCCAGTAGCTCAACATATTTGCGTAGGGAAACACCATGTCCCGTGCTCCGAGCATCAGCGGGATCAGGTAATTGCCAAAACCACCCAGGAAGAGCGCAGTCAGGAGATAAATCACCATGATCATGCCGTGCATGGTGATGAACTGGTAGTAGCGGTCGGCATCGATGAAGGCGAAAACGCCGGGGTAGGCAAGCTGCAGCCGCATCAGCCAGGAAAGCACAAGCGCAACGAGGCCAATCGAAATGGCTGTCAGCGAATACTGGATGGCGATGACTTTGGCGTCCTGGCTGAAGACGTAGGTCGTCCACCAGCTATGCGGGTGATAAAGCTCCACATCTTCGACTTCCGCTGCCGGAATGGGGTCGTTGATGCTGGATGGAATATTGACCATCTATTGCCCTCCCTGTGTTCGCTCTTTCTCCCGAAGAGCGGTGCCGTTTTCACTGTGCCGTCTGTGGTTCTCCGGATGCTGCCATCATCTGCGTGAATGTCTGCTGCTGCTGCAGCCAGGTTTGATAGTCGGCCTCGTTATCGACCACCACCGTTCCACGCATTTGCGGGTGCCCGACCCCACAAAGCTCGGCACAAAGCACTTCGAACGTGCCCGTTCGTGTCGGGGTAATCCAGAAATAGGTGACCATGCCGGGCACCATGTCCATCTTCGCCCGGAATTCCGGAACGTAGAAATTATGCAGGACATCGACCGAGCGCAGCACCATCTTTACGGGCTTTCCGATCGGAAGATGCAGTTCGCCGCCCTGAATGATGATGTCGTCGAGGCCCGCGCTGTCGTTCTTGTTCACGCCGAGCGGATTTTCCGCGGTGATATCGCGTGTTTCCGACGTTCCGAGCTTGCCATTGGCTCCGGGCAACCGGAAGCTCCAGAGCCACTGTTGGCCCACGACTTCAACTTCGGTCGCATCGCTCGGCACATTGATGAAACGGTCCCATACGAACAAACCGGGCGCAAGCATGGCGACAACGCCGATGGTGGTCACCGTGGCGAGCCAGAATTCAAGCTTCCTGTTTTCCGGCTCATAATGCGCACGGTTTCCCGGCTTGTGGCGGAAACGCCAGACGCAATATGCGACGAACAAGACCACCGCGACGAACACGAAACCGGTGATCCAGAAAGTAATGATGATTGTATTATCGATGTATTGCCAATTGGACGCGATCGGCGTCCACCACCAGGGACTCAAAAGATGAAACAAGACTGACGCAACTGCAACAAAAGCAAGAATTAAGACTACAGCCATTCTATTGTCCCCTCCCTGCCGGAATCGGCTGTGGACATGAACTCGCAATCCGTAGAACCTCACCCTAGCATTTCATAAACGAGAAATACAGGTAGTCGTCTCATCGAAAGTATCGGTGCACAGAATATCGGAAACGTCGCTGGAATTTACTGTCGTTTCATCGCCGCGCCGTCATTGCCGGCGCGGCGCCTGAGCGGAATATTGGCCCGGTTATAGCTCCACGATAGGTGAAAATCCGCCAAAGATCATGCGCTTGCCGTCGAACGGCATGCTGGCCATGTCGCCTTTCAGGCGAGGGTCCGCCATCACCTTCGCATTGATGGCATCACGCTTTTCGCGGGATTCGTAAACGATCCAGGAAAAGACGACGGTCTCGTCGTCTTTTGCGTGTACAGCCCGCGGGAAGGAAGTAAGTTCACCATAGGGTACGTCATCGGCGACGCACTCGACAAAGGCGAGCGCGCCGTGCTCTTTCCAGACCTCTCCCGCCAAACTGGCGAGTTCCTTGTAGGCTTCCAGTTTCGCTTTAGGAACGGCAAGTAAGAAACCATCGACGTAGGACATAGAAAACCTCCATTTGATTGACACGACCAAAGGACGTTGGCGCAAGCGGAAATCCTACACCATCTTTCAAATTTTGTCGTCGCTGCGCCACAGCCAGATCGTGACCGAGCCGGAGCGTCCGCGTATTTCCGTTTCGAGCGGTCCGCTCAGAACGCCAGTCTTGTACGGCGCGCTGTCCGGGCCTGCAATGTGCAGGATATCGGTCGTAAGCGCGAGTTCCGCGTGGTTCTTCTTGGCCACTTCCATGAGCCGGCTGGCGACGTTGACCGTATCTCCGGTCGCGGTGATCTGCTGGCGATCACCGCCGCCGAGCCGCGAAGCAACCACTGTGCCGAAATGTGCACCGAGTTTGAACCCGATGCGCGAAGCGGTCGACGCGGGAAGCGAGGCGAGCCATAGTTTCGTTCTGTTGCACAACTTGATGCAGCAGAGCGTGGCATTGGCCGCGTCTTGCGGATCAGGTTCCGGCAGGCCGAAAAGGATCATCGCGCCGTCACCCATGAAACTCGTAATGGTTCCGTTGCAGGCCGCGACTTCCTCGTCTACCAGCTCGTAAAAGCCGTTCAATAATTCGCGCGTGGCGTTTGGTCCAAGGACCTCGCTGAGGCCGGTAAATCCGGAAAGGTCGATGAAAACCACGGCGGCGTCCTGGCGAACGGGCTCGGCCAGAAAATCGGGGTTTCTTGCCAGCCATTTTCCAAGTCCCGGCGCCTGCACGCTTTGCAGCATCGCGCTTTGCCGAGCAAAATGCTGCGCACGGCGCCGATCTAGCAAGAGCTGGCTCGCTCCGAATAGGAGCAGTGGGGGAACTGCAGCCGTGATAGGAATTGCGGCGCTGAGCCAGATGCCATTTGCAAACGCGACCATGTTGATGACGAGCCATGCGCAGACGACGGCGACTATTGCGGCAAGGCCAATGATACTGCGCCGCCACGCGAGCAGTCCCACGAGAACGAGCGGCAGACCGACAGCAAAGCCTGCATCGATAAGCCGGATATGACGATCGCGGATCGTGGCATCGCCAGCTACAAGTTGAGCTATCGCCGTTGAAATGACCTCCACGCCGGGAAGTACTTGATCAAATGGTGTCGGGAAAACGTCGCCGCCGCCGGTTACCGTCGTTCCCAGAACGACGATCTTGCCGGTAACGTCCTTGGCCTCAAGCTTGCCATCCAGCACCGCAGCGGCGCTGACCGTTTTTATCGTACCCCTCGGGCCATAGAAGGTCAGGGGAAATGATTGGCCGATATCGGTGCGGATGTGGCGTTCACCCAGCGCGATGCCGCCGGGTTCGAATACAGGGTCGACTCCGGCGGCAAGCGCAACTGCACGCAGTGGAAAAGAAGGCTGGACCTCGTCACCCTTCTTGAACAGCATCGGGATAAATCGCGGCGTTCCGGATTGATCGGTTGCGACGTTCACGATACCCACCGGCGAGATATCGGCAAATTGCTGCTGCGGGAGCAACAAGCTGGCGGCATCCGGAATGCGGTCAAGTGCGTCGTCGTGTGCAGGCTTTATCAGTTGCTTGCCACTCGCGAACACGGCCGCTCCCGCCAAAAGTGTCGTGACTTTCCCGAGCGATGATGCGAGCTTGCGGTCGCCATCTTCCTGGCCGCGATCCACCAGAAGCAAATCCAGCGCAATGACTTTCGGTTTGAGCTCGGCAATTGCGTCGACGAGGGTAGCGAGCGTCGAGCGGGGAACAGGATAACTTCCGACCAGCGTCACTGTCGGGTCGTCGATGGCTATGATTGTGACAGCATCCGGTGCCGGCTTTTTGCCACGGATATTGGTGCGCAGATCGGCGAAGGTAGCCTCGACCCGTTCCAGAAACCAGGTGTTTCCCCTGATGTGCATCAGGCCGAGCCCGGTGCCCCACATGCCCGCAAGGATCAGGGCGACCAGTATCTGCCGTGCACGACTGGACATGGGTGATTATTGACCGAGACGCGCCATCAATGCGTTGACGCGAGGTTGGGGCCACCGCTTCACAACAAGAGCGCTGGTGCTTTCGTCGACATCAACGCCTTCACCGGGTCCGAGCACCACAGCCGCCGGCGCAGCCTGCCGCCTGACGCTGACTGCGCCCCTGACAACGAAAACTGCCGTCTTGCCCGCGCTGACATCCACAGCCCATTTCGTACCCCTGACCGCTGCGATAGCCTGCGGCGTGTCGACCACGAATCCGGATGGTGATTTCGGGGCATCGAGCAATATCGCCTTGCTCCGCGCCCGAACTGCATCGACGATGCCGTCACGGCTGCGGTCCAACAATGTGTACCGCGCGCCGCGCTCAGCGGTAATGGTGAGGCCGCCGCGGCACTTCAATATCTGCCTTCCGGTCCCGCCGACCTGCGTCAGCGCGCATCCGGAATTGGCGGATTGTGCCGACGCGCCTTCTGCGCCGAGCATAAAAACGAAGGCAAAGGCCACTGCCGCGCGAAAAATTCCCGCTATTGAGTCCATGGAAATTGCCCCCGTTCACCGGCACCAGACCAGGCGCGGTTTCACCTGCAATATAGAACCTCAGGAGGGCATTTCAAAGCGCTGATAAGCTTTTCTCTTCGGTATCGGCTTCACTAAATCGGGTTAATTCTCCGTTGCCGGGTATAGCCGGTCGATTGCCGGCAGGCATTGCGCGCCTTTACGGCTGAGGAAATCCTGGAATGCGCGCATGGCCGGCGACATTGTCCGGTCGGTGCGCACGACGGAAAACCACTGGCGGCGGATTGGCATGCCGATCACGTCGAGCATCACAAGCCTGCCGACATCGAGCTCCAGTGCGATCGTGTGTGCGGAGATAAAGGCGATGCCGAGCCCGGCCATCACCGCCTGCTTGATCGTCTCGTTTGACGACATTTCCGTGCCGAGATCATCAAGCCGGCCCGGCAGTTCGCTCAGGAAAATCTCCAGCGATATGCGCGTACCCGATCCCGGTTCGCGGATAAGGAAATGCTCCTGCGCGATACGTTCCTTGGTGATATCGCGGCACCTGGCGAGCGGGTGGTCGGGAGCCGCGATCATCACCAGCGGATGATCGCCGAAAACCGCCGAACGCAAGGGCACGTCCTTCGGCGGTCGGCCCATCAAGGCGAGATCAACCGCATGGCTTTTCAGCCCGGCAATCGTCTCGGCGCGGTTGCCGATAGCGAGCTTTATGGCGATATCCGGGTGTTCCTTGCGAAAAATCGCCATCAGTTGCGGTGCGAAGTATTTCGCCGTCGATACGACTCCCAGTGTCAGACTGCCGATGCGCAACCCCTTTATCGCATCGATCTCGTCTTCGAGCAGGCGCAGCCGTTCGTCGACCATTTGCGCAGCGTCGAGGAAGGCCAGCCCGGCGGCAGTCGGCCGCAGGCCCTCGTTCGTCCGGTCGAACAGGATGATGTTGGCGTCTTCTTCCAGAAGTTTGAGCTGGATCGTTACCGCCGGGGGAGTCAGGCCCAGCGAATTAGCCGCTGCTGCGATCGTGCCGTGCTGCATGATCGCCTGAATCGCCCGCAGTTGTTTCAAATTCAGATTGCGCATGCCTAGCAGTTAATAGAATTTATCGAGTACGTAAATATAATAAATTTTACTAAGTGTGGTCCGCGTGGTTCCATACCCGAAGTCTGATGCGGAGATAATCGGACAGGGAGGACTACCATGACCACGGCAACACTAGATGCCTTTCTTGGATCCTATGCGGAGAGCGGCGATACGCTGCGCGCTTCCGTCTCGCTGGTCGTGCGCCAGCTGTCCCTGACTGCGGTCAAGATCCGCAACACGATCAATCAGGGCGCGCTCGGCAAGGCCTTCGCCAGCAGTCAGGGCAGCAAGAATGCCGATGGCGATTCCCAGAAGGACCTCGATATCTTTGCAGACGACATGTTTCTCGAGGCCATGCGTCAGGCTCCTGTTGCACTTTATGGCTCCGAGGAACTCGCCCATCCAGCCTTGCTCGATGCAAGCGCGCCGTTGGCGTTGGCGATCGATCCGCTGGATGGCTCGTCCAACATCGACACCAATGTCTCGATAGGGACAATCTTCTCCATCCTCCCGGTGGCAGGCCAGCCGGACAGCGAGCCTGGCGCATCGTTTTTCCAAAAAGGCGATCGCCAGCTCGCTGCCGGTTTCTTCATTTACGGGCCGCAACTTGCCTTGGTGCTTACGCTTGGCAGCGGTACGCATGTATTCGTGTTTTCGGCACGGCTCGGGACCTTCGTTCAGGCCTATGCGAGTATCGTTATTCCTGAACGTGCTTATGAATTCGCCATCAATGCCGCCAATTACCGGCATTGGGACGAGGCGGTGCAGCTCTATGTCGATGACTGTCTGAAGGGTAGCGAAGGACCGCGCGAGCGTGATTTCAACATGCGCTGGATCGCATCCCTGGTCGCGGAAACGTACCGGATCCTCATGCGCAGCGGCGTGTTTCTCTATCCGGGAGACAGGCGCAAGGGCTATGGCGATGGTCGTATTCGTCTCGTCTACGAAGCCAATCCCATTGCCTTTCTCATCGAGCAGGCGGGCGGCGCCGCGACCAACACGGCAAGCCGCATACTCGATCTGACACCGAAGACCATGCATCAGCGTGTGCCGTTCATCTTCGGTTCGGCGAGGGAAGTCGCCCGTATCAGCCGGTATCACACCGAGCCCAGCAACATCGGCGAACGCGCGCCGCTGTTTAGCAAGCGTGGCCTGTTCAGGGTTTGAGTGGAGGAGGAAATCATGTCGGCAAAGCATCCAATCATATCGATCACTGGCTCGTCAGGCGCGGGAACGACCTCCGTGAAGCGCATTTTCGAGCAGATTTTCCGCCGCGAGCATATCGAGGCCGCTTTCATCGAGGGCGACGCATTCCACCGCTATGATCGCAATGCCATGAAGGCAAAGGTTGCGGAGGAGGAAGCCAAGGGTAACCCCAACTTCACGCATTTCCACGTCGATGCCAACGAGTTGCACAAGCTCGATGAGGTGTTCGAGGAATATGGCCGCCGGGGTACTGGCCAGACGCGTACCTATATCCACGACGAAGAAGAAGCCGCGCAATACGCCACTCCGGCGGGCACGTTTACCGAATGGCGCGATTTTCCGCCGAGCACCTTGCTGTTCTATGAGGGCTTGCATGGCTGCGCTGTAGCGGAGGGCGTCAACCTTGCCCGCCATGCGGATCTGAAGATCGGCGTCGTTCCCGTGATCAATCTTGAATGGATCCAGAAGATCCACCGGGATCGTTCGACCCGCGGTTATTCCACCGAGGCGGTCATGGATGTGATCCTGCGCCGCATGCCGGATTATGTGCGCTACATCACGCCGCAATTCACGCTGACCGACATCAATTTCCAGCGCGTACCGATTGTCGATACGTCAAACCCGTTCATTGCACGGTGGATACCGACGCCGGACGAGTCGATGCTGGTGATCCGTTTTGCCCGGCCCCGCGGGATCGATTTCCCCTATCTGCTGTCGATGATCCACGATTCCTTCATGTCGCGGGCCAATTCGATCGTCGTCCCCGGCAACAAGCTGGATCTCGCCATGCAACTTATCCTGACGCCGCTGATCATGCAGTTGATCGAACGCAAAAACCGCGCCTCGTGAAGGAGATAGCGATGAATACGCAAGCTTTGCTTCAAGAAACGCCGGAAACCGAAACCGTTTCGGAACGGGATATGGCTAATGCAATCCGGGCGCTGGTTATGGATAGCGTTCAGAAGGCAAATTCTGGGCATCCCGGCATGCCGATGGGCATGGCCGACGTCGCAACGGTTCTCTTCAACCGCTTCATCAAGCTCGATCCATTGCATCCGCAGTGGCCGGATCGCGACAGGTTCGTTTTGTCGGCCGGGCACGGCTCGATGCTGCAATACGCACTGCATTATCTGATCGGCTATCCCGACATGCCGATCGAGGAGTTGCAGCGTTTCCGTCAGCTTGGCGCGAAGACGGCAGGCCATCCGGAATATGGTCATGCGCAGGGCATCGAGATGACCACCGGCCCGCTCGGGCAGGGTATTGCCACAGCCGTCGGCATGGCTTTGGCCGAGCGTTTGCTGGTGCAGCGGTTCGGCGAGGATATTGTCGATCACCATACTTATGTGATCGCAGGAGATGGCTGCCTGCAGGAGGGCATAAGTCACGAAGCGATCGATCTCGCCGGTCATCTGAGACTGTCGAAGCTCATCGTCTTCTGGGACAACAATTCCATCTCGATCGACGGGCCTACGTCCCTCTCGACATCCATGGATCAGTTGATGCGGTTCGAGGCGGCAGGTTTCGATGTCCAGGAGATCGACGGTCACGACTACGAAGAAATCGCCGATGCCATCGCCCGCGCAAGGTCTTCCGACCGGCCGTCAATGATCTCGTGCCGCACCATCATCGGCAAGGGCGCGCCGAATCTGCAGGGAACCGAGAAGACCCATGGTGCGCCGCTGGGCGACAACGAAATCGCGGCAGCGCGTCAGGCAATCGACTGGCCGCATCAGCCATTCGAGGTTCCCGAAGACATCATCGAGACCTGGCGCGACGTGGCGCGTCGTGGAGCCGACGAACGGCGCGAATGGTGCGTACGGATGGCGGCATCACCGCATGGCGAAGATCTCAGGCAAGCGGTTCTGAAGCAATTGCCGGCGAGCCTGTTTGAAGAGCTTGGTGCATTCCGCCGCGAGCATGTCGAGAAGGCAACCAAGGTCGCGACGCGCAAGGCTTCGGAAATGGTGCTTGGTGTCGTCAACAATGCCACCGATCTGACGATTGGCGGTTCGGCTGACCTTACCCATTCGAACCTGACCGTTACGCCGGGCATGCGGGATGTTACACCGCAAA
Organism: Phyllobacterium zundukense; assembly: GCF_025452195.1. Taxonomy (NCBI): domain Bacteria; kingdom Pseudomonadati; phylum Pseudomonadota; class Alphaproteobacteria; order Hyphomicrobiales; family Phyllobacteriaceae; genus Phyllobacterium; species Phyllobacterium zundukense. Next base: position 198,483 of record NZ_CP104969.1, on the reverse strand, counting down.
GCTTTTCCGGCCGCTATATCCATTATGGCATCCGCGAACATGGCATGGCGGCGGCGATGAACGGCCTTGCCCTGCATGGCGGCTTCATTCCCTATGGCGGCACATTCCTGGCTTTTGCCGATTATGCGCGTGGTGCGATGCGTCTCTCGGCGCTGATGGGTCAGCAGGTCATCTACGTCATGACCCATGACTCGATTGGTCTCGGCGAGGATGGTCCGACCCATCAGCCGATCGAACATCTGGCGATGCTGCGTGCAACACCCGGTATAAACGTGTTCCGCCCCGCCGATATCATCGAAACCGCCGAGTGCTGGGAGCTTGCACTCAAGTACACTGACCGGCCGAGTGTCATCGTCCTGTCACGCCAGAATCTCGCGATGCTGCGTCACGCTCATGTGGAGGAAAACCGGTCCAGCCGCGGCGCCTATGTCCTGCGCGAAACAGCGGAACCACGTGCGATTACGCTGATGGCGACAGGCTCGGAAGTCGAAATCGCCTGTACTGCCGCCGACATGCTGCGCGGTCAGTACAAGATCCCGGCAGCCGTTGTCTCGATGCCGTCCTGGGAGTTGTTCGAAGCTCAAACCCCGGCCTATCGCCGCTCGGTACTGGCCGCGGCGCCCCGCATCGGTATCGAAGCCGCAGCCCGCTTGGGTTGGGATCGCTGGATCGGTGAAAAGGGTGCCTTCATCGGCATGCAGGGCTTTGGCGCCAGCGCCCCGGCGCCGGATCTCTACCGTCACTTCGGCATCACCCCTGAAAACATCGTCGCCACAGCGCGCAAGCTTATCAACTGAACTGAAGGAGTATTGATCATGGCCCGGATTACCTTGCGACAATTGCTCGATCATGCTGCCGAGTATGGTTACGGCGTGCCCGCCTTCAACATCAATAATATGGAGCAGGGCCTGGCCGTGATGGAAGCTGCGGCAGCCTGCGATGCGCCGGTTATTCTGCAGGCGTCGCGCGGTGCGCGCTCCTATGCCAAGGATTTGATGCTGGCGCGGATGATCGATGCCCTCGTCGATATCTATCCATCCATTCCGATCTGCATGCATCAGGATCACGGCAATGACGAGGCGACTTGTCTGACCGCGATCCGTCATGGCTTCACATCGGTCATGATGGACGGTTCGCTCGAAGCCGATGCGGCAACGCCAGCCTCATACGAGTACAACGTCGAGATCACGAAGCGGGTCACCACGATCGCCCATTGGGTCGGCGTTTCGGTCGAAGGTGAGCTCGGCGTGCTTGGTTCGCTCGAAAGCGGCGAAGCCGAGGCTGAAGACGGTCATGGTGCGAGCGGCGTACTCAGTCATGACCAGCTCTTGACCGATCCGGATCAGGCAGTGGACTTCGTGCTGCGCACCAAGGTCGATGCACTGGCTATCGCGTGCGGCACGTCGCACGGCGCCTACAAGTTCACCCGCGCCCCCGATGGCGACATCCTGGCGATGGGAGTCATCGAGGAAATCCACCGCAAGCTGCCGAACACGCATCTCGTGATGCATGGCTCGTCGTCGGTGCCACAGCCCTTGCAGGACATCATCAACCGCTTCGGCGGCGAGATGCCGCAAACCTACGGGGTCCCGGTCGAGGAGATCGAGCGCGGCATCCGCCACGGTGTGCGCAAGGTCAATATCGATACGGACTGCCGCATGGCCATGAGCGGCCAGTTCCGCCGGATTGCCACGGAAAACCCGGCGGAGTTCGATCCACGCAAGTTCCTCAAACCGGCCATGGATGCCATGCGCGATCTTTGCCGTGACCGCTTCGAGCGGTTCGGCACGGCGGGCAACGCATCGCGGATCAAGGTTATCGGGCTCGATGAAATGGCCAAACGCTATGCCGCCGGCAAACTCGATCCGCAAATCGCTGCAGCCAAGGCTGCTTGAAATCAAAATTACCAAGGAAAGGACCTCATCATGTCGAACAAGTCAGAAACGGTCACAGGAAAGGACCGCTACAGGTCCGGTGTCATGGAATACAAGAAGATGGGCTACTGGGAGCCTGACTATGAACCGAAGGACACCGACATCATCGCGCTGTTTCGCATCACGCCACAGGATGGCGTCGATCCGATCGAGGCCGCCGCTGCCGTTGCCGGTGAATCTTCTACTGCCACCTGGACCGTCGTGTGGACGGACCGGCTGACCGCTACGGAGAAGTACCGTGCCAAGGCGTACCGCGTCGATCCGGTTCCGAATGGTGAAGGCCAGTATTTCGCCTACATTGCATACGATCTCGACCTGTTCGAGCCGGGCTCCATCTCGAACCTGACGGCATCGATCATCGGCAACGTCTTTGGCTTCAAGCCTTTGAAGGCTTTGCGGCTGGAGGACATGCGCCTGCCGGTGGCCTATGTGAAGACCTTCCAGGGTCCGCCAACGGGTATCGTTGTCGAGCGCGAACGTCTCGACAAGTTCGGACGTCCGTTGCTGGGTGCGACGGTCAAGCCGAAGCTCGGACTTTCGGGCCGCAACTACGGCCGTGTGGTCTACGAAGCGCTGAAGGGCGGTCTGGATTTCACCAAGGATGATGAGAACATCAACTCGCAGCCCTTCATGCACTGGCGTGAGCGCTTCCTCTATTGCATGGAGGCCGTCAACAAGGCGCAGGCTGCGACAGGCGAGATCAAGGGCAGCTACCTCAACGTTACAGCTGCCACGATGGAAGACATGTATGAGCGTGCCGATTTCGCCAAGGAGCTCGGGTCGAACATCGTCATGATCGATCTGGTCATCGGTTACACGGCGATCCAGTCCATGGCCAAGTGGGCGCGGCGCAATGACATGATCCTGCATCTGCATCGTGCCGGTCATTCGACCTACACCCGGCAGAAGTCGCATGGCGTGTCGTTCCGCGTCATCGCCAAGTGGATGCGCCTCGCCGGTGTGGATCATATCCACGCGGGTACTGTCGTCGGCAAGCTGGAGGGTGACCCGGCAACCACGCGCGGCTACTACGACATCTGCCGCGAGGACTTCAATCCGATGCGGCTGGAGAACGGCGTGTTCTTCGATCAGCATTGGGCCTCGCTCAACAAGATGATGCCGGTGGCTTCGGGCGGTATCCACGCCGGCCAGATGCACCAGCTGCTCGACCTCCTGGGCGAGGACGTTGTTCTGCAGTTCGGTGGCGGCACGATCGGTCACCCGCTCGGCATCGCAGCGGGTGCGACGGCCAACCGCGTCGCACTCGAATGCATGGTGCTCGCGCGTAACGAAGGCCGTGACATCGTCAATGAAGGACCGGAGATCCTGCGTATGGCAGCACGCACCTGCCAGCCTCTGCAGCAGGCGCTCGAAGTCTGGAAGGACGTTTCCTTCAACTACACCTCAACCGACTCGCCGGATTTCGTTCCGACGGCAACAGCAGCAGAATAGGAGAAACGACATGCGTATCACTCAAGGAGCATTCTCGTTCCTGCCTGACCTGACCGACGAGCAGATCGCCAGGCAGGTGCAATATTGCATCGACAATGGCTGGGCTGTCAGTCTCGAATTTACCGATGACCCGCACCCGCGCAACACCTACTGGGACATGTGGGGACATCCGATGTTCGACAACCCGGATGCAGCCGCCCTCATGATGGAGCTGAAGGAATGCCGCAAGGTCTATGGCGACTACTACATTCGCCTTGTCGCCTTCGACAACACCCACGGCTGGGAATCGGTCAAGCTGTCGTTCCTCGTCAACCGCCCGCCGGAAGAGCCAGGCTTCCACCTTGCCCGCCAGGAAGGCGAGGGCCGCGTGGTTCGTTACACGACGAGGTCCTACGCAACGGACAAGCCAGCGGGGCAACGCTATGGCTGACGCCAGCATCACCCAGCTCGAGGTTCCGTCTGCCATCGACCTGCGCGCTGAATATGTCGAATCCGGCGTCAAGGAGGTGCTGGACGAACTCGACCGCGACTTGATCGGCCTGAAGCCGGTCAAGCAGCGGATCAAGGAGACCGCAGCATTGCTGCTGGTCGAGCGGGCACGCCGGCGCATGGGTCTCGCGCATGAAACGCCGACGTTGCACATGAGTTTCAGCGGCAATCCTGGCACCGGCAAGACCACCGTTGCAATGCGCATGGCGGACCTGTTGCATCGCCTCGGCTATATCCGCAAGGGCCATCTCGTCTCTGTCACCCGTGACGATCTGGTCGGGCAATATATCGGGCATACCGCCCCGAAGACCAAGGAGATCCTGAAGAAAGCCATGGGCGGCGTCTTGTTCATTGACGAGGCCTATTATCTGCACCGCCAGGAGAACGAACGCGACTACGGACAGGAAGCGATCGAGATATTGTTGCAGGTGATGGAAAACCAGCGGGACGATCTCGTGGTGATTCTCGCGGGCTATGCCGATCGCATGGATAAATTCTTCGAGAGCAATCCGGGTTTTCGGTCGCGCATCGCCCATCACATCGATTTCCCGGACTATAGCTCTGACGAGTTGCTGAGTATTTCCGAGACGATGCTGTCGAAGCAGAATTATACGTTCGATGCGGAAGGCCGCGCCATCATGGCCGACTATATCGAACGGCGCCGCCAGCAGCCGCATTTTGCCAATGCCCGTTCCATTCGCAACGCGCTGGACAGGGCGAGACTGCGCCACGCAAACCGGCTGTTCGAGGCGTCCAACGGGCCGACAGATGCGGCGGCGTTGTCAACGATTACCGCGGACGATATCAGGGTCAGCCGTGTGTTTTCCGCATCGTCAAGAGAGGAGCAAACGCCATGAACAGGAACGTACTCATCGCGCCGTCCGTGCTTTCGGCGGATTTTTCCCGGCTCGGCCAGGAAGTCGAAGACGTCATGGCGGCGGGTGCCGACTGGGTGCATCTCGACGTGATGGATGGGCATTTCGTCCCGAACATCACGTTCGGGCCGCAGATCATAAAATCCATCCGCAACCGGACGTCCGCAATATTCGATTGTCATCTCATGATCGCCCCGACGGATACCTATCTCGGCGCTTTTGCCGATGCCGGTTGCGATTACATCACCGTGCATGCGGAAGCCGGCCCGCATCTCGATCGCTCGCTGCAGGCTATCCGCAGTCTCGGCAAGAAGGCGGGTGTTTCACTCAACCCTTCGACTCCGGAAAGCGTCATCGAATATGTGCTGGACCGGCTTGATCTCGTGCTCCTGATGACAGTCAATCCGGGTTTCGGCGGGCAGGCGTTCATCCCTTCCGTCGTGGATAAAGTGCGGCGTGTGAAGGCGTTGATCGGCAACCGCCCGATTCATATTGAAATCGACGGCGGCGTGACGCCTGAAACCGCGCCCCTCGTTGCGGCGGCAGGCGCGAATGTGCTTGTCGCGGGATCAGCGGTCTTCAAGGGCACCGGCAAGGCGGCCTATGCTGACAATATCGCTGCAATCCGTCATGCTGCCGATCATGCGAGGCATCGGGCGGCAGCTTGAGCGGAGGAGAAAGACAATGGCGGCGATACCACCCCTTTGTGATTTTGGCTGGAAGGCCGTTGATGCGAACCTGATTGGTACCGATGGCCGGCAGCATTCCATTCTGGCGCAGGCAGGCGACAAGGGGCTGGTTGTTGCTTTCATCTGCAACCATTGTCCTTATGTGAAAGCAGTTATCCAGCGCATCGTCCGCGACGCCCGGGATCTTGAGGAACTCGGCATCGGCTTTGTCGCCATCAATGCCAATGACGCAAGTGCCTATCCCGCCGATTTGTTTGAAAACATGAAGGTTTTTGCCCGCGAGAACGCGTTTCCGTTTCACTACCTGCATGACGCTGATCAGAGCGTGGCGCGTACATACGGGGCCGTCTGCACGCCTGATTTCTTCGGGTTCAATGGCGCGGGTGAACTACAGTATCGGGGACGCCTCGACGCATCACGCAAGGAAGCGGCAGCGCCAGAGATCCGCCGCGATCTGTTCGAAGCGATGAAGGAAATTGCCAATACAGGGCAGGGGCCGCGCGAGCAGATCGCATCGGTCGGCTGTTCGATCAAATGGCGTGAGATTGTCTGACTGGGTGCCGCCGGCCGGATCGACCGGCGGCGATCCGGCTATTTATATTGATTCAGATAGGCTTCAAGATCAGTAATTTCCTTGTCGTCCTTCAGACCGGGAAAGGCCATTTTCGTGCCTTTCACCTTGGCCTTCGGATCGTGCAGATAATCGCGGAGGCTGGCAGTATCCCAGACAAGTCCGGCCGCGCCTGCGGCCTTCATCGCGGGTGAATAGCTGAAGCCTGGATGGGTTCCCGCGGTTCTGCCCATCACTTTAAACAAAGAAGGTCCGACCTTGTTCTTGTCGGTATCCGCCACGTGACAGACTGCACATTTCTTGAAAACTGTCGCTCCTGCCGTTGCGTCGCCGGCGTCTTGGGCCCGGGCTCCGGCAACAGACAGAATCGCAACTGATAGTCCAATCAGAACGGTAGAATAACGCATGGCATCTCCTCATTTTCGCCAAGGGTGCCCTGGACGAAGACCGGCGCCAATTTTCCATGCATTGGCGCCACCAATTTTTAGAACACTTCCAGAAGGTACCTTCAGCGCCTGATAAGTCAATTGTTTGAAAAGGATATAACGCCGCAGCTTCACGATCGCGTTTTCTCGGCCGGTGGCGATTGACGCCAAGAGGTGACACCCGTAATTTGTGACGAACATTTCTCATCGGGCACCTTGGGAAATCCGCACTACAATCTTCTTGCCAGTCAGGAATCCTGAGATTTCGGCGCTATGAAGGTGGGACGTGTCAGAGGATTGGGAGGTGCTTGTATGGATGTTGTTGACCTCGTTTTGACCATCTGTCTCATATCCAACCCGGCGAGTTGCCGGGAGGAGCGCCTGCATTTTGAAAACAGGGGCGGCGGTCTGAACAATTGCATGCTCCTCGCGCCGACGGAAATTGCAAAATGGTCCGGCGACCATCCCAACGTTAAGGTCATTCGTTGGAAATGCGACTATCCATCAAAGGATATAGAGCTCTAGAAAAGCGACTTGTCTGGGAGGACATCGTGACAGGACTATATCAACGCCTTTTCCGCTTCTGTATCTTGTTTGTGCTCGCCCTTGGGTTTGACACGCAGGCCGGCCTGGCTGCTGAGACCGTTCGTGTTGGCGTCCTGAAATTCGGGACTGTCAATTGGGAGCTGGATACGATCAAGCAACATAAGCTCGACGAAAAATATGGCGTGAATGTCGATGTCCGCTTCTTCGCGAGTGAAGATGCAACCAATGTCGCCATGATGGCCGGGGATGTTGATATCATCGTCACGGACTGGCTCTGGGTGTCGCGGCAGCGCGCGTCGGGCGAAGACCTGACCTTCGTGCCCTATTCGAGTTCGGTCGGCGCCTTGATGGTTCCTGATGGCTCGCCGATCAAAAGTCTGGCGGATCTGAAGGGCAAGAAGATCGGTGTGGCAGGTGGGCCGCTGGACAAGAGCTGGCTGCTTATGCAGGGCTATGCCAAGCACCAGTTCTCACTCGATCTGCCGGCGCAAAGCGAAATTGTCTACGGCACGCCGCCGCTGCTTGCCGAAAAGGCGCAGCAAGGTGAACTGGATGCCGTGCTGAACTTCTGGAATTTTTGCGCAAGGCTTGAAGCCAATGGGTTTCACCGCCTCGTCAGTACCAGCGATGCTGCAAAGGCGCTCGGCGCTACAGGTGACGTTTCGGCCATCGGCTACATCTTTCACGACAAATGGGCCGACGCCCATCCGGACGCAATTGCAGGGTTCGTCAAGGCCAGCAGAGATGCTAAGGCCCTGCTCGGCAGTTCCGATGAGGAATGGCAACGTCTGGCGCCGGTGGTGAAAGCCGAAGGCCATGAGCTGGATGCGCTGCGTGACCGCTATCGCGAGGGTATTCCCGACCGGCCAATCGAGGACGAACAGGCCGACGCGACCAAGCTCTATGCTATCCTCGCCGATCTTGGCGGCGAACGGCTCGTCGGCCCCGGAAAAACATTGGCGCCGGGCACCTTCTGGAGGGCAGACTAATTGGCCCTTGCATCGCGCGAACAGCAGCAAACGGGCAAGCTTGTTTCCACCGCGGCTTCGAAGTGGCAGTGGAGCTCGCCGCTGATGGTGTTGCTGTCGTTTGGCGTATTGGTCGTTGCATGGCATGCCGGAGCGACGATCTGGCCCAGCCGCTCGTTTCCGGCGCCTTTGCTGGTTCTGCAAACATTCCTCAGCGAAACGGCGAGCGGCGATCTGCCCTACAATCTCGGCATCACCTTGTGCCGCGTCGCTGCCTCTTTTGTGCTGGCGATGCTGATAGGTTCGGTGATCGGTGTCCTGCTTGGCAGTTACCGGCGCGCAGACGAGTTCTTCAATCCGTGGGTCATTCTCTTCCTCAATATACCCGCGCTGGTCATCATCGTCCTCGCCTATATCTGGTTCGGGCTCAATGAAGCCGCAGCGATCGGCGCTGTAGCGCTCAACAAGATCCCGAATGTGGTCGTCACCTTGCGCGAAGGAACGAGGGCGCTCGATCCGCGCTACGCGGAAATGGCGCAGGTGTACCGCTTCAATGCATTGGATCGATTGCGGCATATACTGATACCGCAGCTGCAGCCCTACATAGCCGCCGCATCGCGTTCCGGTATTTCGCTGATCTGGAAAATTGTGCTCGTGGTCGAGTTGCTCGGCCGCTCCAATGGTGTCGGTTTTCAGATCAACCTGTTTTTTCAACTCTTCGATGTCGCGGCGATACTGGCCTATACCCTGGCCTTTGTTGCCGTCATGCTCTTCATCGAACTCGTCGTGGTGCAACCGCTTGAACACACATCAACTCGCTGGCGTCGCAGCGCGGCTTAAGGTCAACATAGAAGAGAAAACGTTCCGCTCGTCCAACGGTGGAACGATTGCGGTCCTGCGCGATCTGCGCTTCGAGGTCGAGCAGAACGAGTTCGCCTGTATCCTTGGACCGTCGGGTTGCGGGAAGACCACTACTTTACGCATTTTGCTTGGTCTCGACAGCGACTATCGCGGGTCGATCCAGTTGCCCGGATTGGCGGACGCGCGTATCGGGGCGGTGTTTCAGGAGCCGATGCTTCTGCCCTGGCGTACAGTTGAGCAGAATGTGCGGCTCGCCATGCCGCAGCCCAAGCGCGAGACCAATCTCGATGGCTTGTTCAGCACGCTCGGCCTGTCGAAGATGCGCAATTTCTATCCGGCAGAGCTGTCGCTGGGGCTGGCACGCCGCGCGGCGATAGCGCGCGCACTGGCGATCGAGCCGGATATATTTTTGCTTGATGAACCATTTGTCTCGCTGGATGAGTCCACAGCGCAGCAGCTACGCCATATGCTGCTCTCCGTGTGGTCCGAGCGCCCGACGATCGCGTTGATGGTGACGCATAATCTGCAGGAGGCAATCATGCTCGCCGACCGTATCATCGTGCTTTCCGAGCGTCCCGCCCAAGTGATCGGTACGTTCGATATCCGTCTGCCACGCAACTATCGCAATGAGCAGGTGAAGGCGGATCTGTTGCGTTCGTTCAATGAAAAATTCGCCGGGGTGAGGAACGCGCCATGAGTCAGCCGACCCGGCGCAGCGTTCTTAAAACTGGTGTCTTTTTCGCCTGTTGCGGCATTTCGCATGTCCGTCTGGCGCGGGCGCAGTCGAGCCCGATCGAGCCTTTGCCTGTCAAGGAGATTGCCGGCGGGGTCTTCGCCTTTGCGGGCAGGCCCGAGATGATGACCGCGAACAACGAGGGCGAGATCTGCAATGTCAGCTTCATCATAGGCGACGAAGCGGTCGCCGTGATCGACAGCGGCGGCAGTGTTGCCGAGGGCAGGGAACTCGTCGCCGCCATTCGCGCCAGGACGGATAAGCCGATCCGCTACCTGATCAACACGCATATGCACCCCGATCATATTTTCGGAAACGCCGCGTTCGGAGATACAGGAGCGATTGTTGTCGGGCATCACAATCTGCCGCGCGCGCTTGCCAGCCGCGGCGACTATTATTTGCAGAGCTATCGCGACGCCATGGGCAGTGCGCTGATGGCCGACATAAAGATCATACCGCCCACGCAGCTTGTGACCGGCGAGGAGCAGCTCGATCTCGGTAATCGGAAGCTTACTTTGAAGGCCTGGAAGCCAGCTCATACGGACAACGATCTTACAGTTTTCGACGAACAGTCCGGTACCTTCTTCACCGGCGATCTGTGTTTCATCGAGCATCTTCCGACGATGGATGGATCGTTGCTTGGCTGGATCGCACAGCTGGGGGAACTCAAAGGGATCAAGGCAAAATTTGCGGTACCGGGACATGGTCCCGTTCCGTCAGCCTGGCCGCAGGCGCTTGAACAGGAGCAGCGCTACTTCGATGCGCTCGCCCGCGACATTCGCAAGGCCATCGCCGATGGCGTGCCAATGGCGGAGGCGGTCAAGACAGCGGCGGAAAGTGAGCGGAACAACTGGCGTCTCTTTGACGACTACAATCTGCGCAACGCCACGGCCGCCTTTGCCGAACTCGAATGGGAATGAACCCGTTTGCAACTACGCCAGCCGAGGTGGTATACTCATGCATGGCCGGGCACCGCCAATCTTCTTGGTGGAGGCAGAATATGACGATAAAGCCGATACGACTGGGTAGCCGGATGGTTGCGCTCGTCCTTCTCGCGCTCGTTGGAGCGGCGATACCGTTTGCCGCCAACGCGCAAAGCGCGAGCGTTCCGGATACCAAAACCTGGGATGGTTTGAAGGGCGATGTCTTCGGCCAAAAGCCGATCGGAGATGCTGGCGGCATCATCACGATCGATGCACCGAAACGCGCCGAGGATGCGGCAATCGTACCCATCGATCTGCATTTCAAAACCGATGCGGCAACTGGCCGGATCAAGGCTGTCACCCTCATCGTCGATGAAAATCCGTCACCCGTCGCTGCAGTGTTCCAGTTCGGCAAGGATGCGGGCGTCACCCATCTGGCGACGCGCCTTCGGGTCAATGCCTATTCCTATGTTCGCGCCATTGCCGAAACCGAAGATGGAAAACTTCATATGACGCAGACTTTCGTCAAGGCATCCGGCGGCTGCTCCGCACCGGCGATGAAAAATCAGGATGAAGCCCTGGCTTCGCTCGGCAAGATGAAGCTGCGCGTCTTTACAGCCAAGACGCCTGGCAACGAGCCGATGACCCGCGCAACTGAAATGCAGTTGATGATTCGCCACCCCAACAATTCCGGGCTGCAGATGGATCAGGTCACGCGCTATTATATCCCCGCGCACTTCATCCAGGGCCTGACCGTGTCGCAGGGTGACAGGCTTATCATGTCGATGGAAGGCGGGATTTCAATTTCGGAAGACCCGAATTTCCGCTTCGAATTCGATGCGAAACCCGGCGAGGATGTGAAGGTCGAGGCTGCCGATACCGAAGGCAAGAAATTCCAGGACGAGTGGCCGCTGGAATCCTCCAGCCTGTGATCGAAAAACACGGCCATGAAGACCTTCCAGAATTCATCTTGATGGCCATCTAGGGTGGTTTTCGAGGAGCCGGAGCGCAGCGAACTTTCTCGTTCGTGAGCACCGGAAGTCGAGAAAGCTGCCCTAGATGGCCATCAAGATGAATTATCGAGGTCTTCAGAAGCAGCGGACGTCGGCTTCCGCCTGAGCCCGCTTCAATTCGGTGATCGAAGCTTTCGCGGGAGCACTTTCACGAAACAGGACACCATTCTCTCCGGACAGCAAACCCATCTGTTTGTAGGTCTCGGCGGCTTCGTAGTGAGGGTAGGTCACGACGGACGCGATCACGTCGATCGAGCACGAACAGCGCTGAAGTACATCGCGGTTCTCACCATTGGCTTTCATGCAGCCGTAGACATATTCGGCGAGGGTCGAAGTGGGGTAATCTGACGCAGCATTAGCCGGCAAGGAAAGGACAATTGCTGCACCTGCTAACACGGTAATTTGCGTGATTTTCGATGTGATCATGGCATCCTCGCATTTGCGGACGGTAAATATACATTTTCCAGATAGATAGCAAACAACAATAACAAACTGCAAACAGAATCCGTTCCATAAGTATCAAATTATGTGACAGGACGGGCTGCCAGAATATAATAACTAAATCGGATACTTACTGCGATGCAGCAAAGTATACTGCAACGCAGCAAATATAATTTGATAATCCCGCTTGCCTAATGCAATTCTTTCTCCTATCGTCAACTTGTTTCCGGCTTCAAGGACGTTGCCGTCAAGGGAGTGGTGACAGTCTTCGTAGGCCAAGCGAGGTGGGCAGTAACGGTGCCCTCTGCGCGCCTGGCTTTGTCGTGACACGCTGCCGGAAATACTTCCCCATTTGCGTGAGCTAATGGAGCGAACCCGCACTGAAAAACGGCTTCGTCCGATGGTTCATAAATGTGAACTTAGGGAGGACTCAAAATGCGTGTACACAGAAATTTAATTGGAATTGCATTGGCTACAACGGCCATGACGTTCTCATTGGCGGGGGGTGCTCTGGCCAATGACGATCTTCAGGGTCTGATTTCTGATTCGAAGAACTGGGCTATCCAGACCGGCGATTACGCTAATACGCGATACTCAAAACTCAATAAAATCACTGCGGACAATGTCAAAAACCTTCAGGTCGCCTGGACGTTTTCGACCGGTGTGCTGCGCGGCCATGAAGGAGGCCCGCTCATCGTCGGCGATGTGATGTATGTTCATGCGCCTTTTCCGAACACCGTCTTTGCGCTTGACCTGAACAATGATGGCAAAATCCTCTGGAAGTATGAACCCAAGCAGGACGCAAACGTCATTCCTATCATGTGCTGCGACACCGTTAATCGCGGCGTAGCTTATGGCGACGGCAAGATATTCCTCTATCAGGCCGATACAACGCTCGTTGCCCTCGATGCAAAGACAGGTAAACCGGTCTGGTCCGTGAAAAACGCCGAGGCGTCAGATGGCAGCAAGGGCGAATCCGGAACATCCGCGCCAATGGTCGTGAAAGACAAGGTCATCGTCGGTATTTCCGGTGGTGAATTTGGTGTTCGCGGTGCGTTGACGGCTTATGACATGAAGGATGGCAAGCAGGCCTGGCGTGCCTGGTCGATGGGTTCCGACAAGGAAACCTTGATCGATCCGGAAAAGACCACCCAGCTCGGCAAGCCAGTCGGAAAAGACTCGGGCACCAACACCTGGGAAGGTGACCAGTGGAAAACCGGTGGTGGAACGACGTGGGGTTGGTATTCGTACGATCCCAAGCTGAACCTGATCTACTACGGTACCGGCAATCCATCCACCTGGAACCCAAGTCAGCGTCCCGGTGACAACAAGTGGTCCATGACCATCATGGCCCGCGATGCCGATACAGGCATGGCGAAATGGCTCTACCAGATGACCCCGCATGACGAGTGGGATTATGACGGTATCAACGAAATGATCCTTGCGGATGGCATCGAGGTCGATGGCAAGCCGCGTGATGTCCTCGTGCACTTCGATCGCAACGGCTTTGCCTATACGATGGATCGTGCAACCGGTGAACTTCTGGTCGCAAAGAAATACGATCCGGCAGTGAACTGGGCGACGGAAGTCGACATGGACAAGGATAGCAAGACCTACGGCCGCCCGAAGGTCGTGGACAAATACTCGACGCAGGTACAAGGCGAAGACGTCAACACCACGGGTATCTGCCCGGCAGCTCTTGGTACGAAAGATCAGCAGCCGGCCGCTTATTCGCCAAAGACCAAGCTCTTCTATGTTCCAACAAACCACGTCTGCATGGACTACGAGCCCTATAAGGTCAGTTACACCGCCGGTCAGCCTTACGTCGGCGCGACACTGTCCATGTATCCAGCTCCGAACAGCCATGGCGGCATGGGTAACTTCATCGCATGGGATGCGGCAAAGGGTGAGATCGTCTGGTCCAAACCCGAGCAGTTCTCGGTCTGGTCAGGCGCTTTGGCCACCGATGGCGATGTCGTCTTCTACGGAACGCTTGAAGGCTATCTGAAGGCGGTCGATAAGGACGGCAAGGAACTTTACAAGTTCAAGACTCCGTCCGGCATCATCGGTAACGTCACCACATACGAACATAAGGGCAAACAATATGTTGCCGTTCTGTCCGGTGTTGGCGGATGGGCTGGTATCGGTCTTGCCGCCGGCTTGACGAAGCCGAATGAAGGCCTCGGTGCGGTGGGCGGTTATGCTGCGCTCTCCGACTACACGGCCTTGGGCGGTCAGTTGACCGTTTTCGCTGTTCCTGAGTAATCGGGAACGAAGCTGACACAGTGAGCCCGCGGATGCAGGCTTTGAATAATGGGAGCCCGGTTTCAACCAGGCCGGGCCCCCCGTGTCACCTGACCCATATCGATGATCAAACAACCGTCCAGGCGGCGCCGCAAGGTGCCGAGCCGAATTGACGAGTTGAATGCGAGGTTCTTGTATGCCTATTCGAATGACATTGCTTGCCGTCACTGCCGGTCTTGCGCTTGTAGCGGGCCCCGGCAGCGCTTACGCCGATGACAAAGCCGCAGCAGCTGTTGCCTCCGACGAAAACGGCAAATATGCCGATAAGGACGGGAATCCCACCTTCAAGATTGACGAGGATGGTACGGTCGACTGGTACACCTATAGCGGGTTTCGCCGGTTCAATTCAGATTGTTTTGTCTGCCACGGCGCGGATGGTGCAGGTTCTTCCTTCGCGCCGGCTTTGGCAAACTCGCTGAAGACGATGCCCTATGCGGAGTTCCTGTCGATAGTTGCCGAAGGGCGCAAAAACCTCAGCGCTGGCAAGGAAAACGTCATGCCGGCTTTTGGCAACAACAAGAACGTCTACTGCTATATGGACGACCTCTACGTTTATCTGCGTGCCCGGGCCGTCGGCGATCTGCCTCGCGGGCGTCCTGCAAAGCATGCGGACAAACCGCCTGCAGCCAAAGAGGCGGAAGCCTCCTGTATGGGTGGGTAAATGATGCGATATGCGATACCCCTGACGAGATGGATTGCCGGCGGCGTCATGGCGGCGGCACTTGCCGTGCCGTCCGGGGTCCTGGCCCAAGGTGCGGGTCTTGGAGCCTCGGGCGAACTGGTCGATCCTGACGTCCTGCGTGTTTGCTCGGATCCATCCAACATGCCGTTCTCCGATGAGAGCGGCAAGGGGTTCGAAAACAAGCTGGCTGAGCTCGTGGCTGCGAAGACCGGGCGTAAATCGGTGGCATATACGTGGTTCCCGATGGCGACAGGCTTCGTCCGCAGCACGCTGCGGGCCAATCGCTGCGACATCATCATGGGATACGCGCAGGGCGACGAACTCGTCCAGAATACCAATGCCTATTATCGCTCGACCTATGTGATGATCTACAAGAAGGACAGCGGCCTCGATGGTGTGGATACAATCGAGGACAGCAAATTGGCGAACAAGAAAATAGGCGTTGTTGCCGGAACCCCGCCGTCTGCCAATCTCGCCAAGGTCGGCTATATGAAAAACGTTCATCCCTATCCCCTGATGGTCGATACAAGGCTCGCGCCTTCGATGGCGGAGGTCATGATCAAGGAACTCGAAAGTGGTGTGATCGACGTTGCGATCCTTTGGGGGCCGATGGCAGGTTATTATGCCAAGGAGATCGATCCCAACCTGACGGTGATTCCCCTGGTCAAGGAAAAGACCGGGCATATGGCATACCGGATCACGATGGGTGTGCGCCCATCCGATCAGGAGTGGAAGCGCACATTGAACAAGGTGATCCGGGAGAACCAGAGCGAGATCAACAAGATCCTGCTCAATTTCCAGGTGCCGTTGGTCGACGAGAATAACAAGCTGATCACGCAGTAGCGTGGTGGGTGGATGAAGCGAGGTGAAAAACCGGTGCGGAACTGTTCCTGCGCGTTGGCCGTTTTACTTACCGTACTGGTGACGACGGCTTTCGCGGGTGAAACGGCGCCGGAGCCGACGGACTACAGGACCGAAAATTACAGGGCGCCGGTTCCCGCCACTTTGAAGGGGGCAAAGGTGGTCACCACCGAGGAAACCATCGCCCTGTGGAAAGACAAATCGGCGGTGTTCGTCGATGTCCTTCCTCGTGATCCCAAGCCGGCAAATCTTCCGGCCGGGACCATCTGGAGGGAAAAAGTCCGGGAAGATATTCCCGGGAGCATATGGCTCGCAAATGTGGGCTACGGAATCATAAACAAGGAGACGGAAGCCTATTTTCGCAAGGGGCTGAAATCTCGGTTGGGCGACGACACGAAACGAAAGGTGCTTTTTTACTGTATGGCGAACTGCTGGATGTCATGGAATGCAGCCAAACGAGCTGTCGAGTGGGGATACAAATCGGTACTTTGGTATCCTCTCGGCACGGATGGCTGGACCGCGGCGAAGCAGCCAACACAGAAAAATGAGCCCTTTTAATTTCAATCTTGCGCCATAAAGGCGTATGATAAGGAGAAAGATCAATCTTTGATCTTTAAGCAGAAGGAGGAAAGCATGAAGAAAACATGGACAAAACCTACCATGTGTCAGGTTGCTGCCGGTATGGAACTTTCACGTTACCTGCCTGCAGAACTCAAGGCAAAAAAGTAAGATCTGACCCATCGCCCTGCGCGATCTGATCGCGTAGGGCGGCACCTTGTGGTTGTTCGGCCGGAACCTGGTTTCCGGAAGGAGAGGGTTTGTGCCCGCATGCGATTGACAGTCATCGGCTCCGCAGCAGGAGGCGGGTTTCCCCAGTGGAATTGCAATTATCGATTGAGCCGTGGAGCACGGAATGGCGAAGCCAATTTCCGTGCGAGAACCCAATCGAGTCTCGCCGCCAGCGCGAACGGGCGTGATTGGGTTTTGTTCAACGCGTCGCCTGACATTCGCCAGCAGATTGCCGTCACACCTGAATTGCAGCCGCGGGCCGATGGACCGTTGCGCTCGACGCCCATCCGCGCCGTCATCCTGACCAATGCCGATGTCGATCATATCGCCGGGCTGCTCAGCCTGCGTGAGCGCGAACCCTTCGCGATTTATGCGACAGGGCGGGTTCTCGACGTGCTCGAATCCAATTCGATTTTCAACGTCCTTGATCGGGAAATCGTCGAAAGGCGCGAACTCCCCTTGGGCGAGAGCACGGATATTCTTGATGCCCAAGGAAATCGCGTCGGCATAACCGTCGAAACTTTTGCTGTGCCGGGTAAGGTTGCGCTGTTCCTCGAAGATAAATCCAAGGCGAGTGAGGGGTTTGGCACGATGACAGGCGATACGATCGGCCTGCGCATCGCATCGGGTGATGGTGCGACGACGGCCTTTTACATTCCGGGCTGCGCCGGTATCGACGCCCCCCTTCGAGAGCGGCTGTCAGCTGCCGAATGCCTGTTCTTCGATGGCACCGTCTATACCGATGACGAGATGATCGCGGCAGGAGTGGGCACAAAAACCGGCGCGCGCATGGGTCATATGTACATTTCGGGCGAGGGTGGTTCGCTGGCGGCCCTGGCGGATCTTGGCATCAGGAAGCGGATCTATGTGCACATCAACAATACCAACCCCATTCTCGACGCGGCATCGCCTGAACATGCGGCCGTTGTCGCCGCGGGCTGGAAAATAGCATTTGATGGCATGGAGGTCAGGCTTTGAGCAAATTCGGCAATGCGGCGCGAGACGGATTGTCGCCAGCTGATCTGGAAAGAGTTCTGCGCGAGGTCGGTGCGGAGCGCTATCACAATCGCCACCCCTATCATCACCAGATGGTCAGCGGGGCCCTGACCAAGGGGCAGATGCAGGCTTGGGCGCTCAATCGCTATTGCTATCAGTCGGTCATTCCGCGCAAGGACGCGATGATCATTGCCCGGGCCGAAGATCCCGAATTTCGTGCCGAATGGCGCAAGCGGATCGAAGATCACGATGGCGACGACGGCTGGAGCGGTGGCATTGCGCGCTGGTTGAAGCTTGCTACGGGTCTTGGTCTCGATGCAGATGATGTCAAAAGCGAAAAGCTGGCACTGCCGGGCACGCGATTTGCCGTTGGCGCCTACCTTTCCTTCTGCACCAACCGCACGCTGCTTGAGGCCGTGGCCTCATCTCTGACAGAGCTTTTCTCGCCTGTCATCATCGGCGAGCGCGTTCCGGCCATGCTGGCGAAATATGATTATGTGACGCCGGATATCCTGGCCTATTTCGACAAGCGGCCGACACAGGCGTCACGCGATTCCGATTTCGCCTTGGCCTATGTGATGAAACATGCCGATACGCCGGAAAAACAGCAGGCGGTCATCGACGCGCTCATTTTCAAATGCGATATCCTCTGGGCAATGCTCGATGCGTTAGCTCATGCTTACGGTGAAAAGGGCAATATCCCGCCCGGCGCTTTCGATCCGGAGGCGGCATGACTGGGGCAAGCCGTGTCCGTGCGGTTGTTTCCATGCAATCGCGACCCATATTAAAGTCTCATGCACGGCTGCAGTATGATACGGTGCGCGAGGCATGGGCGCTGCTGTCGCCGGAACGGGTGTTCTGGCCGAATGAAGTGAGCCTCGATATTTTGAGGCTGTGTGACGGGCGCCACAGCGTCGCGCAAATGATTGCATTGCTGGCGGACCAGTATGCAGCGGATGAAGCCGAGATCGCGCCGGATGTAACCGGCTTTCTGCAGGAATGGTCCGACAAGTTTCTGGTGACGTTATGAACGAACCTGTCCTACCCCCGATCGGCATGCTGGCGGAATTGACGCATCGCTGCCCGTTGCAGTGTGCCTATTGCTCCAATCCGGTCGAGCTGTTGAAAGCCAACCGGGAAATGGATACGGCAGGCTGGCTTTCGCTGTTCGAACAGGCGGCGGACCTCGGCGTTCTGCAGGTACATCTTTCCGGCGGCGAACCGACGCTTCGTACCGATCTCGGGGAGCTTATTGCCTGTCTCGCGCGGCGGGGCGTCTATACCAATCTCATCACGGCGGGCGTTGGCATCGCTGATGGCCGAATTGAAGCCTGGGCCGAGGCCGGGCTTGATCATATCCAGCTGAGTTTCCAGGGTGCGTTTGCTGCCACCACCGAGAAGATCGGCAATTCGCGCGGCGCCCATGAAAAGAAGCTCGAAACGGCACGCCGCGTTCGCGCGGCGGGCCTGCCCTTGACGATCAATGCGCCGATCCATCGCCACAACATGGAAGAAGTACCGGATTTCATCGAACTCGCGCTCTCCCTTGGCGCCGAGCGGCTCGAAATCGCCAATGTGCAATATGCGGGCTGGGCTCTGCTCAATCGCAAGGCGCTCATGCCGGAGCGCGAAGCGGTCGAGCGGCAGGTGCAGATTGTCGAAGAAGCGCAGGAGCGTCTGCGCGGTATCATGACGATAGACTTCGTCACGCCTGATTATTTCGCCATCTATCCGAAGCCCTGCATGGGCGGCTGGGCTCGCGATGCCTTCATGGTAGCGCCCGATGGTACCGTGCTTCCATGCCATGCGGCCGGCACGATCAAGTCTTTGCATTTCGAGCGTTTCGGCGACTGGAGCCTCAGCCGAATCTGGCATGAATCGTCCGCATTCAATGCGTTTCGCGGAACAAGCTGGATGCAGGAGCCATGCCGCAGCTGCGAGCGTCAGGAGATCGATTGGGGTGGTTGCCGCTGTCAGGCCATGGCAATCGCCGGCGACGCGGCTGCTACGGACCCGGCCTGCATCAAATCCCCGCTGCATGCCCGTATGGGCGCGCTCATCAACGAGGCCATCAGCACGAAGACGGCCGACACGACGCCAGACGCCTTCACCTATCGAAGGATTGGAAAATCCGTCGAACTCGACCCAACTTCAGCATAGGTGCTGTGCGTGGTTCGACAAGCTCACCATGAGGGATGCTGATGATGCAGGGAGCCTAGATCCGTACTATCGGTATTATCCAGATCTGTACCGGTGGTGATTATACTGCAATCCACCACCTCCCTCATGGTGAGCTTGTCGAACCACGCACAATCCCTTCTGCGGCGGCTGCAATCAAGGTTTGATGATCGTTTGCTCGATTGTCTTCGACAGGCCGTACAGGCGTTGCTCGATAATCGTCGGCACTTCGCAGACATAGGTCAGCGATTGGACCCGCTCCTCGAATATGCGGGTTTCCCAGGTCAGCCTTTCATTCAACCTGTCCAGTTCTTCCGGATCGTGATCAGGTTTGGCTCGCATCGCGTCTACCGTCGAGGCTTCCTTGCGCAGATCCGCCGCCATGTCGCGTTGCTTGTCGGCGTAGCGTGAGATACCAGAAATCACCTGCTCACGCTCGCGGTTCAAGGTGTCGAATACACCCTGGAACAGCATGAACATCTTGTCGTTAAGCTGCTCCTTGGGCAGACTCCCGGCAAACTCTACGACCTGCTTTTGTGCGGCGTCGAGCGGGTTGCGCCGCGCCGCGACTTCGCTAACGAGATCATCGATTTTTGGATCGCTATCCCAGTTTTTCGCCGCCTCCGGAATGTCCGGGCCGTTCCACACCTGACCGATCGAAAGTTCCGGTACCTTGCGCTGGACGCAAGGCCAGCTCGGATCATTGTTCGCCGCGGCAAGAGCAGCACCGCCGGAACATAACAGGAGAAGACCAGCCGACGCCGCGAAGAATACCTCTGACCGTTTCAATTATTGCCTCCCTCTTGTTTCTTGATGACGAGACCGCGCGAGGGGTCGTAGGCGATGATCGCGCCCGCAATGAAAACGATGGTGAACCCGCAGACGACGGCCAGCGAGGTCCACTCGATCTGTCCGTAAAAAGCGAAGCGCACCAGTTCGACCGCGTAGGTAAACGGATTGAGCAGGCAGATCTTGTAAAGCAGCGGACTTGCCTCCTGCACGCGCCACAACGGGTAAAGTGCAGATGAGGCAAAATACATCGGGAAGATCACGAAGTTCATGATGCCGGCGAAGTTTTCCAGCTGCTTGATCAGGGATGACAATAGCATCCCAAGCGCACCCAGCATCATGCCCGACAGGAACAGCGCCGGCAGCGTCAGCAGATATCCGGACGCCGGCGCCTTTACGCCCCAGAACCAGGCGATGAACAAGAAGGCGTAGACCTGAATAATGGACACCGCGACGCCGGCCAAAAGCTTCGACACCAGCAGGAACCAGCGTGGAAACGGGCTGACGAGAAGCGTGCGCATATTGCCCATTTCCCGGTCGTAGACCATGGAGAGAGATGATTGCATGCCGCTGAACAAAAGGATCATGCCGCACAGGCCGGGCGTGATATAGACTTCGTACAGCACATAGGTCTGATAGGGCGGGATAATCGAAACGCCGAGCACCTGGCGGAAGCCTGCCGCAAAGATGAACAGCCACAGCAGTGGCCGCACCAGCGACGAGATGAAACGTTCGCGCTGGTTGAGATAGCGCAGGCCCTCACGGATGAGAATACCCTTGAGGCAAACCAGATAGTTCATCACGCCGAAGCGGCTGCGTCCGATGGGGACGCGGCTGGCAATGTCCGTCATAGCCGGTTCCCCGCATTCAGTGCATATATCCCGGTAAGCCGCGAGAACGCCTCGTTGATCGTCTCCGCCCCGGCGTTCTTGACCACGTCATGCACCGGACCATTGGCGACGAGCTTGCCCTGGTTGAGCACGATGACCTGATCCGCATGACTGACCTCGTCGATCAGATGTGTCGCCCATAAGACGCTGATCCCCTTCTCCTCCACCAGCTTGCGGATATCGGAAAGGATGGTGGCACGCGATTTGATATCGAGGCCGACCGTCGCTTCATCGAGCAGCAGCAGCGAGGGTTCGTGCAACAGCGCGCGGACAATCTCCACGCGCCGGATCTGCCCGCCGGAGAGACTGCGGGCTTTCTCGTGCAGCCGGTCGCTCATGTCGATGGACTGCATCAGATCGTGAATGCGCTGGTTGGCTTCGCGCGCGCGGATACCATGCAGCGATGCATGGTAGGAGAGGTTCTGATGCACCGAAAGATCGAGATCGAGCGTGCGCGCCTGGAAAACGATGCCGAGCCGCCGCAACGCATCACCCGGCCGCCGGTCGATGTCATGGCCGAACACATGGATGCGGCCGTGCCTTGTTGCGAACAGATGACTGATCAGGGAGAACAGCGTCGTCTTGCCCGCTCCGTTCAGGCCGAGCAGCACGGCAAAGCGTCCGGGCGCTATGGAAAACGTGATGTTTTCCAGCGCCTGGCGTTTGCCATAGGCGTAACTCACGGATGCGAGATCAAGCGCCGGAAGATTCGCTTCCGGCATTGACTTGTCATTGATGTTCCTCAGTCCGGCATTTGTACCCATCAAGCTCCACCCTTGGTACTTTGCGACGACGACCTTGCCGCAAACTGACGGCTATTTGATGGTAATCGTACCCTTCATTCCCTTGTCTGCAAGGTCTGGCACGGACCATGTGTATTTGCCGGGCCGCACCGCCGTGAACTGTACATTGATCGTCCCTGGCGAGTCGAATTCGAGCCAGGCCGGCCCGCCATCCATATGCACTTCAAGATCGTTGATGACGATCTGGTTCATCCAGACATTTCGGAAAAGATCGGTGACGAATTTGTATTCAAGTCCTGCTGCGGACGTGATCTTCCAGCGATAGCCCTGTCCGGCAACCAGTTCGAAATCCTTCTGGTTGACCGTGAATTCATCCTCTTTCGAACCGAGAATAAGCTCCGGCACATTCTTGCTGCCGCGCGTGATCGCCGGCGGTTTTGCCTGCATTGCCGCCTTCGGCTCGGGAGCCGCCTTGGCGTCGTCATCGTCGTCAGCTTGGGCAAAGGCAAAGGATTGAGCCAGCCCGATGCTGAGAACCGCAGCCAGTGCGAGGGTTTTATATGTTGTCATGTAATTCCTCCCTTTGGTCTTCAGAAATGCTTTCAATTCGGCGATATCGCAACGCCCCAGGGCAATTGCCCTACCGTAACCGATTTGATTGGCTCATCGGTTTCCGTGTCGATAAATGTGATGTCGTTCGACAGCCCGTTCGTGCTGATGATCTGCTTGCCATCCGGCATGAATGCGAGCTGCCAGACCCGCTGGCCGACAAGCACATATTTTTCGACCTCGTAGGTTTCCGTGTTGACCACGGCAACACGGTTCGCCGGGCCGAGCGCCACATAGGCCTTTTTGCCATCGGCGGTGATGCGGACACCCACAGGCTGGATCTGTTCGGAGCGCAATCCCTGGATTTCGAAGGTGATCTTGTGGGTCACCGCGCGGGTCTTGTTATCGATGACCGATACCGTGCCGCCGATTTCAGCGGAAACCCAGACTTCGGAACCATCGGGCTTGAACTCGGCAAAGCGCGGGCGCGAATCCACGAGCACATTGTCGGTGATTTCATGGGTCGACGTATCGATGAAATGCGCCATGCTTGTCGTTTCCGAGGTATTCACAATGGTCTTGCCGTCGGGGCTCACACCCATGCCTTCCGGCTCGACACCCACCGGTATCTCGGCAACCACGCCTTTCGTATTGACGTCGATCACCGTGACGAGATTGTCGTCCTCATTGGCGACATAGAGAGTCTGCCCGTCGGGTGACAGGACGAAAAGCTCTGGGTCTGGCCCTGACGGCAGCGATCCGATGACCTCGTTCGTCGCGGCATCGATCATCTCGACCGTGTCGTCATCGCTGGCGCAGACATAGATGATTTTGCCGTCCGGCGAGATGGTGATACCGCGCGGCCGTTGCCCGACGTTAATCGTCTTGACCACCTCCATGGTCTTCGAATCGACCACCGTTACCGTGTTGTCCTTCTCGTTCGAGACATAGACCAGATTTGCCCAGGCGGGCTGTGCAAGAAATGGCAGCGCTACGGTCGCAGCGAGCAGGCACCTATGTCGTCGCATCTTTGTCCTCCCATTTATGTTCATGTTTTAATCGAGCTTGCACTTGGTTTCGGGTTTATCCACGCCCAACGTGTCGAGTTCCGAGAACTGATGCAGGAAACCTTCCTGCGGCGAAGTGGAAACGACGCCATGGCCGTCGCCGATCAGGATCGGCTGGCGCAGCTGCCAGTTCCAGTTGCGGAAACTGAGTTTTTGCCCCTTGAAGGCGGCTATGGAAAAGTCATCCGCCTTGATGAAGGTTTCGACCTGTTTGGGATCATTCCCCTTTGACCGCGTGACCGCCTCTCCCAATATGCGCACTGCGGTCCATGCCTGCATGTCCTTCGAGAGCATTCGCCGCCCCGTTGCCTTGTCGAAACGATTCTGAATCTGTGATCCGCCCCATTGTTCGCTGGCGGGGTGCCAGCTCGAGGGAACCAGTCCGGCCGTTCCCGCTACCGGCCGCGGCGTCCAGGTCCGGTAAGGGACGTAGCTGCCGAAAACCTCGCTCTCGTCGGCGACGATGACCACATCGTGTTCCGGCAGGTTCTGGGTGAATACCGGCATCTGCTTTTGCACCTGGATAACGCCGGTGTCGGTCCTGCGCGCAGTACCCTTGTCCTCGTAAAGCCGCTCTTCCACGATCGTTGCGCCGAAGCGTGTCGCGGCGCGGCGGATCGCATCGGCATAGAGCTTGTCGCGGTCGTGCGAGCCATAGAGCAGCACCCATTTGCGCCATTGTTTCCAGACGAGGTATTGCGCCAGTCCGTCGGCGAGCATGCTTCGTGTCGGCGCCGTGTGGAAGATGTTCGCGCGGCATTCCTCCTCGCGAAGGCTGTCATCCGTGGCGCCTACATTGAACAAGAGGACGTCGCTATCCTTGGCGAGATCGGCGATCGACAGCAATTGCCTGGCGGAAATGTCGGTGAGAATGAAACGATCGCCGCGGGCGAGCATTTCCTTGAACACAGGCACCACGTCGGCGTCGAACTTGGTTTCGGTTACGTCCAGGACAAAGCTCTGGCCAAGAAATTTGCCGGTCGTATTGTTGTCGTTGATGGCGACATTGGCGCCCGCCACACCTTCGTCGCGCGGCGGAATATCGAGTACGGATAGTGCCAGTTGCGGTTCGTAGGCGCGAAGATAGCCGATGCGCGTTTCAACCACCGGTTTTGCAGGCTTATTCGTCGCAGCCTGCTGCGCCGGTACCGCCGACACGTTGACGAACAGCAAAAAAAAGCCGAATAAAACTGAGAGAGTGTTTGGCACCGTACTCTTCATGATCATACCATTCAGACTAGCCGCCATTCACGTAATGGCGGTCGCTTAAGAACAGAGGTGCCCATAGTGTTTTTAAACAACCCCGCCATAATCTCAACCCTAGGTGTCAACTTTTCTTTGACACCAGGCAAGATTTCCAATCTGTTTCGGGGGCTATGCTGATGACACAAATGCTGGCAAGCGTTCAGGACGTGCAGGAAGCGGAAATCGTCTTCCAGAACGGTGCGGATATCATCGATCTGAAGGACCCGGCCAATGGTGCACTTGGCGCGGTTGCACCGTCCAAGCTTCTGGAAGTTATAGCTTTTATCGCGGGAAGGCGGTCTGTCAGTGCCGCCTGCGGCGATCTTCCCATGCAACCTGAAGTCGTTCGCACAAAGGTTGAGGAATTTGCTGCAACTGGTGTGGACTATATCAAGATCGGGCTCTTCGCGTCAGGGAACTTAGCCGGCTGTTTGGAAGCACTAAAGCCGCTAGCGTCGCACAAAAAATTGATTGCAGTGCTTTTCGCCGACTACCGCGATACATACAGCGAAAATCTGTTTGCGGAGCTCTCGTCCGTCGGATTCCACGGCGTGATGATCGATACGGCCGACAAGTCGAAAGGGCGGTTGCTCAATCACATGACTCCTGACCAGATCGGCACCTTCATCAAGGATGGCCAGTCGCGCGGATTGAAGGTTGGCGTTGCCGGATCGCTTGAAGCGCCGGATATCCCGCGTCTGTTGGCCTATGCCCCGGATTTTCTCGGTTTCCGCGGTGCGCTGTGTTCGGGTCTCGATCGCACCGCGCCAATCGATGCACAGGCAACGGCGAAAATTCGCGGCCTGATCCCCGAGGCTCTCGAGGCAAGCGCACCCCCGGGCGTCGACTACAAGTTGCTCGCCGCGCGCGGCTACTTCCCCGATCCTGCCGAGGCGGGGCTTGGTACCGACAAGATCTTCGTTCGCGATTTCGTTCTGCCCGTCCACATCGGCGCCTATAGTTTCGAGCATGGCAAGGCGCAGAAGGTGCGTTTCGATGTGTCGGCCGATGTCTTGCGGGTGACGCGCAACCCGGAAGACATGCGCCACGTCGTTTCCTACGATCTCATCATGGACGGCATTCGTGCCATCGTCGCGCGCGGCCATATCGAGCTTGCCGAAACGCTGGCAGAGCAGGTCGCAGCTTTTGTTCTGGAAAATCCGCGTGTGACCCGCGTTGTCGTGCGGGCCGAAAAGCTGGAGCTTGGACCCGGCGGTGTCGGTGTCGAGATCGAGCGGAAAAACGATGTGAAGAATTCATCGGCCAAGCCCCGGCCGATCCACGCCCACGGGGGCCGGAAGTCTTCATGAAACCGCTCGTTGTCAAGCTTGGAGGCAGCACGGCGGGCCAAGCCGAAATGCAGCGCTGGATCGACCTTCTTGCAAGCGCAACCTTTCCGCTGGTCATCGTGCCGGGCGGCGGGCCTTTCGCCGATCAGGTGCGGACTTCGCAGAAGCGTCTCGGATATTCCGACGAGGCAGCACATGCGATGGCCATCCTCGCCATGGACCAGTTCGGCATCGCCATTGCCGAGCGGCATCCGCAATTGCGGGTGGCGCGGTCACTATCGCACATCGGCGAGGTGCTGGAAGCCGGCGCAACACCCGTCTGGCTTCCGTCATCGATGACCTTGGGCGCGGTGGATATACCGTGTTCCTGGCATATCACATCGGACAGCCTCAGCGCCTGGTTGGCCAGAGTATTACCTGCCGGCGACTTGCTGCTGGTCAAGCAGACCGACGAATACGCCCACTACGCAACCGTGCGGGAACTTGCCGCTGCGGGCATTGTCGACAACATGCTGCCGGATATGCTGGGCGAGGGCGCGAACCTCTATGTCGCCGGTCCCGGGATGCTGGATAGGCTCGATTTGCCCTTGGCATCCATCCCCGGACGCAGGATCATGCGGCACAGACAGACCGAAGCCATGGGTGCGCAATGACGAGACTGCATACGCCGCGCTGGGCCTGGGCATTGACCGGTTCGGGCCATTTCTTCATTGAAAGCTTCGAACTGATCCGCACGCTCGAGCATTGCGATGTCTTCGTATCGAAGGCAGCAAACGAAGTGCTGCGCATGTACGGGCTAAAGCTCGACTTTCTCGATACGACGCGCGTGCTGCATGACAAGACGGCAAGTTCCGTGCCCATTGGCGGGTTTTACACCGGCGTCTACCACACGGCCGTGATCGCGCCGGCCACATCCAACACGGTGGCAAAATGCGTCGCCGGTATTTCGGATTCGCTGCCCACCAACGTCTATGCACAGGCGGGGAAGTGTCTCGTGCCGTCCATCGTTTTTGCCTGCGATACGGCGCCCGAACTTGAGACCATGGCGCCGAGCGGCATGGTCAAGGTCTATCCGCGCCCGATCGATCTGGAAAATACTGCAAAGCTCAAGACCTATGAACGGACGAAGGTCGTCGAGTCGCTGGCCGAACTCATAGAAACCATCAGCGCCCGCCAGAAGGTGATTTCCGGCGATGGCTGAGCGGTTACTGTTCCTGACCGGGCATCTTGCCCGTGCACGGCTGGAACGGATCCTCGCCGATCTCGGTAAGACAGCGTTTACCTACGAGATCGTCGATATTGGCGTGAAGGTCGCGGCGCTGATGACCGAGGACATCATCGCGCGCCGTCTGAAGCCGCCGATATCGGCCGATCGCATCATCCTGCCCGGCCGCTACCGCGGAGATCTCGACAGTTTGAGCCAGCGTTTCGGTATTCCATTCGTTCGCGGTCCCGATGAGGTCGCCGATCTCCCGGTCTTTCTCGGCCGTGTCGGCAAGCCCATCGATCTTTCAAGGCATGACATGCGAATCTTTGCCGAAATCGTCGATGCTTCGGCGCTGTCGCTCGATGCGCTCATGCAGCGTGCAACGCATCTTGCCGCTGCCGGTGCCGATGTCATCGATCTTGGCTGCTTGCCGGAAACCCCGTTTCCGCATCTGGCCGATGCCGTTCGCGCCTTGAAAGATCAGGGGCTCAAGGTCAGTGTCGATTCAGCCAATCTCGAAGAGCTCGAAACGAGTGCTGCGGCCGGTGCGGACTATCTCCTGAGCCTCACCGAACATACCATCGGCCTTGCCATCAAATATGGTGTCACGCCTGTTCTCATTCCTTCGAACCCGGGCGATCTGGATTCGCTTGGCCGCGCGATCGCTGCCGCTCAAGCCGCGGATATCGCCTTCATCGCCGATCCGGTGCTCGACCCGATCCATTTCGGCTTTTCCGTCTCGTTAGGGCGCTTTCTTGAAGCGCGCCGCCGCTGGCCGGATATCCCGATGATGATGGGCACCGGCAATCTCACCGAACTCACCGACGCCGACAGTTCCGGTGTCACCGCCCTGCTTGCGGGCATCTGCTCAGAGCTGTCGATCGGCAATGTGCTTGTCGTCAATGTCAGCCCGCATACGATCCGCACGGTCGAGGAGCACGACAGCGCGCGCCGCACCATGTTTGCGGCCAGGGAGGATCATGCCCTGCCGCGCGGCTACGATGCCGCTCTGCTACAGGTGCACGACCGCAAGCCCTACCCGAACAGCGTCGAGGATATTGCCGCGCTTGCCGCTGAGGTGCGCGATGCCAATTTCCGCATCATGACCGCTCCGGATGGCGTGCACATCTTCAACGGCCAGGGCCACAGGATCGCTCAGGATGCGTTTGAACTTTTCCCGGGCCTCGGCGTTGAGAATGACGGCGCGCACGCCTTCTATCTCGGTGCGGAGCTCACCAAGGCGGAGATCGCCTGGAGGCTCGGCAAGCGCTACACGCAGGATGAGCCGCTTTCCTGGGGCGTGGCTGCTCCCGGCAAACAACAGGACCGATTGCGGTTGGCGGAAGCGGGGCACACTTTGAAAGCGAAGAAGGACAAGACGCGGTGACCTATATTAGGGAGACCATTGTTACTACGGTCGACACCAAGGGCGTCGCGCACATTGCGCCGCTCGGTATCATCCAGCACGAGGATGGCTGGGTGATCGCGCCATTCCGCCCTTCGAAAACGCTTGAAAATCTCTCCGCCATTCCGTTCGCGATCGCTAATTATACCGATGACATGCTGATCTTCGCCGGCTGCCTGACCGGCCGCAAGGACTGGCCGACTGTTGCGGTGAAAAACTGCCCGGTGCCACGATTGGAGGCAGCGCTCAGCCATTCGGTGCTCAAGGTCGTCTCCATCGACGAGGATGCCATACGCCCGCGCCATTATTGCAAAGTGGTTTCCGAAGCCACGCACGCACCGTTCACCGGGCTTAACCGCGCCAAGGCTGCCGTACTCGAACTCGCAATCCTCGTCAGCCGTCTTTCCATGTTGCCACCGGAAAAGATCGAGGCGGAGATCGCCTACCTCGCAATTGCTATCGAGAAGACCGCAGGACCGGATGAACATCAGGCATGGTCCTGGTTGATGGAGAAGGTCAAGGATCATCGCGACGCTGCCGACGCGAAAGGCAAGGACGCCGTGCATCATCATGGCGGTCAGATTTAGCACGTTTCGGTAAACGCACCCCCTCATCCGGCCCTTCGGGCCACCTTCTCCCCGCAGGGGAGAAGAAAAAACAGTGCCAGGCTTGGCTTCTTTCCTCTACCCAACGGGGAGAGGGTGGCCGAGCGGAGCGAGGTCGGGTGAGGGGGATGTTTCCGTCAAAAGCTGAACCCTGCTAACTGGGCAACGTACTGAACGGATTCTGATACTTGACGCCGAGCGGTCTGAAGTCCCTTTCGTTGACCGTTAGCACGGTCAGATCATTTCTCTGTCCGGTTGCCGCGA
This sequence comes from Phyllobacterium zundukense, assembly GCF_025452195.1. Taxonomy (NCBI): domain Bacteria; kingdom Pseudomonadati; phylum Pseudomonadota; class Alphaproteobacteria; order Hyphomicrobiales; family Phyllobacteriaceae; genus Phyllobacterium; species Phyllobacterium zundukense. Next base: position 168,700 of record NZ_CP104969.1, on the reverse strand, counting down.
TCGCAATATCCTCAAAGCCTGGGCTGACACCTGCCGCACGCGCTATTGTCATCAGATGCCCGGTGATTCTTGCGGTATCGAGGTCCAGCGGCAGAATACGGTTCCCGTAATAATGACGGATCTCTCCCCACCACTCTTCAAGGTGGCGCGATTTTCGTGTGGCGCCTTTGCGGGCGGCATTCGCTATTCCATCTTCTATTTCCGCGGCCGTGATGACTGACAGCCACAGATCCGCCGATCTGCGAAGAACCCACTCAACGACTTTCTCGTCAGCTTCTGTCCTGCGCACTGCCGGTGCAAGCAAGCTGACAACATTCGTGTCGAGGAGATACACGATCAGAATGCTGAGCGGTGCAAAGCCTTCGCAGGCTTGCGTTCGGGCAGATCGCCATCCTCCAAAGGTGAATTGGTAAGCAGCCAGCCAAGCGAAGGGACTCGGCTCAACCGTTCATATTCGCTATAGCTGATGATCACAGCCTCGCGCTTGCCGTGACGTGTAATGACGGCGGTTTCCCCGGCAACAGCGTCGTCGATGACATGTGAGAACGTTGCCTTGGCATCCTTCAACTGAATCTCTTTCATCGGGATATGCTCCATATGACCCTAGTGGTCATATATAAAGGAAAAATGGGCCGTGACAAGGGTCCCGCAGGTCTAGGCGGCAGTTTGGTGATCTAAGTAAATTGACCCCAACAACGCGACGGCCGCCGCCGGCGCTGCCTTGCTGGCATCGTCGCGAGCGTCGTCGGTGGCAGGAACCAACGAACCGAAATCCACGTAAGGGCGATCCATGCGTTTCGCCAACTGCCTGATTTGCGGCCGCCCGATACCTGCTCCGATGACCGGCGCAGCCTGATCCAGCTTGCGGGCCACCCGGAACGCGCCGTCGTGGATCATACGCAGCTGCTGTTCGCTGAACCAGCGCGCAATATCGATCCATTCATCCTCTTCAAGATCGCCGCTGTCGCGCCCGACCATGCGCGCCAAGCGCTGAATTGAACCCGCGACGGTCTTTGGCAGGCGGTCCGCTGAAGGATATTTGTCATCCGCCTCGTCCAGCGTGCCGAGAACGCGGCCGAGATCGGCGGTATTGGCGAAATATTCGTTCATCAACGGCGTCATGTGCCCGCGCACCGGAACCAGCGCGGCGATGCCGATCAGCGCGGAACGGGCAAACCCCGTATAGACCAGCTCGCCGGTCAAAAGCCGCTCCGCATCGGAATATCCGTCATTGACCAGCACGCTATCCTTGAACGCAAGAATGTCGGTGGTCGTTGAGCCCATGTCGACGAATAGACCGGTGCCCGCCAGCTTTGCGCTCAGGCTTGCGGTGGCGTGCCAATTGGCGGAAGCGATATCGCTGCCAAGGCTGCGCGCCGTGCTGAGGTCGCAAAAGCCCGACCGGCCCGCATATATCAGCGTATTACCGGCTCCGAATTCCATCTCGATGAAGTCCAGCAGGCCGGCAATTCCCGCCTCGCGCGAGGTGAATGTATCGGACAATTCGCCGGTCATGGTGAAGACATTGGTGTTGCCTTCGCCCCGCAGCTCATCGATCTCCCGTAATGCCTCACGCGTCTGTTCCAGCCCGAGCCAGAGCGGCGTCTTGAAGATTTTCGCCGAGATGATCTCGCCATCCCGGCACTGCGCCATCTTGAGATGAGCGCCGCCGATATCCCAGCCGGTAATAAGTGTCTTTCCTTCGTTGGCAAATCGGGATTTCATGGGCGCATCGTTCCTTGGATCATACCCGTGCATATCATTCCGGTACTCGACATAAAAGATGGTCTCGTGGTCCGCGCGCGCCTGGGCGATCGCGATTCCTACCGCCCCATCGAAACACCGCTTAGCCCAACCGCCGATATACTCGATGTCGCTGCGGGCCTTCGTTCGCTCTATCCGTTCTCCACATTTTATATCGCTGATCTCGATGCGATAGAGCGCCGCCGGGCAAGTTCTCTGGACCGATTGCAGCCATTATTATCGAACGCCGATATCTGGCTCGACGCCGGTTTCAACGATCGGGAGCAACTGGAAACCGCTCTTGCGACAGATGGCATCTGGCCCGTGCTTGGCTCCGAATCCCAAATTGATCCATCGTTGCTGGAGGCCTGCCACTCCAACCCGCGTCTCGTTCTCTCGCTGGATTTTCGGGGCGATGCGTTCCTTGGTCCCCCATCCATTCTTGAAAACGCAAGCAACTGGCCATCGCGCATTATCGTCATGACGCTTGGCCGCATCGGGGCCAATTCCGGTCCGGATTTCGAACGGCTGACAGAGATCAAGCGTCGCGCTGGCGACCGTGTGGTAATAGCCGCCGGCGGGGTTCGCGGTGTGCACGATCTCGAGCGGTTGCAAGCTATCGGCATCTCGGCTGCACTCGTCGCAACGGCGCTGCATAGCGGTGCGCTGACACCCGAGGCGGTCGCGTCTCTGATGCAGAATGAATATCGGGGATGAAGCAGTGGAAGAAGGGGGTGTCCCCCTTCTTCATGTCTAGAAGCCCAGACTTTTTGCCAACCGGCGCAACAGACCCTCCGGTTCCACAGAGGGTGTGCTCTGTGCGGGGTTGTCTCGTGTCTAAGCGCTGAATGGATGCTTGACTGAATCGCGCTGTGCGGTTGCTTCGGCGGCAGTCGGCTTGCCCGTCACTGCGCGCTGAAGCGCTTCCTTGGTCGCACGATAGTTGAAATCCTGGATCTTCGCATCGTCTTCTGCTTCCCAATGGATGAAGACGCCGACGCAGATGAACAGATCGTCGGCTTCGTCCGCTGGAATGGTGCCATCGGCAACACTGTCCTGAACTGCTTTAGCCACTGCATGCTGCGCAGGTCCGAACATCTGGACCGCCTGTTTGGCGCCCTTGATCGTAACCTTGTTGAACAAAATCGTATTCGGCTTGCACGCCATATTCGGCGCAATAACCGCAAGAAGGGAGGTGAACCCGTCCTTGTTGTTCGTCAATGCATTGCAGAATGCCGTCTCGACAGCACTGCCACGCGGTCCGATCAGAAGATCGATATGCGCGACTTCATTTCCATCGCCGATGAGCGATTCGCCAACCATAACCTTATTGATTTTTGCCACGGCCAATTTCCTCCTAAACCGTTTTCCCAATGGTTTGTCCAAAGACGCCGTACCTCGAGACACGACTCTCGATGGACAGCTATCCTTGTTCACAGCACCCTTCGAGCGGGGTCGGTTGGCCAGATAGCAGCGGACGAAATCCGCTGGGGAAATTCAAGCATTTACCTCGTCATTATGCAAGGCCAAGTTGAGATAGAACGTAAAAAGCGTGGCGACTGTCAGGTCTGCGGAGGTTCCGGGATTGATGTTGTCGGCTTTCAATTGGGCGTCGAAAGCAAGAAGCAATTTTTCGCGCTCTTTTCCATCGTTGAGGCCTTCGACCCGCGTCAGAATTTGTTGCGCTTGCTTTTGTGTTTTTCCGGCAATTGCACCGCCGTGTTTCCGGACAATATGGCTGTCGGGAAAGGCCGAAAGGAAAAACAGATAGGTGAAAACGACCGGCCACATCTCGCGCTCGCCCCGATCTGCAGCAGCATTGTAAGCCTTCAGCCCTCCGTCAAAGATATCGGCAAATCCGGTGACATATTGCCGGGCGATCATGTCGCGGTCCGCCGCTTCGCCCATCGCTTCCAGCAGTGACACTTGCGGGACAGTCGAGACATCATGTCTGGGTGCGGAGCCGAGGCCACCGGGCTGCGCCAGCATGATCGCCGAAAAGACATCGCGCGCATCGTCGACGTCCAGTTTTTCAAGGACCGTAGCAAGGCCGCCTTGCAGGTCCTCCCCACCATTTGCCGCCGCCTTGGCCAGGGGAACGCATAAAAGCAGGATGCCGAGATTGGTGTTGGTTCCGACCTTGCGACGCGTCTCCCTGACCGCGGCAAGAATGCGTTGTCCGGTGGAAAGGGCAGGGTCCGTCACGGCCTGCGATGAAGCCTGCGCGCTTTCGAAAAATTGCTCGGCGCTCATGCGGTGACCATCGGCAAAACGGTGCACATTGCCGGGTTTCAGTGCGTCGATCTCCTGATAGCAGGCGTCGATATAGGCGCGCCTTATCTGTTCGCGCGTCGCGGTCACGCCGCCGGTCTTTCGTCGAGTTCGTCCTCGATCCAAGCCGCCAGCGCATTGGCGATGCAATCGGCAATGCGCACGGGAACGACGGATTGCAGCCCTGTCCAGGCGGGCATGCTGTTGACCTCAAGGACAAGCAATTTGCCATCCGCCGCCGGAATAATGTCTATACCGGCGAAATCGGTGCCGATGGCTGCGGAAGCCGCGAGCGCGAGGCTTTCGAGCTTGGCGCGCAACGGCCCTTCGACAGCCTCCGCCTTCGCTCCTTTGGCGATATTGGTGATCCATCCTTCGGCCCGCCGCGCCATCATGCCCAACACTTCGCCATCGCAGGTGAAAACGCGATAGTCGCAGTAAGGCGGTCCAGGGCGTGCCACGAAGCGCTGCAGATAATAGACATCATCGACTTCTTCCGGCTCCGGCAGGTCCTCGATGCTGCGGATCAGGCGAATGCCTTTGCCTTGAGAGCCGAACAGCGGCTTCAGTACCAGTGGACCGTGCACAAGCTCGCGAGTCGCGACCAGGCGGGCATTGGCAACGCTTTCCACCGCAAAGGTTTCCGGCGTTGGCAGTCCTGCCTGTGCCAGCAGGAATGTGGTGGTGGATTTATCGACGCAGCGCTCGATGGCCTTGGCCGAGTTCCACACCGGAACACCAAGATGGGCAAAAGCGTGCAGGATGCCGAGACGGCGGGTGATCGCCTCGAATGTACCCGAGGAAATCGAGCGCACGATCACTGCTGCGGGCAGGGCGCCGTTCATGCGCGGGATCGCAATGCCGGAGAGATAGCGGCTGTCGAAGCCGATATCCACCAGCGGCAGCGCCAGGACGTTGAACCCGAGCTTTCGCAACGAGGCGCGCAACTGTTTCACCTGGCGGTCGGGCCGGTCAGAAAGGATCAGTATCGTATCGGTCATTTCCAACCCCCCTCTGTCCTGCCGGACATCTCCCCCACCCTCCCCATCAAGGGGAGGGTAAAGAGGCGCGTGGCATCTCCCACCTCCCCCTTGATGGGGGAGGTCGCAGCGAAGCTGCGGGTGGGGGTGCATCTGCGATACCCCTGCCACCAAGGGGGAGATGTCCGGCAGGACAGAGGGGGGTGATCTACACTATCCATATACGACATTCTCAGCCCAGGGATTGTTCCAGCATTGCATTGTGAATTCCGCCGTGGCGGAACGTATCACCGGTTTCGATCGCTGTAACGATCACCTCGGCGGGGCTGAACAAGCGCGGATCGATGGCATAGAAATCCCCTTTGAACTTCTTGAAAATATCGGCAAACGGCTGGCCATGGTCGCGAGACGTGTGGCTCGGCAGTTGCTCCGCCAGGTTGCGCGCCGCTTCAGCGCTGCCCTTGACGAAAAGCTGGACGGTTCCGCCATAGATGATGGCATCGTTGGTCCGTCCCATGGCTTGCAGGAAGTCAGGATGCGGCGCGGGGATCGGCGCGCGGCCCGCACCATCGACAATATCACCCAGCGGGAATTTGAGGTCGTGCGCCTTGTGCAGCGCGACTTCGAGCACGCGCCCGACAATCTGCACGGCGCCCGTCAGGCTTTGTGTTGGAGCATAGATGAAGGTCAGCTTGTCAGGCGCGAGCCCTGTCGCCTTCGACACCTTCTCGATGATTGCACCGGGCGGCGGGGTTGAGGTTTCAAGCACGATCACCGATGATTCAGCCTCCGGTTCGCGATAGGCGATTTCCTCGAAAAGCGGCTCCACCCTTGCCAGAGCGCGCACCGGACCGGAACCCATGGCGAAGTACTTTTCGTGCGAGAGATTCCATCCGGCATACTGGCTGGCGAGGCAGGCGAGAACCGGTTGCGACGAGCGGACATCGACCGAATAGGGCCACTTGCCCGAGCTCAGCCCTGCCGACACGGTTCCGAGCCCGCCGAGGCAGATTTCGACGATACGCAGAGCAGCTTCAATGCCGCCCGGACTGTCCGCGCCCGCATCGATCAAATGCTCGCCAAGGCTTCCGCGACTGTGACTGACGCCGAGCCGGTCCGCATCCTCGATCATGCTGTCGGCTATGCGTTGCGCGTTTCTGTTCAGATAGGCATGACCGTCCCTCATGGAAAATCCCCCCTCCAGTTAACCGCGAGCTCCTTGACGCGGCTCTTCACGGCGCGCATCGCTGCTGCAGCGGAGGGAGCCGTGGCAAAAACCGTGCAGACAGGGTCGCCTGCTTCAAGTGTCGTTCCTGACATCTGATGATCCGCCGTCAGCGCCGGCCAGTCGATTTTCGGAAAGGCGCTGATTGCTTTCGCCGTATAGGCGATCGCCGAAGCGGTCGAGCCCTTGTAGGCGGGCAAGGTTATGTTGGATCCTATGACGGCGCGTAAGTGTTGGCGCAGAAGCGGTGTTTTATCGCTATCAAAAATGTCGAGCGTCGCGCCGGGGCGCGGATTGATCTCGATCAGATTGAGGCCGGCATCGCCATCGATGAAATCGGCGCTGTTGAGCCCGGCAAGGCCGGTGCGCTTGGTCAACGCCGTCAGCCATTCCTCGATCTGCGCTGCCTTGTTCTTGTCATAGCGCCGCAGTCGTACCGCGCCGCCATAGCGAAATGGCGTGTGCTTCGAAGGCGACGACCATTGCCGGCTGAAGCCCACAATGTGCGCCTCCTGCCTGTCGGCGAGAAACAGCGCGGAAAGGTTCCTGCCCGGAATGAAGCGCTGGAAATAATGCTCGTGTCCCGACCCATTGCCATTGGCGGGCTTTACATGCGACCCACCTGCACCGCCGGCGAGCTTGGTCAGCCAGTCTTGCGGATGTTCCGGCGCATCGAAGCGAATATCGGGATGCGGTATCGAGAGCTCGGAACACAGCTGTGCCAGACGGGCCGGATCCTTCACCAGGCGGACCGTTTTCGCGGTGTTGCCGGCGATCTGGAACTGGCGTGAAATCGCCTCGATCATCTCCGGCCTGCGCTCGAAACCCGAGCCGTAGATCACGGCCACCGGCTGGTCGTTGCCAGCAAGTTCAGCCAGCGTCCGGGTGATCCGTTCCTCATCGATCCCGCCCTGCAGGCTGCCGGAAAGCTTCAACGCGCGCTCCGCCAGTGCCAGCGTATCGGCGTCGTTGAAAAGGTCGGCTACCAGTGGCCGGAAACCGGCACGCCGCGCCGCCGCTGCGAGAGAGCGTCCGGAAATCGCGGCGATCAGGATCGCGGGATTAGGGTCAGGACTCATTGATCTGATCCAAATGGTAGGAGGCCATTTGTTCGGATACGAGGAGCAAAGGCGATGGCAATGTCTATCCATTGTCGAGCCTTTGCGACGAAGTTGCCGGGCAAATGGACCCTATCCTGCGGACGCCGAAACGGCCGCAAGCTGCAGTGTCGAACCGCTCGGCCGGGGGGAAGACCCCGCCCTTCGCACCTCTCCTCGCATCTTCTTGCCGTTTCAGGCGCCATTTCGATCATATCAATGGGTCCTGACCTATTTGGCAAGGTCGCGAGCAAGGGTGAATGCGTCCCGAAAATCAAAGATAACCGGCTTTTGCGCCTTGATCATCTGTTCGAACAAACCGGCTTGAGTCTTGTATTTGACGTTGCCGATGGAGAGTGGACCAATGCCGACAGCTCGCGTCGCATCGAGCGGCTCGCCATTGGCATTGACTTTCAAGCCCTCGATACCCGCCGGCGGGACTGCATTCACATCGGCAGCGACCAGCAGCCCGCCCGCAGAACCGAGCTGCGCTTGCGAAATCACCTGAATGCCAGCTTTCGCCGCCGCCAGCACGACTTCCGTGCCCTCGACGATTGCAGCCTTTTTGGCTTCAGTCGAGCCGTCGGCAGGCTCGACTGTTACGCCGAAGCGCTGCTTGATCGACGCGGCAATCTCCTGCACGCGCTCAATGCCATCATGACCCACGATCGTCACCCGCGCGCCCTGTTCGGCCGCGATGACCGCCGTGCAATAGCCGACGACACCCGTCGCGCCGAAGACCGCCACCGAGGTTCCGTTCAATTCGCGGTCATGGTGCTTGATCAGCGCCTTTTCGACCTTGGCGACCATCGCCGCTGCCGTGGTGAAGGAGCCTGCCGGATCGGCAAACACCGAAATTTCGAAGGGTGGCACCATGGCTTTCTTCGCCGCATCGAGCATGTCGAGCGCCGTCGGCGCGTCCTTGCCCGCAAGGAAGATGCCTGTCGCAACACCCGCATCCGGCGGGCGCGAAAAAATCGCGTCCTGGACGAGATTGCCGACATCGGCAAGGGTGACATCCGTATAGGGAACCACGGCGTCATAGCCTGCATCGAGCGCCATATTGACGTCGAATGGGCTCATTTGCCGAAGTGGTGTCAGCATGTGAAGGATGGTTTTGCGGCTCACTGTTTCCGCTCCCTGTTAATTGTGGCGCCCTAAGCTGTTGCGAAGTTCAATGCGGTGTGCGTGATATCCGCACCTGCGTTTCTGCCGGCAACGATCTGGATGGTGGTGCCGGGCGACCGCCCGCCGATCGCATCGACAATGCGCGTCGCCTCAGTCTGTGAGGCGGCAAAGGCGAAGCCTGTCGGTCCCCATGAGCTCTGACCGATACCCACAGCACCCGCCTGTGCCAGCTGCCGTATAGCGGCTTCGACGTGCTTGCTGGTGAAAACGCCGCCCTGCGCCGGTGCAAAATAGTTGCCGATCTCGGCCTGGATCGCTTCCACAGCCCGGCCGAACAATGAGAGATCCTGTTCGATCAGCGCCGGCATGATACCCATCAGCACATGGCGGCAGATCGCAGCCGAGGTTTCGACCGGGAACGGCGGTAATGTCCGGAAGGCTTCGATCTCGGCCTCGCCATGGATGCCTTGTGTCGAGGCATCGAAGACGAGGATGATGCGCCAGGCTTCAGGAAAAGGGATGCGCGAAATAACGGTGGGCGCCGCGCTGCCGGCGCCTTTGCCCGCATCGACGATCACGCCACCTTCTTCGAATGCAGCAATACCGATGCCGGAACGAGAGCCGCGTCCGAGCAGGACAGCGTCGTTGACGGCGTCGAGCGGCAAACCATGCAGCGTGCGGATAGCAGCCGCGACAGCCAGCGCAATCTGAGTGCCGGAGCCGAGGCCGATATGCCGCGGGATCGCTCGCTGCACATTGATCCGGTGTTGCGTCTTGATGCCGAGATGATTGCAGAGTGACAGGGCATGCTGTTCGATGCGCGCCTGTTCATCACCATGAACCTGTGTCTCGGCCGAACGGGAAATCGTCAGGACTGTCGCGATGTCCTGCACAGGCAAGCCGACGCTGCCGAAGCGGTCGCTGCCAGAACGCGGTATATCGAGAAAGCCGAGATGAAGGCGCGCCGGGACTTTAATGGTGACGGATTCCGACATTTGCTATTCTTTACACAATCTCAAAAATCGGGCCCTGCACTATGATATCGTCTTTCGACCGAGGTGCAAGCATCATGAACAAAGAAGTGGAGTATCGCCGATGACCGACGAGAAAAAGCCAAAGGAAAAGGTATATTCCGAAAGCGAAATTACTGAAAAGCTCAAGGCGGATTTGCCGCACTGGCGCTATGAGAACGGCTGGATTCGCCGCAAGTACAAGACCCATGGCTGGAAGTCGACCCTGATGGTGATCAACACCGTTGGCCACCTCGCCGAAGCCGCATGGCATCATCCGGATTTGAAGGCCTCCTACGCATGGGTCGAGGTCCTGCTGCAGAACCATGCCGCCAAGGGCATCACCGACAAGGATTTCGAGCTCGCCACAAAGATCGAGAGCGTTGTCCACTGGCAACCGGGCAAGGAGGCGGGATCGCTGGAAGGAACGCCGCAAACCGACCAGCGCTTCGCCTATGTTAAGTACGACGATTGATCTCAAATTTTTTGCACGCCGCTATAGGGTGTGACGAGATTCGCGATCGTGACGAGGCGAAAACGGTGATTTTCGAGAACCGGAGCGGAGCGTACTTGAAGTACGAGAGCACCGGATCGTAGAAAAATACCGTTTGCAGACCGTCATGGCGTGAATATCGACGCATCCTAGGGTTCACATTCGAAAAAAAGGTCGCTAAGTATAGGCTGGCACCAGAAAGTTGCGGAATATGTCGGTTGCATGGGTTGGCAGCCAGCCGGTACCTTTGACGGATGCTGTTCGGAATGCTGCAAAGCTTCTGGCGTCCAGCCGTTGTCCAGTTTTCACCCTCGATGCGGATGTGCATGGTACGCGCAGTGCCATTGCGCTCGCCGAAAGGTTAGGCGGCGCTTACGATCATGCGGCAGGCGATGTGCTTGCCAGAGAGGTCGCGCTGTTCACCGATCATGGCGGCATGTTCACGGTGCCGGGAGAAGCGCGCCGCCGTTCCAGCCTGATCGTCATCGTCGGCGAAATCCCTTCGACCCATCACGAACTCCTGCAGGCCTGGGCGGATTCGCAGCCGGATCTCGGCGACAAGCACAAGCGCAGCTGGTTCCATATCGATGGAACCGAAACGACTGAGGCTGGCAAGCTCGCCCGCAAGTTGAAAGCTGTACCACTGCGCGGAGAGGGACTGTCTCTGCCTGCCGCGCTTGGCGTGCTTCGCGCCGGGCTGCAGGGCCAGCGCATTGCTGCCTCCTTGACCAATATCGACCGCTTCAAGAAGGCCCTGACCACGGCGCAATTCCCCGTTTTCGTCTTCTCGGGCACGTCGGGCGAAACAGCAGGCCTCGTCATGCTGCAGGGCCTGATTGCCGATCTGAACAAGACCGGCCGCGCCAGCAGCGTGTTTCTACCCGCCGATGACGATGCGTGGGGCACGGCACTTACGTCACTTTGGATGACGGGCTTTCCGCCCCGAACAGGTTTCTCGAATAGCCTCCCAAGCTATGACCCCGGGCGATGGGACATCCAGCGCATGATCCGCGACAAGGAAGCGGACCTTCATGTCTGGATGTCGACGAGGGGCGGCGAAACTCCCCCTCGGGGGGGGGAAGATACCGCTGATATCGCTGAGCAAAACCAATAGTCCAACGTCGGGCGCCAGAATTACGATTTGCGTCGGCAAGGCCGGCATCGATCATGATGGCGTTTCCTACTCGAGCCGGACCGGCACATTCAGGGCGGTGCAGGCCGTCCAGCCCTCAGAGCTTCCGAGCGTCTCGAGCATCATAGGTCAACTCGCGCAGGCTCTTCCGGGCAAAAGGGCGCTGCCATGCTGATCCGTCTTACCGGCGGAGAGGTCGTCGATCCTGTCAACGGCGCGACAGAAAAGCGCGACGTCTGGATCAGCGACGGCCTGCTTGTCGATGCGCCGAAGGGCGCGACGGCGGATGAGACACACGACGTTTCGGGCTGCATCGTCATGGCCGGAGCTATCGATATCCATTCGCATATCGGTGGCGGCAATGTGAACACCGCGCGCTTGCTCTTGCCCGAGCATCACCGCGCGCATCAGGTTCGCCCGGCTAATACGCCACTGTCGAATGCCGGTTGGTCGACCTTCCAGACCGGCACCCTCTACGCACAGATGGGCTTCACAACCGTTGTCGAGCCAGCGATGGCGCCGTACACCGCACTGCACACGCATCTCGAACTCGCCGACATCCCGATCATCGACAAGGCGACGCTCGCGATCCTCGGCAATGACGATTTCACCCTGTCGCTCCTCCGCAATGGCAAGTCCTCGGCGATGCTCGACGATTATGTCGCTTGGGTCATCGGCTCGACCCGCGCCCTCGGCGTAAAGGTCATCAATGCCGGTGCTGCGGCGGCCTTCAAGGAGAATGTCCGCTCGTTCTCGCTGGATGATACCGTGCCGGAATACGGCGTCAGTTCGCGCAAGATCGTCAAGTCGCTGCAGGCATCGGTGACGCGGCTTGGCGTTCCGCATCCCTTGCATGTGCACGCCAACAATCTCGGCATTGCCGGCAGCGTCGATACGGCCGCCGCAACGATCGCCGCCACGGAAGGGGTGCCGCTGCATCTCGCCCACCTCCAGTTCTATGGCTATGGCACCGAGGGCAAGCGCAAGTTTTCGTCCGAGGCGGCACGGCTGGCGGAAGCCGTCAATGCCAACCCCGATGTCACCATCGATATCGGCCAGGTGATGTTCGGCCAGACGGTGACCATCTCGTCGGACGTGATGCGGCAGTTTTCCGCAATCGGCAATGCCAGCCCGAAAAAGACCGTGATTCTGGATGGCGATGGCAATGGCGGCGGCGGCATTGTGCCCTATCGCTATAAACAGGACTATTACGGCTCGCTGCAATGGGCCGTCGGCCTCGAGCTTTTCCTGCTCATCACCGATCCATGGCGCGTATATTTCACCACCGATCACCCGAACGGCGCGCCTTTCACCGCCTATCCGGAACTCTTCGAACTTTTGATGAGCAGCGATGCCCGCGATGCGAAATCCACAGAGCTCAATGCAACCGCGCTCGGGCTGACGACGCTCGCTTCGGTGCGCCGCGAATATACGCTGGAAGAGATCGCCATCATGACCCGTGCAGCACCGGCGAAGCTGCTTGGCCTCAGGGATCGCGGTCATCTCGGGGCAGGGGCCATCGCCGATGTCGCGGTCTATCGCAGGGGCAGGGACATCGCAAAAATGTTCCGCGAGGCGGCGCTGGTTTTCAAGAATGGCGATCTCGTCGTCAAGAACGGCAAGGTAACCCACTATCGCTGGGGCAAGACCCTGCGCCTCAACCCGCCGCCGGACAAGGCGATGGTCAAGCGCATGCAGGCCTACCACGAAGAGCGCTACGGTCTTTCGCTCGACTGGTTCACCTTCCCGGATTCCGCAATCCAGCGTCCGGACCCATTTGCGGAGGTGACTTCATGAACCAGATGCATCAGCTGACCCGCAATGGCGTTCTTATCGACGATACTTTTGCCGAAGCGTTCGGTATGCGCGCCACCGCGATCATCATCACGGCGCCGACATTGAAATGGGCACGGCAGGCAGCGATCACCATGACCGGCTTTGCGACGTCGGTCATCGGCTGCGGCTGCGAGGCGGCCATCGACAGGGATCTGCCGGCATCGAAAACTCCCGATGGCCAGCCCGGTTGCCGTGTCATGATTTTCGCTATGGGCACGGACGAATTGCAGAAGCAGTTGAAGAACCGTCTCGGCCAATGCGTGCTGACATCGCCCGGCAGCGCCTGCTTTGCCGATCTTGAGGGAACAGCACCGCTCGACCTCGGCAATGCGCTGCGTTACTTCGGCGATGGCTGGCAGATATCGAAGAAGTTTGGTGGCAAGCACTATTGGCGTGTACCCGTGATGGATGGCGAGTTCCTGTGCGAAGCGACAACGGGGCTGACCAAGCTTGCCGTCGGCGGCGGCAATCTGCTGTTTCTCGCCGCCGATAACGCCAAGGCCATGCGCGCCGCCGAGCGTGCGGTGGCCGCCATTGAAAAGGTTCCCGGCGCGATCATGCCGTTCCCGGGAGGCGTCGTCCGGTCGGGCTCGAAAGTCGGCGGCAAATATAAGGGCATGATGGCTTCGACCAATGATGCTTTCGCACCCACCCTGCGCGGTGTGGTCAATTCTGCACTGACGCCGGAGGTCAATGCGGTGCTGGAGATCGTCATTGATGGCGAAACCAACGACGCTGTGGCGGCTGCCATGCGCGCAGGGCTGAAAGCGGTCATCGAACTTGGCCCCAAGCGAGGTGCGGTTCGGATCAGCGCCGGTAACTACGGCGGCAAGCTCGGCAAGTTCCACTACCACCTGAAGGATCTGCTTCCATGAAAGCGCTGACCTTCTCGCTTCGTGTCGATCCGGAAGAACGTCTCGACCTGTCGGCTCTGACACCTGCCGGGCTGGCCGGGCTGACGGATGTGCAGATAGAAAAGCTGCGCGTTGGAACCACCCGCGATCCCGCCTTGGTGGGCGATATCTTCAAGGTGACCGGCAAGGATCCGGAGAGCATCATCTTCGAGGGCGGCAGTGCGCGCTTCGACAAGGTCGGTACCGGCTTGAGCAGTGGCGCCATCCGGGTAACGGGCAATGTCGGCCTTGAGGTCGGCAGGAAAATGTCCGGCGGCTCTCTGCAAATTGACGGCAGCGCCGGCGATCACGCGGGTTCCGGCATGGTTGATGGCCGGCTCGAGATCAAGGGCAATGCCGGAGACGATCTCGGCGGGCCGCTTGCCGGTGAAATCACCGGCATGGAAGGCGGCCTGCTGATTGTTCGCGGCAAGGCAGGAAACTATGCAGGCGAGAGATTGCGCCGCGGCATCATTGCCGTCCTCAAGGGCTGCGGTGACTATGCCGGCTACCGCATGATCGCCGGATCGATTGTCGTGACCGGCCGCGTTGGCGCGATGCCCGGTTACCTGATGAAACGCGGCTCCCTGTTCCTCGACCGCCGCCCGGAAAATCTTGCTCCGACCTTTGTCGACTGCGGCGAAACCGACATCGCCTTTTCGGGCGTGTTCGACAGGTTTCTTATCCAGGAGAAAATCATGGACAAGCCGCTGCTCGGTGCAAGACCGGGCAAATTTGGCGGCGATGTCGCCGTGTCCGGCAAGGGCGAGATTCTGTTCCGGCGCGGCAAATGACGATCCACTGTCAAATTTGATTGGACAGAGTCTCACCCCCTCTGCGGACATCTCTCCCTTCTGGGCAGGGTAATCGCATCTGGTTGATTTTGTGTCCGCGGAAATTGCACACTTGATAGCTGGCACGTCTCACCCCACCCCGGACCTTTGGTCCGACCCTCCCCATCGAAGGGAGGGTGAAGGCGGTGGTGGCATCGTCCACCTCCCCCTGGATGGGGGGGTCGCAGCGAAGCTGCGGGTGGGGGTGATTCTACCATATGCGATTGCTTTGATCAGATGACACAACTAACTTCCTGCACTAACAAAGATTGGAGATAATGCGCCAACATTCTTGTAGGCTGATCTCCCCTCTTGTGGGGGAGATGTCCGGTAGGACAGAGGGGGGTGAAATTACGATTACCTCTTGAATCGTACCGGATGAAACCTGTGCAGGTAAATTAAAGAAACGCTCGTTCAATTAATTTTCCGCCGATTTGCCGAAATCTGCCCAATTTCGCGGGTTCGGAAGCTGTTTCCGGTGCAAATATCGCGCATCTTCTCGGGATTCTCACACATGAATGCCGGATTCTGATGCAAGAAACCTCGAATCTGCTGCAAGAATCTCAACCGGCGCGTTTAATCTGATTGTATGAAGTTGTGAGAAACCCGCAATTTGGCAGGAGGACGGAATTCGACGGCTGGCAATCGGTGCAGTCTCGCCTATAACGGGATAGTAACGCTCATGTATTCCAAAGAAGAAAGCTGACGAGGTGAAAAACCGGGCATCGCCACTCGCGCCATTCAGACATGATATTTTCAGGACCGTCTGGCTTGCGAGCCTTTCCTCCAATTTCGGTTCCCTGATCCAGTCAGTCGGCGCGGCCTGGATGATGACAACCATCTCCGATTCCGTCGACATGGTTGCACTGGTGCAGGCTTCGACGGCATTGCCTATCATGTTGTTTTCGTTGGTATCCGGCGCTCTTGCCGACAATTTCAACCGCCGCCGGGTCATGATTGTCGCGCAGTGTTTCATGCTGGGCGTATCGGTCTTACTGACCCTGTTTTCTCACTTCAACCTGATCACGCCATGGCTGCTGCTTTGCTTCACTTTCTTGATCGGGTGCGGGACGGCGCTGAACAACCCTTCATGGCAAGCGTCGGTGGGGGATATGGTACCGCGCAATGATTTGCCGAATGCGGTCGCATTGAACAGCATGGGCTTCAATATCACCCGGAGCGTTGGCCCGGCCATCGGCGGTGTGATTGTCGCTATAGCAGGCGCGGCGGCGGCGTTTGCAGTCAATACTATAAGTTATTTGCCATTGATTTATGCATTGTTCCGCTGGCAGCCAAAATACGACGCCAATCCTTTGCCGCGCGAGACTCTGGGGCGGGCGATTTCCGCCGGTTTGCGCTACGTCGCGATGTCCCCGAACATCGGAAAGGTGATTTTTCGCAGCTTCATTTTCGGCCTCTCCGCCAGCGCCGTTCTCGCTCTTTTACCATTGGTGGCGCGCGATCTCGTCCATGGCGGCCCGCTGGTTTACGGTGTCATGCTCGGCTCCTTCGGCATCGGGGCGATCGCCGGTGCATTGATCAGCGCGCGTCTGCGGGAATATTTGTCGAGCGAAGCCATTGTTCGCATTGCCTTTATTGGCTTCGCAGTGAGTGCCGGCCTCACCGCAGTCAGCAACAATGTCTGGCCGACCAATGTCGCATTGCTGCTTTCCGGTGCATGCTGGGTGCTTGCGCTTTCGCTCTTCAACGTAACGGTACAGCTCTCGACACCGCGTTGGGTAGTCGGCCGCGCATTGTCGCTTTATCAGACGACTACCTTTGGCGGCATCGCCGGCGGCAGCTGGTTATGGGGTGTTGCGGCGGGCGAGTATGGCGCAGACAGGGCACTGCTCGCTTCAAGTATAGTCATGTTGTTCGGCGCGGCAATTGGCCTGCGCTATGCTTTGCCAGAGTTTAAAACGCTCAATCTCGATCCGCTCAATCGGTTCAGCGAGCCGCTGCTGAAACTCGACCTGAAACCGCGCAGCGGCCCCATCGTCATCATGATAGATTATGTTATCACCGAGGACGATGTCCCTGATTTCCTTGAGGTTATGGCGGCGCGGCGGCGGGTCCGCATTCGCGACGGGGCAGGGCATTGGGCGCTGATGCGCGATCTGGAGAACCCTGAAATCTGGACCGAAAGTTACCACACGCCGACCTGGGTCGAGTATGTGCGTCACAATCAGCGGCGAACCCAGGCTGACGCCGCCATCGGCGATCGGATTCGCGCGTTGCATCGCGGTCTGTCGGAACCGCGCGTGCATCGCATGATCGAGCGCCAAACCATCCTGCCGCACGATATTGCCGCGCACAAGACGCCGATTGATCTGTCCTGATAACGCGGAATTGTTCAATACATTCATATTGTTGTCGTATGCGGGGCTTAGAAAGCCGCCAAACGATTCATGCAACAACAAGAGGCGCCAAAATGAGCGAAAAGATGCTGGGGATTGCCCCGACAATTCACCCGACGGCAACCGTGCGGGATAGCACATTGGGGCAATATACAGAGGTTGGCGCGCGCACGGCCATCGCCGAAACAGAGTTCGGCGACTACAGTTATATCGTGCATGACGGCTCGATTATTTACGCAAAGATCGGCAAGTTTTGTTCGATCGCCGCCTTTACCCGCATCAATCCGGGAAATCATGCAACGTGGCGCGCTAGTCAGCATCACTACAGTTATCGCTCACGCCAGTTCGGTTTTGATCTTGGCGACGACGACGAATTCTTCCAATGGCGCCGTGATCACAAGGTAAACATTGGCAATGACGTCTGGATCGGTCATGGCGCCGTTATCATGCCGGGTATTACTATCGGGGACGGCGCTGTCGTTGGCTCTTCAGCAGTGGTGACCAAGGATGTCGAGCCATATACGATCGTTGCTGGCGTGCCGGCAAAATTCATCAAGCGCCGCCATCCGGAAATACTTGCGGAGAAGTTGATCTCTCTCGCCTGGTGGGACTGGAGTCACGAAAAGCTTGGAGAAACGCTTCCTGATATGCGTGCCCTGAGTGCCAAGGCCTTCGTCGAAAAGTATAGTACTTGACGATACTGGCGCGTCAGGAGACGCGCCTTCCTTCCCGCCACACGCTCAATATGACCGGAACGCCATCTATCAGCCGAACTCTGCTGAAATCGGCCCGCTTGCCTATCTCAATAACGCCACGGTCGTTCAAGCCGACCATCCGAGCCGGATTGGCTGAAACGAACGATACAGCCTTGGCAAGATCGATTCCTGCGCTTTGGTTGAGCAAAAACACCGATTGCATCAGGCTGGAAGGCACATAGTCGGATGAGAGCCCGTCAAGAAGATCCCGCTGCACCAGATCGATCGCCGAGACGTTGCCTGAATGCGACCCGCCACGGACCACATTCGGTGCACCCATCACGACTTTCATGCCGCGCCGGTGGGCATGGGCTGCGGCATCTATACTTGTCGGAAACTCCGATATGGAGATGCCGTCGTTCATGGCTTCGTCGACGTGCTCCGGCGTTGTGTCATCGTGACTGGCCAGCACGGTGCCGTGCTCGCGAGCAAGGTCGATCACGGCGGCACGATAGTGACTAACATATTGAGATTGTGCCGCAATTCGATCCGCAACCATCTGATCGAATTCGAGATCCGTCCATTTTTTGTCGCGATTGAATTGCCGCCATTTGGCGAGATCTGCCCATTGCCGCTGCCCGGGTGTATGATCCATCAATGAGACGAGCTTGACGTAAGGATTGTCCGCAATCGGCTCGTAAATATCGAGCACAGCCGGATCTGCGAGCTCGCAGCGCAGATGCAAGAGATGCTCGCTGCGAAGTACTTCTCTTACACGCGGATTAGCAACAGTTTCCACAGTAGTTGTGATCATCTGGCGGCGTGCACTTGCGGAAGAATACTCGCCAACCGCGACAGCATCGAATACTGTGGTAATCCCAGCGCCGGCAATCTGCACATCGTGCCCAACCACCGATGCAGCACTTGAGGGCCACATGACCCCGGGCCGCGGCTGCAGATGCTTTTCAAGGTTGTCGGTGTGCAGTTCGACGAAGCCAGGAATGAGAAAATCGCCTTCAAAATCAACGCCATCAGCAACGGCGCTCGGTCCTTCTCCGATATCCCGGATCAGGCCATCGCGAACGCTCATGGCCCCGTCAAGAGTTCGATCCGCCAGAACCAGCCGGGCGTTGGTGACGAGCATTTCGGTCATGATATTTCCATTTTAGTTGACGAGCAGCCCTTGCCGCCACACGGAGCGGATGACGGGGATGTTGTCCGCCAGATGTACCCGAATAAGGTCTGCACGCAAGCCCGGAAGAACTTCGCCGCGGTCGTCGAGACCGCAGACCCGCGCCGGAACACTGGTCATCATGCGGACAGCCGAAGGCAGGTCAGTGTCGAATTCCGGCCGGTTTGCCAGCAGAAACGCGCAATCCAGCATGGAACGCGGCACATAATCCGAAGTCAGATCGCGCGAGCTCCCGGGTAGGATTATGGCTTCAGATCGACGGCAGCCCTGAAACTGCCATCCATGTAGAATGGTACGGAGGCGTGCTGATGCACGATTTTCCATGTGCCATTCTGCTTGATCAAGCCGAGTGTTTGGCGAAACCAGACATCGGGCTTCTCGCCGTCGGTCTTCGCTCCTGACATGCGGACGAGACTTGTGGCGAAAGCCACGTCACTGCCGGCTGAGATCGCCATGTCTCGCGATTCAATGCCGATTGGCCCTTCCCACGTATCGAACCAGCCTTGCAGGTCTTCAGCCTCCTTGCCCTGATATCGCAGTGGTGGAGCGAGCGTGAACTGTACAACATCATCGGCAAGATGAGACAAGACTTGCGCGGCATTCTTGTTGCTGATTGCTTTCGACCAGTCCTCTATTACAGTCGCGACTGCGGTTTTCTCGTCGTGCGTGGTCATGTTGTTCTCCTTCGTTACGTCTGAACCAAGGACGAATGAACAACCGCCGATCCGACATGGCTGCGAAAATCAGTTCAGTTGGTGGAATCAGTCTCGCGCGAGCCGATCAAGATGCATTCGGATGTGGGCGGCTTCTGCGGCCGTACTGGCGAGAGAGATCGCCCGCATGTCTCGCGATTCAATGCCGATTGGCCCTTCCCACGTATCGAACCAGCCTTGCAGGTCTTCAGCCTCCTTGCCCTGATATCGCAGTGGTGGAGCGAGCGTGAACTGTACAACATCATCGGCAAGATGAGACAAGACTTGCGCGGCATTCTTGTTGCTGATTGCTTTCGACCAGTCCTCTATTACAGTCGCGACTGCGGTTTTCTCGTCGTGCGTGGTCATGTTGTTCTCCTTCGTTACGTCTGAACCAAGGACGAATGAACAACCGCCGATCCGACATGGCTGCGAAAATCAGTTCAGTTGGTGGAATCAGTCTCGCGCGAGCCGATCAAGATGCATTCGGATGTGGGCGGCTTCTGCGGCCGTACTGGCGAGAGAGATCGCCCGATTGAACGCCTCGCGAGCTTCGCCGGTACGGCCTATCTTCATCAGGAGGCCACCCTTGACACCGAAGAAATGAAAATACCCGGAGAGCCTGTCCTCCAGAGGCTCGATCAGCGCCAGCGCTTCGGCGGGACCTCGCACCTTCGCGACGGCGACCGCACGATTGAGCGTGATGACGGGCGAAGGGGTCAGCCTCTCGAGTGCTGCGTAAAGCAGATCGATCTCGGCCCAATCCGTGTCCTCCGCGCGCTTGGCCCGTGCATGCAACGCGGCGATTGCCGCCTGAATCTGATAGGGACCGGGCGCTCTATGGCGCATTGCCTTGTCGATCAGCGCCAACCCTTCATTGATCATACTGCGATTCCAGAGATCGCGATCCTGGTTCTCCAGCAGTACAACCGAACCATCCGTATCAAAGCGGGCATCAGAGCGGGCACTTTGCAGCAGGAGGAGTGCGGTCAATCCCATAATTTCCGGCTCAGTCGGGAAGATGCGCAGTAGCAATCGCGACAGGCGGATTGCTTCGTCACATAGTGGTGATCGTGCTTGTGCCTCAGTACTACCGGTCGAATAGCCTTCGTTGAAGATCAGGTAGACCATGGCCGCGACCGCTGCGAGCCGTTCGGCCCGTTCGATCGGCCCAGGCGTTTCGAAGGGTATTTCGCCAGCTCCAATGCGACTCTTTGCACGTGTTATCCGCTGCTCCATTGCACTCTCGCCAACGAGAAACGCTCGGGCGATCTGCCGGACAGACAGGCCTGACACGATCCGGAGAGCCAAGGGAATTTGCTGGGTTGCAGGGAGATCGGGGTGACAGCAAATGAACAGCAGGCGCAAGATATCGTCGCGGTAGTCGGAACCGTCTATCTTTTCGACGATAGCGGTTTCCGCGTCTTCCAGGTCGGACAGAAGCTCCTCGGGTGGTAGAGGCTGTTGTTTCACCTGCCGCCGGACGACGTCGATCGCACTATTGCGGCCAACAAAGATCAACCACGCAGTGGGATCTCGCGGCGGACCATTCTTTCCCCAGTTTTTCAGCGCGCGAAGGCAGGCCTCTTGAAATGCTTCCTCTGCCGTATCGAGGTTGCGGAAGTAGCGAAGCAATGCGCCGACTGCCTGTGGGCGCGCGGCAACCAGAGCTGCGTCTATCCAGTTCGTGTCATTCATGGAAAACTCGATCCTCGCCTGAAGATGCCCACCGGCCTTATCTCGTAGGAGCCGGTGCCCGGGTTTGCGCGCGCAAGGTCTCGCGCCGTTTCCAGTGCCTCGTCCAGCGATTCACAATCGACAATGTAGAACCCGAGAAGCTGCTCTTTTGTTTCGGCAAACGGCCCGTCGATGACAATTGGGTCCTCACGACCTTTACGAAGGGTGGTCGCAGCCGTAGTCGGTAGAAGCCTAGCGACAGGGCCAAGACGTCCCTGCTTGGTAAGCTCTTCCTGGACGACAGCAAGGCGCGCCATAACGGCGTCATCTTCCTCCTTGGTCCAGGAACTGACAACATCTTCGGGATTATAGCAAAGTATGGCGTAAAGCATGGATCGTTCCTTCTGATTTGAAGACGATCCACTATGGCCAATCCCGACATCGGGTCTAGAAAATTATGCATTCTCGAAAGATAGCAGCGCCACGGCGGGACCAGTACCAAGGGGCTATCCCGCCATCCCGTCAGACAATTACCTGCAAGGAAATCCGGGTGCTATTTTGCAATTTGGCCGCGGGCGGTTGGGTTTGGGACGGGGACGATAACCATGACCATAATGATATGGCGGTCTTACAACGACAGTAGGGCGAATGACCACTGGGCGTTGTACGATAACCCTTGTCCGCTGGACGTAGTTGGCAGAAAGCCATCCACGAAGGCCTTGTGTTGCGACGTGGCACCAACTCGGCTGACACCCCAGAATGTTGATGTGCGTCCCTTCCGACAAGGTTCCGACACGAGCATAGTTGGCTCCCGGTCCGGTACGCAAATTGACATTTCCGGTTGTATAGCCGACGTCCGCCAAGGCCGATGCTGGCCAAGCAAACAATCCGATACTAATCCAAATGGCTGATAACAGATTGCTGGACATTGGGTCACCTCCCGCTGGGCATTATTCAAACTCTACCAATATTAGCGGCAGCAAATGTGATTCCCTAAGTGTTGTCGAGGGGAGATTCACAGATAATGGTAAAGGTTACTGTGCGCCGAAAAATGAACCGCGAGAGCATTTCTCGTAGTACCCAAATGTAAGAGGCGGAATGAATCGTAGCCAGCTATCTATTATATAATGGATTCTAACTGAAGAGGTGTACCGGAGTAAAACATGTTGATCGACTTCGAAGAAGTGGTTAATACTCCGCCGAGTTGCTCGGGACAGTAATTCACGAAATCGTCATTAATATTAACACGGTAAATAAATAATTGGGATTACGTTAATTGGAAGAATGAGTTATTCTCGCGTCGAAAGTTTCGTTGAAATCGGAGGTATTGCGATCTGGCAACTCCGCCAAGCATTCGTTTTTTCTGTCATCTAACGCGATTGAGCTTTCTTCAGGTTGGTGCGTCTCGGAGGGCTGCAAATGGCAACGCGGCTGTTTCCATTCTTTCAACTTTTGGTTGTGACCGGGTTGATATCGGGGCTTGCTCCGACATCGCTAAAAATCGCCCACGCCGCCCCTGCGGCATGTGCGACTATGCAGCGGCAGTTGGTGGCCGCGTCAAGCGGTAGAAGCGTTTCGCAGAAGAACAGCCCTCTGGTGCAGCGGCAAGCGCTGCAGCTCCAACAAATGCGGGCGAAGGCAAGCAACGCAGGCTGTGGAGGCTTCCTGTTTTCTCGTGGGAATCCTGCACTCTGCAAGCGCTATGCCCAAACAATCGATGCTATGTCCGCCAAACTCGCAAGGCTTCAAAATCCGGGTGAAAGATCCGGTTCGGCGCAACCTTCGCGCCAGCAGATTCTGGCCTCAATGGCAGCTAGAGGCTGCAATGACAGGGTGGCTTCGACTGGTAAAAACAACGATTCATCCAATGTCAGGCGCAAGACCTTGCTGGAAGTTCTGTTTGGCACTCAATCTGACGAGCAAAAGCCTGCTCCCAAAATAATTGTCAAACGGCAACTGGATGAACGCGAGGCATATCGCAAGGCGACTGCGGCGCCGGAGACGCTTGCAGCGACGTATGAAGGGACAGAGCCGAGCGTTAACGGCGTCGTCAAAAAGGGTTTTCGAACCATTTGTGTGCGTACATGCGATGGATATTATTTCCCGATCTCGTTTTCGACCAAGCCGAAATATTTTGCGCGCGATCAAAATGCCTGCAGTGCGATGTGTCCGGTTGGGAACGCGAAATTGTACTATCACGCGGTGCCCGAACAGGAATCGGATGCAATGATTTCTGTCGCCGACAATAAGCCCTACAGCGAACTCCCCAATGCATTCAATTACCGCACGGCGGGTGTCAAAGCCGTGCCGGGTTGCACGTGCCATGCTCAAGCCGGCATGATGGCGGCCGCACCGGGGACGCCCGTTTCCAAATCAAAGCCTACCATATCAGTGGTGAAAGAGACCGGAGAACCAGATGTCGACAACCTGTCGGAAGAACCTGCTCAGGGAGACATTGATGAAGACGAGCCACGCCATCAAAATGTGAGGACTGTCGGACCTGCGTTTTTCCCGGATGATACCAATCCCACAGATTTTACTGCCCAACCTCCCGAAAACGAGATCCAGGAAAGCAGGGCCAGCATCCTCACGCCTGGGAATATCGTCAAGACGATAGCGTCGGACATTATGCGGCGAATTCAATAGACGATGTGTCCTCATTGAACGGTGCATTCTTTCAGCTTCATTGCCGTGGCCATGCTAAGGCTAGCGCAAATGACAGGGAGCATGAGTCGCAGATGAGAAAAGCGGATTGGTCGCCTGACCAGTATCTCAAGTTCGAAGACGAACGAACCCGCCCGGCAAATGACCTGCTTTCTGCTGTTCCCAATCAGGATGTACAATTTGCGGTGGATCTCGGCTGTGGCCCGGGCAACTCCACCGAACTGCTTGTGAAGCGGTATCCACATGCTGAAGTCCATGGGATCGATTCTTCTGCGGATATGACCGCCAAGGCCAAGGAGCGACTGCCGGACTGCGAATTCGCGGTTGCCGACATTGATGTGTGGCAGCCTCAAAGGAATGCCGATCTTCTCTACGCCAATGCCGTCATGCAGTGGCTTCCTGACCATGACCGGCTTTTCCCGCGGCTGACGGGTTTTCTCAGTGCTGGAGGCTCCCTGGCGATACAGATGCCAGATAATCTGCAGGAGGCGACACATGTGGCTATGCGGGAAGTGGCGGCTGACGCGCGCTGGGCGGCAAGGGTGACACAGGCGGATGCCACTCGCGGCGAGATAGGCACCGCGTCATTCTACTATCAATTGCTGCGGCCCCATTGCCAGCGCGTCGACATTTGGCGCACGACCTATCATCATACGTTGCAAGGGCTGGATGGCATCATCGAATGGTTCAAGGGCTCAGCGCTACGCCCGTATCTTTCTCTGCTAAATAGCGATGAACGAGCAGATTTTCTTGACAAGTACAGGCGACGTTTGGCTCAATCCTACAAGCCGATGGATGACGGGATAGTGCTATTGCCATTCCCTCGCATGTTCATCGTTGCGACGCGGTAAATCCATCATAAAGCTCAAGAAAATATTGAAGGTGTTTCGCAAATGAATGCGGAATAGGTGCCTAGCATCGCCGCGACGAAAATCGCACAATCCCGTTTGCAGTGGCGACACTGAGGAGCGGCGGTATGCGGAGGAGTGTATGCCTGCCATCTCCTGATAGGAGAATTATCGAAAACTCAAAAGAGGCAGCCTGCATTGACGCGTAGCGCGCTTGCCAGGCAACCGGAGACTTAGGCTTTTGCCAAGGGGAGGAACTATGCTCGAAAAGCTTTTCAAGCTTAACGACCACGACACATCGGTACGCACGGAAGTGTTGGCAGGACTGACGACGTTCCTGACGATGTCGTATATCATTTTCGTCAATCCAGAGATCTTGTCCTCGACGGGGATGGATCGCAATGCTGTGTTTGTCGCGACCTGTATCGCCGCCGCACTCGGTTCCGGCGTGATGGCGCTGGTTGCCAATTGGCCGATCGGCATGGCGCCTGGCATGGGCCTCAATGCCTTCTTCGCGTTTACTGTCGTGGCTGCCATGGGCTTTTCCTGGCAGCAGGCGCTCGGAGCAGTGTTCATCTCGGGCTGCATCTTTCTACTACTTACGGTAACGGGAATACGTCGCTGGCTCGTCGCGGGCATTCCCAAATCATTGCGGAGCGCGATCGCGGCAGGTATCGGCCTCTTCCTCGCATTCATAGCGTTGAAAAATTCTGGCATTGTTGTCGCAAATCCCGCGACATTCGTTGGTTTGGGTCATCTTGGAAGTACAGGTGCGTTGCTCGCGATCCTGGGCTTCTTCGTCATCGCCGCGCTCGATGCGCTCAAAGTTCGCGGGGCAATTCTGATCGGCATTCTTGTTGTGACAGTCCTGTCGATGATCCTTGGCGTGAGCGAGTTCAAGGGCGTGTTTTCAGCGCCACCAAGTCTGGCACCAACCTTCCTCCAGCTTGATATCATGGGTGCTCTGCACACCGGGCTTCTTCAGGTCATCCTCGTTTTCGTTCTTGTCGAAGTATTTGATGCGACCGGAACCTTGATCGGCGTCAGCAAGCGTGCCGGGCTGATCGAAGAGGGAAAGCCGAATAATCTTGGCCGCGCATTGTTTGCCGACAGTACGGCAATCGTGGCCGGCTCATTGCTCGGGACGAGCAGCACAACCGCCTATGTCGAAAGTGCCTCGGGCGTTCAAGCTGGCGGTCGTACAGGTTTGACCGCGTTGACCATCGCCCTGCTCTTTCTGGCAGCACTGTTCATCTCGCCGCTCGCGGCTTCCGTGCCGGGTTATGCAACCGCTCCAGCGTTGCTCTATGTGGCGGGACTCATGATGCATGAACTCGTCGACATCGAGTGGCACGATGTTACGGAATCGACACCGGCTGCGATAACCGCTTTGATGATCCCGTTCACATATTCGATAGCGAATGGTCTCGCCTTCGGGTTCATCAGCTATGTCGTGCTGAAGACATTCACAGGCAAGGCGAGTGTTGTGCACCCGGCGACATGGCTTGTGGCTGCGCTCTTTGTTATAAAGTTCGCGCTGTTTCCGGGCTGACCTCACGATCTGGCGCGGATGCGGCGATTGCGTCGCATCCGCGCCATTGCTATTTTGAATATCAAACAATCCCTGATCAGAAAGCCACCGATGGAGCAGAAAACCGCGACGAACAACCTTGTTGAGGTACTGCTTGATACGATCGAGCGCTGGATTATTCCAAAAACCGAGAGCGGTGTAGCCGCCGGGAACAAGATCTTCGGCGCGGCGCTGCTGCGCAAATCGGATTTGTCGCTCGTCTTGGCGGAGACCAACAATGAGACGGAAAACCCGCTATGGCATGGCGAGGTTCATACATTGAAGCGCTTCTTCGAGATGGCGGAAGTTACCCGTCCAGATCCGCGCGAACTGATTTTCTTGTCGACCCACGAACCTTGTTCCATGTGCCTTTCAGCTATCACCTGGGCAGGTTTTGACAATTTCTACTACTTCTTCAGCCACGAAGATTCGCGTGATGCATTTGCAATCCCGCACGATCTCAAAATCTTGAAGGAAGTTTTCACATTGGAGCCGGGCGGTTACAATAAGGAAAACGCTTTCTGGAACAGCTATTCCATCCACAAGATGATCGCGCAGCTTCCCGAACGGGATCGGGCGAGACTCAAAAACCGCGCTGTGGCGATCAGCGCAAAATATGCGGAACTCTCGGAGCAGTATCAGGCCGGCAAGGACGAGAACTCTATTCCGCTGAACTGATTGTTTTATCGCACAAAAATTGACCGCCCTTCCTGAGGAGGGCGGTCTTTTTTGCGTGTGTTGTTCGGCGCTAGCGTATGAGAAACGTCTCGGGATAGAAGTGTTCCTGCAGATTGATGCCGTCGCCGCCCCGGTCGATGACAACAAAATCTGACTGGCCCTCAAGCGGCGTCAGAATGCCGTGCCACACGTTGCGATGAATGTTCACACCCTGGCCCGGTCGCGTCAGAAAGGCGACAGGGTCACCTGGGCCATCCGGCTGGTCGTGAGCTGCCACGACGAGAAACGGATTGCGCGACAGGGGCACGAATGCCTGACTGCCGAATGGATGCCGTTCGACCATTTCCAGCTTGAGAGGCAGCTCGTAAGGCTTGCCGCGCAGCAGGCTGATCAAGGTACGTGCGTTGTCGCCAGTCGTCTCGACCTTGGCCAGATCATGGTAGCGCATGCACATGCCATGATTGATGGGAAAGCTGCTTGCGCCTTCGATCTCAATGACATCTCCGAAAGGCGCAAACGCCTCCCGGGTCACCTGTTGAATGAGGATTTCGCGCATATGATTATCCGCGGGCGATTTTGCCAAACAGCCGCAACCGGCTCACGCCGCCATCCGGATAGATGTTGAAGCGAGCATGCGTTACTGCACCGTTTTGCTTGATCTGGTTGCCGCCATATTCATGGATGTTGTCCGCGGACAACTTCTGGGCAGGCAAAATCTCTTCCCAGAACATGGATGAAGCGACAACCAACTCATCGAGGCTCTCGCCGGCGTCGCCAAGATCGGCGACCTGAATCGAGCAGGCATCCGGATAGTTCCCCTTGAAATGGGCCGTATCCACAATTGCGCTTTCAATGGTTCCGCGCGCGGCAAGCTTGATGATGATCCAGTCATTGCCTGGCTCACGTCTGCGGCGTGTTTCCCAACCGTCGCCCATATTGATGCCGCGACCCGGCGCGAGCAGGCGTTGATAGCCATAATGCGCATTTGACATGGCGACGACCCGGCCGCCAAGAAGCGAGGACGCAAGATCGACTGCCTCACCATTGACGCTGTCAATGTTTAGCGACGGCTGACCATAGACACGCAAGCGTGCAACGCCGCCGTCCGGATGTATGTGCAGGCGAACATGAGTCCATACTTGCTTGGAGCTGCAAGTAAAATAGTGGTGTGAACTGGCGCCGAGTTGGCTCAATCCGAGCACCTCGGTCCACAAGGTGGCTTCGTCAGGTTCGCCCGCTACATTGCAAGCTTCGATACGGCAGGCAGGAGGATAGTTTCCGGTGAAATGCGCCGTATCGACGTCGAAGCCGCAAATCGTTCCAGCTGCCGCCAACCGTACAATGGCATAGTCGTGCCCGCTACTGCGGCGCCGGCGTGTTTCCCAACCGTCCATCCACTTGCCATTGTCGTCGAATTTTTCAGGATAGAAAACTGCAGGCTCGTCGCTCAGCATGCGTTCAAGCGGTGCGAAGAACTCATCGGTCGCGAAGATCGGCTTTGCCCCGAGGCCAGCCGATGCAAGGTTGATCGCGTTGCGCGCGAATGCGGGGATATCTGCATTTGTGTTTGACATTTTCATTCCTCAATTTGGCAGCATGTCTTGAAGGCGCAGAAGAGCGATCTTCTCCACTTCGCGGCACGCCGTGTTGAATTCTGTCTGGTGATCATTCGCGATCCGGGTCTTGAAGCTGGAAAGGATTTCGTCTTTGCCTCGGCCCTTGACCGCGATGATGAATGGAAATCCAAAAGTCTCGATATAACGCGTATTGAGCGTGGTGAAGTCCTCACGCTCGTTGTCGGTCAACTCATCCAAACCTGCGGATGCCTGCTCCAGCGCAGAGCTCTCCGTCAGGCGCCTGACTTGCGCCAGTTTTCCGGCGAGATCCGGGTGGGCATTCAACACGCCGAGGCGTTCGCTCTCGGACGCGCTGCGAAACACATTGGTCAACGCTGCATGGAGGCCGGTTGCGGTGTCATTTGCGGCGGATAGTTCTGAGTCAAAGGCGCGCCCGGCGATCCAGTCGGAGTGTTCGAAGACGCCGCCGAAGCGTTCGACAAATGCGGCTTCATCGAGCGATGACGGACGCAATCCACGCGCCTCGTATGGGTGGTTCGCTGCCCAGTGCCGCGCGATGTCGATGCGGCGGGCAAGCCAGACCTTCTCGTGGCTTTTTAAATAGTCGATGAACCGGGCAAGAGCTGCGACTCGTCCGGGCCTGCCAACCAGACGGCAATGCAGACCAATGCTCATCATCTTGGGCGAACCGGCTTTGCCTTCCGCGTAAAGGGTATCGAAGCTGTCCTTTAAATAGGAAAAGAACTGGTCGCCGGCGTTGAACCCTTGCGGAGTGGCGAACCGCATGTCGTTGGCATCGAGCGTATAGGGAACGATGAGCTGCTGCCTGCCGCCGGATTCGTACCAATAGGGCAGGTCATCGGCATAGGAATCGGAGACGTAGTCGAAGCCGCCTTCTTCGGTCACCAGATCGACTGTGTTCGCCGAGCATCGACCCGTGTACCAGCCGCGGGGACGTTCGCCGGTAACGGCAGTGTGGATGCGGATCGCTTCGAGCATGTGCTCGCGCTCGGCGCCAGCACTGTAATCCTTGTAGTCGATCCATTTCAGGCCGTGCGATGCGATCTCCCAGTTTGCATCAAGCATGGCTTGAACTTGCGAAGGCGACCGCTGCAGGGCTGTCGCCACGCCGTAGACCGTGACGGGCACGTTCTTCGATGTCAGCAGGCCGTGGAGGCGCCAAAAACCGGCGCGGGCTCCGTACTCGTAGATGGACTCCATGTTCCAGTGGCGCTGATCAGGCCACGCTTGTGCGCCGACAATCTCTGACAGGAAAGCTTCGGAGGCGGCGTCGCCATGCAGAACGCAGTTCTCGCCGCCTTCTTCGTAATTCACAACGAACTGAACGGCGATGCGCGCACTATCTGGCCAGTTGGCTGGCGGTGGATTTGCGCCGTAGCCGTGCATGTCGCGGGAATATCTCGCCAATGTGGTCCCTCCTCAAATCGCTATTCCACTCTGAATACTCAAATAATGGACGAGGCATTCCCCCAGAAAATTTTGAAAGTCCTGCAATCAGGCGCTGCCTACCCGGGACTGATGCCAAGGGGCACATTGAGCGATGGAAATTGAAAGTACTCCGCGGGAGGGAGGAACACACATGAGCCTTCACGATGAAGTTGCCGGCCGCCTGACGACCCATGTGCTCGATACGGCCAGCGGCAAGCCCGCCGCCAGCTTGCGGATCGATCTCTTTCGCGTCGATGGCGACCGCCTTCTACCTCTGCACAGCACACGCACCAATGAAGATGGACGCTGCAACAAACCGTTATTGACCGGCGTTGATATGCGCTCTGGTGCTTACGAGCTTCGGTTCCACGTAGGCGAATACTTCGGCGGCCAGCCTGCGAATGGCCAGACGCCATTTCTCGACGTAGTCCCGATCCGCTTTGGGATCGATGATGAGAACGTTCATTATCACGTGCCACTGCTTGTCGCTCCTTTCGGCTATTCAACCTATCGGGGGAGCTGATTCCACATGGAACTACAAATCCGCAACAGCATCCGGTTTCTGCTCAACGATAAGGTTGTCGAACGCACCGACGTTTCTCCGACCGAAACTCTCCTCGATTTTCTCCGGCTTGACCGCAAACTGCGTGGCACCAAGGAGGGATGTGCGGAGGGCGATTGCGGCGCTTGCACAGTCCTCGTGGGACGCCTGTTCAACGGCTTGCTCAAATATGAATCAGTCAACGCCTGCATCCGCTTTGTTGGTTCGCTGGACGGTTGCCATGTCGTGACGGTCGAGGCGCTGGCTGGATCGGATGGAACATTGCATCCGGTGCAGCAGGCGATGGTTGATACCCATGCTTCGCAGTGCGGTTTCTGCACGCCCGGCTTCGTCATGTCGCTCTACGGTCTGTGGATGCAGAACGCGAAACCGAATATCCAGGAAATCGAGAAGTCTCTGCAGGGTAATCTCTGCCGTTGTACCGGCTACGCCGCGATCATCCGGGCCGCAGAAAGCGTTACCGCGATCGGCGATCTGAATAAAGATCCGCTCGTCACTGAACGGGCTCGTGTTACCCAGCAACTGCTTGCGTTGAAAGACGGTAAGCATGTTGTCCTCGGTGAGGGGAAGCAACGGCTTGTTCTTCCCGCCAATGTCGATGATTTCGCGGACGTTCTGGAGCGCAATCCCGGCGCGACCATCGTTGCCGGCTCGACGGATGTCGGTCTCTGGGTGACGAAGTTCATGCGCGAGATCGGCCCGGTGGTCTTCCTGTCGCATCTTGATGACTTGCGGCTGATAACAGAGGACGACGATCGTCTGATGCTTGGTGCAGGCGTCAGCTACACCGAGGCCTATCCCGTCATCATTCGCCATTTCCCGCAGTTGACAGAGCTCTGGAACCGCATTGGCGGTGAGCAGGTTCGCAACATGGGGACTGTCGGTGGCAACGTCGCCAACGGCTCGCCAATCGGCGACACGCCCCCAGCTCTGATCGGGCTTGGTGCGACAGTTCAATTGCGCAAGGGTAACAATCGCCGCTCCGTTCCAATTGAGAAATACTTTATCGAGTATGGCAAACAGGATCGTGCACCCGGCGAGTTCGTGGAAGCGATCCATATCCCGTACCTAGGCTCCGACGATATTTATCGCGTCTACAAGATTTCCAAGCGGCTGGATGAAGACATTTCCTCGGTCTGTGGTGCGTTCCGGATTACTCTCGACGAACGGGGCCGGGTGGAGAATGCAATCATCGCATTCGGCGGGATGGCCGGAACTCCCAAGCGTGCAAGTGCGGTCGAGGCATCGTTGACCGGCGCCGTTTGGGACGAGGGCGCGATTGAAAAGGCAGCGGCAGCATTCTCCGATGATTTCACGCCCCTGACAGATTGGCGCGCTTCTGCTGACTATCGCCTCTTGGTCGCAAAGAACCTGTTGCGGCGTTTCTACCTTGAGACAGGCGGCGAAAAGCTTGTGCGGTTGAACCGTTATGAACCGGCATTTGGGTGAGGAGCACGCGATGAATGTAGTTCAGCCAATGACGCGAATTCGCGGTGGCGTGCACGAAAAACAGCCGCATGAATCCGGTCACAAGCATGTGTCCGGCACGGCCGAATACATCGATGACATGGCAGAGCCGTCCGACACGCTGCATGCTTATCTCGGTCTGTCGCACCGCGCGCACGCGGAAATCGTGTCGATCGATTTCGAAGCGGTGAAGTTGTGCGCCGGTGTTATAGGCGTCCTGACTGTCGATGATATTCCGGGTCACAACGACGTTAGCCCCGCAGGCAAACATGACGATCCCGTCTTTGCAGTTGGCAAGGTAGAATTCCACGGCCAGCCCATCTTCGCGGTGATTGCTGAAACGCGCCAGATCGCGCGCCAGGCCGCCTCGAAAGTCAAGATCGCATACCGCGATCTCGATCACGTCACCGATGTATTGGAAGCCGAAAAAGCCAACTATCCGCTGGTGATCGATCCGCTGAAACTTGAGCGCGGCGATATTGCCGTTGGCCTTGCCGGGGCGAAGAATCGCCTGAATGGCGAGATGCGCATTGGCGGACAGGACCACTTCTACCTGGAGGGCCACATTGCCTTCGCTATTCCCGGTGAAGACGATGAGGTGACGGTCTTCTCCTCGACCCAGCATCCAAGCGAAACCCAGCATATGGTTGGCCATGTTCTCGGAATTCCGTCCAACGCAGTGACCGTCAACGTGCGACGCATGGGTGGCGGTTTTGGGGGCAAGGAAACGCAGGCTAATCTTTTTGCAGCCGTTGCGGCGATTGCCGCCAAGAAGTACCGGCGGGCGGTGAAGATCCGGCCGGATCGCGACGATG
Organism: Phyllobacterium zundukense; assembly: GCF_025452195.1. Taxonomy (NCBI): domain Bacteria; kingdom Pseudomonadati; phylum Pseudomonadota; class Alphaproteobacteria; order Hyphomicrobiales; family Phyllobacteriaceae; genus Phyllobacterium; species Phyllobacterium zundukense. The sequence goes on along the minus strand of NZ_CP104969.1, from coordinate 135,816 downwards.
ACATGATTGCAACCGGCAAGCGTCACGACTTCCACGTAGCCTATGAACTGGGCTTCGATGACGAAGGGCGCATTGAAGCTGTCGATGCCACGTTCTCCGCCCGCTGTGGTTTTTCTGCTGATCTTTCGGGGCCCGTAACCGACCGTGCATTGTTTCACGCTGACAATTGCTACTTCTATCCCAATGTTCGGCTGCGTTCGCGGCCGCTGAAGACCAACACCGTTTCCAACACGGCCTTTCGCGGTTTCGGTGGCCCGCAGGGCATGGTCGGCGGCGAGCGGATGATCGAGGAGATCGCCTATGCGCTTGGGAAGGACCCGCTGGAAATTCGCAAAGCCAATTTCTATGGCGGTGAAGGCCGCAATCTTACGCCGTATCACCAGACGGTCGAAGATAATATCATCCCGCAGATCATCGCGGAGCTTGAAGAGTCGTCTGAATACGCGGCGCGGCGCGAGGCGATTATCAACTTCAACCGCCACAGCCGCATCATCAAGCGGGGTATAGCGCTGACGCCGGTCAAGTTCGGCATCTCCTTCACCAAGACCGAATACAATCAGGCTGGCGCTCTCGTCCATGTCTATACGGACGGTTCAATCCACCTCAACCATGGTGGTACCGAGATGGGACAGGGGCTGAATACCAAGGTAGCGCAGGTGGTGGCCGATGAATTCCAGGTCGACCTCGATCGCATCAGGATAACGGCAACAACAACCGCAAAGGTTCCGAATACCTCTGCGACCGCTGCTTCTTCCGGTTCTGACCTTAATGGCATGGCCGCAGCCAACGCTGCTCAGCAGATCAGGGCGCGCCTCGTTCAGTTTGCCGTCGAGCAATATGGTGTTGCAAAGGAAGAGGTTTTCTTCGAGCCCAATACGGTGCGGGTAGGCGACCGGCTCATCCCGTTTCCCGAATTCATCAAGTCAGCCTATGGCGCGCGTGTACAGCTCTCGGCGGCGGGTTTCTACAAAACGCCAAAAATCCACTGGAGCAGGTCGGAGGGCAGGGGCCGTCCATTCTACTATTTCGCCTACGGCGCTTCCGTATCCGAGGTGAGCATCGACACGCTGACCGGCGAATATCAGGTCGACCGTACCGATATTCTTCATGATGTGGGCAAGTCGTTGAACCCGGCACTTGATCTTGGTCAGGTGGAAGGTGCCTTCGTGCAGGGCATGGGTTGGCTGACGACAGAAGAATTGTGGTGGGATGCCAAGGGCCGGTTGCGCACGCACGCTCCGTCCACGTACAAGATACCGCTGGCATCGGATCGTCCGCGCACGTTCAACGTGCAGCTTGCCACCTGGTCGGTGAATCGTGAGGAAACGATCCGCCGCTCCAAGGCAGTCGGCGAACCGCCCTTCATGTTGGCGATCTCCGTGCTGGAAGCAATCTCGATGGCAATTGCCAGTGTAGCGGACTATCGAATTTCACCGCGCCTGGATGCCCCGGCCACACCAGAGCGTGTATTGATGGCAGTCGAACGTTTGCGGTCGGCGGGCAAGGAGCTGTGAAATCCCATGCCGACGAACTGCGACGATATCCGGGACTTTCTGAATCGACGCAGGCACGCCGTTCTCGCTGAGGTGAGGGCCGCAGACGGCTCCACTCCGCGCGAAGCCGGAGCCTGGATGCTGGTGGCAGCGGATTGCATTTTTGGCACCATAGGCGGTGGGCAGCTCGAATTCATGGCAATTGATCACGCGCGCAGGGCGCTCGAAAACGGCGCCCAAATGGATGAAATGACGATCCCGCTTGGACCGGAGATTGGCCAATGCTGCGGTGGCCGTGTCTCATTGGGCTTCAAACGGGTTGATCGAACTGTGGCCATGACATTGATCGAGAAGGTTGATCTTGAGATCGCCCAGCGTCCGCATGTCTATATCTTTGGTGCCGGTCATGTCGGCGATGCGCTGGCCATGGCGCTTTCACTTGTCCCGCTGCGAACGATATTGGTCGACACACGCGAGGATGAACTTTCCGCCACGCAGGTTCCCGGCATCGAAACCTGCCTGACGGCCATGCCTGAGGCGGTCGTTCGTGATGCGCCAGCGGGAAGTGCATTCGTCGTCCTCACCCACGACCATGCACTCGACTTCTTGATTACGACCGAAGCGCTTGCCAGGAATGATGCGTCCTACGTCGGCATGATTGGGTCGAAGACGAAACGCGCAACGTTTCGCAGCTGGTTGACACGTGAGGTGGGTCGTCCGGAGTTTTTCGACAGGCTGGTCTGTCCGGTCGGCGGGACCGCCGTGAAGGACAAGCGTCCTACTGTCATTGCGGCTCTGGCGGCGGCTGAAATCATGGTTTCGGCGTTAAACTATCGCCTTACGCCAAATGTTGCACCCAAAGAACGTAGGCGCGTTCCAGCCTGAGGTGAGCTCTTATTCCAACATTGCACTGACCAGGCGCTGACAGCGCTCGGTCATAAAGTCGATCATAAGCCGGACCTTCGGATCCTGAAACCGCTTGTGCGGGTAGATTGCGGCGAGCTGAATACTGGCTGGCGGCGTGTCTTCGAGGATCGCTTTCAGCGTTCCGTCATTCAAATGGCTTTTCACTTCAAACAACGGTTTGTTGATGATGCCGCGACCCTCGAGCGCCCATTGTGTCAGTACATCGCCATCATCGGAATCATAAGGACCGCTGACTTCCAGCTTGCGCGTACCTTCCGGCATCTGCAGCGTCCAGAAATATTCCTTGGAACCCGGATAACGTAGCAGCAGGCAATCGTGATGTTCGGCTATCAGATCGTCGGGCGTTAAGGGTGTACCGCGCCTTTCCAGATAATCAGGCGACGCGCAGATTACCCTTTCGCAATTCATGATGCCGCGCATGCGCAAATTGGAGTCCTCGAGTATGCCGAGCTTGAAGGCAACATCGACACCCTCGCTCATGATATCGACGTTGTGATCTGACAATCGCAGCCGCACCTCGATATCCGGGTACTTGTCGTGAAACTCCGGAATGCCGGATGCGATCAGGCGCCGGCCAATGCCAAGGGGTGCGGTGATCCGGATTGCACCTTTGGGCTTTTTCGACAGATCGGCAATCGCCGCTTCGGCCTCATTGATTGCCTCGATAATCTTGACTGCGCCTTCGTAGAATACGCGGCCGTGCTCGGTCGGCGTTAGTTTGCGCGTCGTGCGATTGAAGAGACGCACACCAAGATGACGCTCGAGTTCCTTGATCCGATTGCTGGCAACAGCCGGAGAAGCACGCTGGTCGCGCCCGGCGGCAGAGAGGTTTCCAAGTTCGACGACTCGAACAAAAACACGAAGGTTATCAAGGTACGACATTGTTTCGCCCGAAGCCTTACACTGTCTGATGATCTAGCATTTTAAAGATTTTTTTGAAAGAGATGGGCGCATTACGGTGTTTCACATGAGCATAGGCTTTGGCACATACTCCCTGCGATACAAGGGAGAGCCGGATGTACGAATACGCTATTGCCTGGGACTGGATGAACTTCGCTGTTCGCTGGTTACATGTGATCACCGGCATTGCCTGGATCGGCTCGTCCTTCTATTTCGTGGCGCTCGACCTTGGTTTGCGCCAGCGTCCTGGCCTTCCAGCCGGCGCGCATGGTGAGGAGTGGCAAGTCCACGGCGGCGGTTTTTATCACATCCAGAAATATCTGGTGGCGCCCGAGCAGATGCCCGAACATTTGACATGGTTCAAATGGGAATCCTATGCGACGTGGCTTTCTGGCTTCGCCCTGCTCTGCATCGTCTACTATGCAGGCGCTGATCTGTACCTGATCGATCCGCATGTACTCGACGTATCGCGGCCAGTGGCTATCGCGATTTCGCTCGCATCGATTTTTGGCGGCTGGATCGTCTATGACACGATCTGCAAGTCGCCGCTTGGCAGAAACGACACGCAATTGATGGTCCTGCTCTATTTCGTGCTGGTGGGAATGGCATGGGGCTATACGCAGCTTTTCACTGGGCGTGCGGCGTTTCTGCATCTTGGCGCGTTCACGGCGACCATCATGTCTGCCAACGTGTTCATGATCATCATCCCGAACCAGAAGAAGGTCGTTGCCGACCTGATCGCAGGGAAGCTTCCAGATCCCAAGCTGGGCAAGCAGGCCAAGCAGCGCTCCACTCACAACAATTATTTGACCCTGCCAGTGCTGTTCCTGATGTTGTCCAACCACTATCCGCTGGCATTCGGCACCAAGTACAACTGGATCATTGCCTCGCTGGTGTTCCTGATGGGCGTCACGATCCGCCATTGGTTCAACACCCGCCACGCGCGCAAGGGGGAACCGACATGGACGTGGCTGGTTACCGCGATCCTTTTCGTTATCATCATGTGGCTGTCGACGGTGCCGAAGATCCTGTCTGGTGAAGGTGCCGGGGAGAGGATTTCTGCTGTCCAGCAGCCGTTTATTTCCGCCGAAGCCTTCCCCAAGGTGAAGGACACAATCCTCGGACGGTGCTCAATGTGCCACGCCAAGGAACCTGGCTGGGAGGGCATCATCGTCCCGCCCAAGGGTGTCGTGCTTGAAACCGACAGCGAGATCGCGGGACATGCCCGCGAGATCTACCTGCAGGCCGGGCGCTCACATGCGATGCCACCGGCCAATGTCAGCGGCATAACTGATGACGAGCGCCGCCTGCTCACCAGCTGGTATGAGACCACAGTTCAGGGAGGAACAGTCCAATGAGCAAATTGCTTCTGCGCGGCCGCGTGCTGACTTTCGTCGACGAGCCGAAGAGCATCGACGATCAGTCAGCCTATAGCTATTTCGAAGATGGCGCGGTGCTGGTCGACAATGGCAAGATTGTCGAAACCGGAGAATACGCGGCTTTGGTGTCGGTTGCGGGACCGCAGGCGCAGATCGTCGATCACCATCCTCATTTGATTCTGCCCGGCTTTATCGACACCCATTTACACTTTCCGCAGACGCAGGCGATCGCCTCCTATGGCGCGCAGCTCTTGGAATGGCTGAACACTTACATCTTTGTAGAAGAGCAGAAATTCGCGTCCTCCGCGCATGCCGATTTCATCGCTGGCCGCTTCATGGATGAACTATTGCGCAACGGCACGACAACAGCCGCCGCCTATTGCTCGGTACATCGGACAAGCGTTGACGCCTACTTTGCTGCCGCTGAGAAGCGCAACATGCTGATGATCGGCGGCAAGGTGATGATGGATCGCAACGCTCCCGACGCGCTGCGCGATACGCCACAGACAGGCTATGACGAAACCAAGGCTCTTATCGCCAAGTGGCATGGCCGCGGACGCGCGCATTATGCGATCAGTCCGCGCTTCGCCATCACCTCGACACCCGAGCAAATGGACATGAGCCGCGCTTTGGTGCGCGAGCATCCGGAATGTTATGTCCAAACGCATCTATCTGAAAACAAAGACGAAATTGCCTATGCAAGGTCGCTCTATCCTTCGGCGAAGGACTATACCGACATCTATGCGAACTATGATTTGCTCGGGTCAAAAACCCTACTTGGCCACTGCATCTTCCTTTCGGACCGGGAAATTTCGGCGCTCGCCGAGACAAGGTCGGTTGCGGTTTTCTGCCCGACCTCCAATCTGTTCCTCGGTAGCGGCTTGTTTGACAAAGGTCGGTTCAAAGAGCGCGGCGCACGCACGTCCGTCGCGACCGATGTCGGTGGCGGGACCAGCTTCTCCATGCTGGAGACGATGAGCGAGGCCTACAAGGTCTTGCATGTACAGGGACAGAGCCTCTCGCCCTTCGCTTCCTACTACATGATGACGCTTGGCAATGCGCGAGCACTAGGTCTTGAGGATCGCATCGGTTCGCTGCGTGCGGGGGCAGATGCAGATATCACCATTCTCGACAGCCGTGCCAAGCCGGCGATGGAATTGCGCATGAGGACTGCAACGACCTTGGCGGAGGAGCTGTTCATCCTCCAGACCATGGGCGATGATCGTTCTGTTTCAGAGGTTTACGTCGCCGGCAAGCCAATGAAGAGCGGGCTCGATAAAGCTGCTGCTTCTCATGGCGCCCGATCGCTGCCTGAATTGCAGCCGGCTTAACCCGGTCACATGTAGTGACGCGATTTTCGCGTCGCTACACCAAAATTTAAACCTGCGATTGCAAAAACCATATGGGTCTCGGGCATTTCTTGCATAGGAATCGGCCAGTCTTGCGCAGGAATCACGCCATCTTGCGTAAAAACTGTCCGGCTTTTAAGAATCATCGGTTTTATTCAACGGTCAGCACAATCTTGCCGATATTGGTATTGGCCTCCATCAATGTGTGGGCCTGGCTTGCCTCGGTAAATGGAAAGCACGCGTGGATAAGCGGCCGGCATTTCCCCTCGGCGAGGAGCGGCCAGACATTGGCTTCAAGCTCGGCGGCGATCCGCGCCTTTGCCTCGAGAGACTGCGCGCGTAGCGTTGAGCCGGTGTGCGTCAGGCGCTTCATCATCAGGCGCATAAAGTCGACATCGGCGCGCGAGCCTTGCAGAAATGCGATATTGACGATGCGTCCGCCGATCGCCGCCGCCTGGTAGTTTTTCTCGATATAGGGACCGCCGACCATGTCGAGGATGACGTCGGCACCTTGCCGTCCGGTCACGTCCCTGACCTCTGCCAGCCAATCCGCCGTGCGGTAATTGATTGCCGCATCGGCACCGAGTTCGCGGCAAGCGGCGCATTTTTCGTCCGTCCCTGCGGTTACGATCACTGTCGCACCGAATGCCTTGGCAAGCATGATCGCAGTCGTTCCTATGCCCGATGCGCCGCCATGGATCAAAAGGGTTTCACCCTGCTTCAAGGCGCCAAGCTCGAAGACGTTGTGCCAAACGGTAAAGAAGGTTTCCGGTATGGCTGCGGCTTCAACAAACGAAAGCCCGTCAGGGATCGGGAGCGCACTCAAGCTGTCGACAGCTACGTATTCGGCGTAACCGCCACCCGGTGTCAGGGCGCAGACCTTGTTTCCCGCTTTCCATCGTGACACACCGGCTCCCACGGCCGCCACTTCGCCCGCAACTTCGAGACCGGGCAGGTCCGAGGAGCCTTTCGGCGGCGGATAGCTACCCGCGCGCTGAAACACATCGGGGCGGTTGACACCGGCGGCGGCAACACGAATGAGGATTTCGTTTTCCGCAGGGGCAGGAACAGGGCGCTGTTCCGCTTTGAGCACATCAGGACCGCCCGGTTCGCTGATGGCGATCGCAGTCATACTTTCGGGAAGGCCGATCATTGCCGTATCTCCGGATGTGGGATGGAAGGAGTGAGAGGTCCACGGCGCTCGCTACGTCAAGCGCGGCGAGCGGTCAGGTTTCTCAGTCGAAAATACCTTCGCTATGCTTCTCTACGTAGGCGGCAAGGCCGAGCGTGTGATCGCGGCAGAGCTTTTCGGCCGTCTCGGTATCGCGCTTTTCCAAAGCCGCAATGATCGCCAGATGATCCTTGATCGACTGGGATGCGCGGTCGTCGCGTCCGATGGTAATCTTCCGGATGCCTCGAACGTGGAGGAGAATATTCTCGGTCGTTTCCCGGAGAATTTTCGAGATCCGTCATCTGGATCAGGGTCTGGTGAAACTGCAAATTGGCTTCGGAATATTCGCCCAGATAATCGGCCGGCTTGTGGCCGTCATGGAACTTTTCGAAGAGCGTCCTCAGGCGTGCAATATCCTTGCCGCTGGCATTGAGCGAGACGAGGCGGGCGGCCATGGCTTCCAAGGCAGCCCAGACCTGGATCATTTCGATCACTTCGCGCTTTGTCTTGCGCAACACCATGATACCGCGGCGAGGAATGGATTTCACAAACCCCTGTTGCTCCAGCATCGCGATCGCTTCGCGGATGGGCGTACGGCTGACACCAAGCCGATCGGCCAATTGCCGTTCGTCGAGCCAGGTGTCTTCGGACGTCGCATAGATGTCCATATTGGCGATGGCCTGCTTCAACGTCGCATAGATTCGCGTTTTGAAGTTCGGCTCGGCCGCAAAAGGCTCGAGGACGAGGTCCGGGGTGACGTCATCGGCCAGCGGCCAACGCATGTGGGTTCTCGGGCTCACGTCGGATCATCTCCATTTATATTTGGAATGTATAATACCATATTTAATTCATTGAAGTCATTTTGCGAGTTTTTGCAACCATTTACGTTAGCCATGAGCGCCGAAATCAAGAGCCACCGCTGTGCCGGCTTCAAGAATGGCGGTGTAGGTATCGGCAATCGGGTCGATCAACCGGGCGCTGAGATCGGCATAGTTCGAGGGACGTTCTCCCGGATAGGTGAATGGCTCGCTAAGGTGATATTTCTTCATATCGACGGGGTCCCCGGGATACGCTCCGCGGAGCAATTCGACTGCTTCGGGTATGCGCAGGCTGAAGATCAGTTCCATGATGTCGTCGCGAGAAATATCGTTGCGCGTCGAAAATCGCGGAACGCGCGCGGCCATGAGAAAGATGTGCTGCAACAGTGCCAGGCGTATGGCCTGCAGCATATCGCTGCGCTCATGTTCTGACTCCCGTGGCTTGCCCGCGGGTAGTTCGACCGCATCCAGGATGCGATGAAGCCAGATGGCATCGATCCTCAGCTTGACCGCTAGCGCGCTTATGGCCGTCGCCCTTTCATCGCCTTCAAGGAGCTGTGTTATCGAAAGACAAGGTGCGGCGAGATGCGGCTCGGCGCCGGCATAGGGTCGCGACGACCAGAATGCGGGGTCGTAAACGGTTGCGAAAGCGGCAAGCGCCTTGATGCTCGACTTCTGTTTCGTGGCAAAAACGTGAGATGTAAGCCGGCGCAGGCGATCCGATCCCTTATAAACTTCCACGAAGCGATCCTCATCACCGCGCACGGCACTTCCGAAACCGGAGACCACAGTCAGCGGGTAGCCGAGTTGCTGCAGGATGGCATTATGGGGGATCGCGCGGATTTTCCTGACCTGATGGACTTCGGCGCCGGCGACATCGAACTGCCGGCGCGATTTGCGCGAACCGGTCTCGTTGAGAAGCCCTTGCGGAAACGACCCTAGCGTTCTGTGATAGGCCCGGTCATTCAGAAGATGGTCATGAAAATTCGCAATATGCCGATAAAAGTCGAAGGAAAAGCTCGTCTTGGCGTAGAGCAGGTCATCTTCTGGCGCGCCACGTGTCGGCACCTCACATTCGACAAGTCTCGTCAACGTGGCAAGAGCCAGCTCCGGCGTCTCGAAATAGAGATATCCGTCGCCGCCTTGAAAACTCACCTCATGTTTCAGAGTAATGCCGGCATCGCGGTATTGGTGGCGGATCCATGGGCTAAGCACGTAGAAGGCCCGGTCCACGAATGAGCGCTGGTGGGCGCCGCGGCCTGCAGATTCGCCATGCGTGTTGAAAATGAGGACTTCGACATCAGTGAGTTCGTGACGAATACATGCACGCGCCAGTTGCCCCTGGACGCGTTCAATGGCGAGAGCCGCCGGAATTTGACCCATGAAACGACCGGAATCGGAAAAGCCGGTTTGTATTGCTATGCGACCGCGAGCACGCACGATGTCCCGGTATTCAGGAATGGTAAAAAGCACGTCGAAGAAGCGGGCTGCGTTCTCCAGCGCTGTGGGTGTTTCGAACAGCGGCGATATATCGAGCTTGTGATCGACGCCGAACAGCCGGGCGAAGCACATTGCGGCAAGAACAGTTGCCGGGTTTTCGCATTCGGCAATCAACAGGCGAATGGAGGAATCGCTATCGACGTGCTTGAGAATCTGGGCGGCAAGCAGGAACTGACGTAGCGCAGTTTTTTGCTCGATATCGAGGGAGGCGAAGTTGACCTGGTACTTATCGGCATCGCGGATGAGTTCGCCAAGCATTTCGAGAATGGATCGGCTGCCGATCTGTTCTCCGGAATCAAGGTCCAGATACTGCATGATGGCGTTGTGAAGCTGTGTCGCATTGATACGCAGGTGAACTTCACCCACGCCAAAGCTGAGCGCTGCCATCTCGCTGCGCAGAATAAGCAGGTCCAGGGCAATCTCGTCGGGGGTATCCGCAACGGCCGCGTCCAGGATGGAGAGCAAGGGATCGATGCTGACGATCCGGTCGGGATGATCTGTCGTCAATATCTCCGAAGCGGCCTCAAGGGCTGACGGATCAAGCGGCATTTGCGAAAAAGCCTCAAGCACAAGATCGCTCCACGCGTGGAGCCGCTCGAGTTTCAGGGCCATCTGTCCGAGCTTGTTTCCGATCGCCGATCCGCATCCGGGCTTTGCGAGTATCCGGGTGATTGAAGCTTCATAGCGACGGATCTGCCGCGATTTTTCAGCAAGCCTGAAGCGAAACATGTCGATCCAGGCTATGTCGGTGCGTCCATCCAGATCGTAGCCCACCCAGGTACCAACACCGACAAAACCAATCTGCGCCTCCCGCCACCTATCTCCATGGCGCTGGCGCAGGATCTCAATCGACAATCTCGAAAACTCGGCGATCGCGTCGCTGACTCTATCGATCGCCATAACCACCGCTTCATGCTCATCATTCAGCGTAATCGGGCGATCAGGACCCAAACCTGTTTCATCGTCTTCTACGATTTCGCCATTGGCGAGCCGGGCCAGCATGTTGCGCTGGCGGCGCGACAGGAGAAAGGTTGGATGTGCTGTGAACACCAAGCCAAGCTGGCAACGACGAAGGGCGGCAAGATCCTCCTCGAATGTGCCGTCATCGCCGAGCAGGGATTCGATGGCGGACGTCAGACGCTTGCGATTCTCATCCATATCGAGCGGACCAACGTAACCGGCGAGTGCACGGGCGCGGGCCTGAAAGCTGGCCTTGCCGAGAGAATGGATGAGGCCAGCCAAATCGTGTCTGCTAAGCGTGCCTGCCTCGAGATCACGCGACAGCTCGAAGGAGAGCTGCGCGACAGGATTATAGCGCGGTTCGTCGGTCAGCCGCGCGCGAAAGGCGGCAAGCCTTTCGCGGCAGTGATTTTCAAGCGACATGACGGTTTGATCCGGTGCCGGGGCTGCCATCAACCAGTTGCTGACAGGCGTGGAGATACCGAGCGCTCATTCAGAAGTTCGACCAGTGTGGTGCCAAGACGCGCCGGTGTGGAGGCGATCCGGACGCCAGCTGCTTCCATGGCGCTGATTTTGTCTTCTGCGCCACCTTTGCCGCCGGATATGATGGCTCCAGCATGGCCCATGCGCCGGCCGGGAGGTGCTGTCCGCCCGGCAATGAACCCGACCGTTGGCTTCGAGCGTCCGCGCCTTGCCTCATCGGCAAGGAATTGTGCGGCTTCTTCTTCAGCCGAACCGCCGATTTCGCCGATCATCACGATCGACTCCGTCGCAGGATCGGCGAGGAACATTTCCAGCACATCGATGAACTCGGTGCCCTTGATGGGATCGCCACCGATTCCGACCGCGGTGGTCTGGCCAAGACCCTGCTGCGAGGTCTGGAATACTGCCTCATAGGTCAGCGTACCCGAGCGCGACACGATGCCGACAGATCCTTTGCGGAAGATGGAGCCTGGCATGATCCCGATCTTGCATTCATCGACAGTCATGATGCCGGGACAGTTGGGGCCGATCAGTCGGGATTTCGAACCGCTCAATGCACGTTTGACACGCTGCATGTCGAGAACCGGGATACCTTCCGTGATGCAGACGATCAGCGGAATTTCCGCCTGGATCGCCTCACAGATAGCGTCCGCCGCGCCGAAAGGCGGCACGTAAATAACCGAGGCGTCAGCTCCGGTCGCTTCACGTGCTTCCGCTACCGTGTCGAAGACGGGCAGATCGAGATGTGACGTTCCGCCTTTGCCGGGGGAGGTACCGCCGACCATGCGGGTGCCGTATTTGATCGCCTGTTCGCTGTGGAAGGTGCCGGTCTTGCCGGTGAAACCCTGACAGAGGAGACGGGTATTCTTGTTGATCAGTATCGACATCAGTTCAAGCCTCCGACTGCGTTGACGATCTTCTGGGCGGCATCGTCGAGATCGTCAGCGGGGATGACGTTCAACCCCGATGCCGCGATGATCTTCTTGCCCTCATTTACATTGGTGCCTTCGAGGCGAACGACGAGAGGGACGGTCAGCCCCACTTCCTTGACAGCGGTGATCACGCCTTCTGCAATCACGTCGCAGCGCATGATGCCGCCGAAGATGTTGATGAGAATGCCTTTTACATTCGGATCCGCAGTTATGATCTTGAATGCCGCTGCGACCTTCTCTGCGGTGGCGCCACCGCCGACATCGAGAAAGTTGGCCGGTTCTGCGCCGTAGAACTTGATAATGTCCATTGTCGCCATGGCAAGGCCGGCGCCGTTGACCATGCAGCCAATGCTGCCGTCGAGCGTGATGTAGGAGAGGTCGTATTTCGACGCTTCTATCTCCTTGGCGTCCTCTTCGGTCTCATCGCGCATTTCGAAAATGTCGAGATGACGGGCGAGCGCGTTGGAATCGAAGCTGACCTTGGCGTCGAGACATTTCAGCTGGCCGTCCTTCGAGACGATCAGCGGATTGATCTCGAGCATCTCCATGTCTTTGGTGGTAAACGCCGTATAGAGTTTTGCGACGAGTGTATGCGCTTGTTTGGCGAGATCGCCGTCGAGTTCCAGCGCCTTGGCAACGGCGCGGCCATGATGGGGCAAGATGCCCGTTGCGGGATCGACCGAGAACGTGAGGATCTTTTCCGGTGTATCGTGCGCGATGGTTTCGATGTCCATGCCGCCCTCGGTGGAGACAACGAACGAAACGCGGCTGGTTGCGCGGTCGACCAGGAGCGAGAGGTAGAATTCTTTCTCGATCTGCGATCCGTCCTCGACATAGAGGCGGTTGACCTGCTTGCCTGAGGGGCCGGTCTGGATCGTCACCAGTGTATTGCCGAGCATTTCGGCGGCATGTTCGCGAACTTCCGCAATGGAACGGGCAAGGCGGACGCCGCCCTTTGCACCTTCGCCCAGTTCCTTGAACGAACCTTTGCCGCGACCGCCGGCATGAATTTGCGATTTGACAACAAAGACCGGACCAGGAAGCCTTGCGGCCATTTCACCGGCCTCGTCGATGTCCACAGCCAGATAGCCTTCCGGGACAGGCACGCCAAAGGACTTCAGAACACTCTTGGCCTGATACTCATGAATGTGCATTGGAGAAACGTCCTCCTTGAGAGTGATAAATTTTATGAGGGCACCAGACCCTGGCTCGCGCCAGGGCCCGGCGGGGAGGTATTTGTTTTTACGCAATTCCGGACGGAAAACCGGTTCCCACTTTTCCTGGGATTGCTCTAGAGCAAACCTGCGCCTCTGGCCCATTTGTACTTCGCTCCCAGTACCTCGACTGGTAGCTCGGTCGAATAGGCATAGGCGGGGATGCCATGCTGGTAGAGATATTCGGCGGCCTCTTCGACCTCGACATCGCCGGCAAGCGACGCAACCATCGGCTTCTCGATACCCTTGGCCGCCATCTCTTCCTTCACCTCGACCATGAGCTTGGCAAAGACCATCGGCGGGGTGACGATCGTGTGCCAGTAACCGAGGATCAGCGCGTGGATGCGATCGTCCTCGAGGCCGAGTTTGACCGTGTTCTTGTAGGTGAGGGGTGGTTCGCCGCCTGTGATGTCGACGGGATTGCCCGCGGCACCGAAGGGCGGAATGAACTTGCGAAAGGCCGCATCCAGATCGTCCGGCATTCCCATGAGACTGAGGCCGTTATCGACGCAGGCGTCGGAGAGAAGTACGCCCGAGCCGCCAGCGCCAGTGATGATGACGACATTTTCGCCCTTCGGCGTTGGCATGACCGGAATGCCGCGGGCGAATTCGAGGAGCTGCCGCAGCGAGCGGGCGCGGATGACGCCGACCTGCTTGAAAACGTCCTCGTAGATCTTGTCGTTACCGGCAAGCGCGCCCGTATGCGAGGAGGCCGCTTTGGCACCGGCGGAGGTGCGTCCCGCCTTGAGGACGACGATCGGTTTTTTTTGCGAGACGCGTTTTGCGGCCTCGGCAAAGGCACGGCCGTCTTTCAGATCCTCCAGATGCTGGGCGATGATGCGCGTATTGTCGTCCTGCTCGAAGAAGGTGAGCAGGTCGTCCTCATCGATATCCGACTTGTTGCCGAGACCGACAATCGCCGACACGCCCATCTTGGCCGAACGCGAAAAGCCGATGATCGCCATGCCAATGCCGCCGGACTGTGACGACAATGCCGCCGAGCCCTTGACGTCGTAAGCCGTGCAGAACGTCGCGCAGAGATTTTCCGGCGTGTAGTAGAAGCCGTAAATGTTGGGGCCCATCAGGCGGATATTGTATTTGCGGCCTATCTTGACGATTTCGTCCTGCAGTTCCGGTTCTCCGGCTTCAGCAAAGCCCGAGGGAATGAGGACTGCGCCAGGAATTTTCTTCTCGCCGCATTCGGCAAGGGCGCCGGCAACCAGTTTGGCGGGAATGGCAAAGACCGCCGTATCGATATCGCCCGGAACATCCTTGACGCTTTTGTAGGTCTTGTAGCCAAGGATCTCTTCGGCCTTCGGATGTATCGGATATATCTGTCCTTTGTAGCCGCCGTTGATGAGGTTTTTCATCACGGAATTGCCGATCTTGCCATCCTCTGCCGAAGCGCCGATCACGGCGACCGCCTTCGGCCGCATGATGCGGTTCATGGATTTGAGGATTTCCTCCTGGGACGGGCGATGGCGAGGCTTGGCCTGATTGTAATCGACGACAATGCGCACGTCGGCGGCAATCGCGCCTTCCCTGGTGGCGAAAACCGGATTGAGATCGAGCTCGGAGATTTCCGGATAGTCGTCGACGAGCTTGGAGACCTGCACAATCATATCGGCAAGCGCGATACGATTGACCGCCTCGCCGCCGCGCACGCCCTTCAACATTTCCGCTGCCTGGATGCTGTCGAGCATCGACAGGGCTTCGTCGTGCGTCACCGGTGCGAGACGGAAGGTAATGTCCTTCAGGACTTCGACGAGGACGCCGCCAAGGCCAAAGGCAACGAGCTTGCCGAAGCTGTCGTCGGTTACAGCGCCGATGATGACCTCGAGGCCGCCGGTCAGCATTTGCTGGACCTGCACGCCGACGATTTCCGCATCGGCCTTGTAGGCTTGGGCGTTGGCGATGATCTTGTCGAAACTGGCCCTGGCTTCCTCGGCAGATTTGACGCCGACGATAACGCCGCCTGCTTCGGTCTTGTGCAGGATATCCGGAGAGACGATCTTCATGACCACCGGAAAACCCATGGACGATGCAAGCGAGGCGGCTTCCCCGGCGCTGCCGGCAACGCCCTCCTGCGGAACTGCTATGCCATAGGCATCGCAAATAAGCTTGCCTTCGGGTGCGGTGAGTGCCTGGCGGCCCTCGGCCCGCGCCGCTTCCAGTACGTTACGGACAACGGTTTTATCGAGCATGATTTCCTCCGTGATGGCCGCGTGCACTCCCGGTGACGGCGGCATTGATGTGGCCTGGTTTGCCAGCGGCGCGAACTGGTAAAGTTGTCTTTGGCGCCCATATTGGCATATTGTATACCAGAAAAATCACTGTCAAGTCCTGATCTCTGGCTGGTAGCTGGTTGCTTCGATGCTGATTGAGTGTCTGAAGCTGAATGCCTGGGCTGAATCATCCAGCCCAGGCGAATGCTGTCGGGATATTATTGGGCAGGCTGCAGAACGTTTTCTTCCGTTCTGCGAATAATGCCTGCACGCCATGGCTTGAGTACGAACAGAGCCAGAAGGGCTGCAGCGCCATTCAGGACGACGCCGATGATAAACACCGAGTTCCAGTTGCCATCTGCCGCCATCGCGGTGCCAAATGGGACGAGAAGCGCTGCTGTACCTTTGGCGGTGTAGAGCAGTCCCGCATTGGTGGCTGCAAATTTGGAGCCGAATGTATCGGTGCAGGTTGACGGGAACAGAGAATAGATTTCGCCCCAGGCAAAGAACACCAAACCGCTGAGTATGACGAACATCACCGGATTGCCCGCGTAGAGATAGAGCATGTAGATACCGATCGCCTCGATACCGAAGGCGATGAACATGGTGTTCTCGCGCCCTATCTTGTCCGACACCCAGCCGCAGAACGGTCGCGTCAGGCCATTGAGAAGACGGTCGAGGGTAGCAGCCAGTGTCAGAGCCGGTATGCCCAGCCACATCGGAATATCCGCAACACCGAAATCCTTGGCCATCGGCGCAAGATTGGCCGTTACAACGAGGCCGCCGGCACCCACCGCAACGAACATGGCATACATGAGCCAGAAAATAGGGTGCTTGACCACTTCAGAAGGCAAGTACTGCCGGCGACTTTGGATGATCGGGCCCTTGTTTGTCGGTTCCGGCACCTGACCTGGCTTCGGAGCCAGCAGGAAGAACGCAAGGATAACGATAACAACGCCTTGGCCGATGCCGAAGGTCAGGAAAGCACTCTGGAAGCCATAGTTCGCGATCGTGGCCTGGATGGGCCAGACCGTCAGCGCGGCCCCCGCGCCAAATCCGGCTGCCGTGATGCCCGCTGCAAGGCCGCGCCGATCGGGGAACCATTTCAATGCATTGCCCACGCAGGTACCGTAGACCGCGCCCGCTCCGATACCGGCAACAATCTGGCCGATGTAGAATGCAAACAGGGTTTCGGCTTGTGAATTGATCACCCACCCGATGGCGCAGAGCACCCCGCCGAAAATGATGACGATCTTCGGGCCGTATTTATCGACGAACCAGCCCTCGATGGGAACGAGCCATGTTTCGAACAGGACGAAGAGCGTGAAAGCCCATTGAATTTCGGCACGCCCCCAACCGAATTGTTTGGTAATTTCGGGAACAAAGAACGTCCAGCCATATTGCAGGTTGGCGATCATGACCATACAGATCACGCCAATTGCCAACTGTACCCATCTGAATCCGTCGCTGACCTGCCGCGAGCGGAACTCCTCTTTTACCGCTTGAGTCATGTTCATCCCTTTCTACGCCTTTTATGTAGCTAAAATGCCATGCGCTGATCGGGACATACTGGTATCTGTTATACCAAAAGACAAGAGCCAAGCTTGTGTTGCTATACAACTTTTGTAAATACTGAATGTATTCAAAATGTTAAACGGCCGCTGGAGGTGATCCGGCAGCCGTTTAAGGGGAGGAAACGTAACTTTTCAGCGATCAAAGACCAAAAGGTTCGTTATTTTTGTTGCGTGCATTCGTGCGTGCAACTCTGTCGAGAAAGGCAAGAATCGTCTCGATGATACCGCGGCGGGCGGTACGATCGGCTGAATTGGCTATTTCTGCACGTGCCGGCATGATTTGACACTCCTGTTTACCGTTAAGATGACCCTTATCTGGCATACCATATCCCAGTTCACAACGGCGCCAGATGCATATCAGCATCCCATTTTTGCATAGGTTGTGCACTGCACACTCTTATAACGCCGCCAGCCGCCCTTTTGTTTCGACGTTTTTTACGGCCCTCAACTGGTTTTTCCCGCTCGGCGATTATCGTTAAGAAGGGCGTTTGACTTATGGTATTTATTATGCCAGAAATTCTGCAAGAGCACTTTAACTAACCCGACACACGGGTAGGGAAGCGGCGCGGACTTTATAAATCTGGCTCTTCTCTTTCGACTGTCTCCGCTGGTTGCGTCTTTGAGGCGGCAATCCGGGACAGGGGGAAGACAGGGTCTATCGATCTCAACGAGCGTTTGAAAAGGCGCACGGCCAAGTGCCAACGATAAGAGACGACAAAAATTCAATAGAGGAAAGACGTCCATGACAATCGTCACAAAGGTTGAAAAGGCCACATCAACGGCTGAAGACACATTGAAGCGGAAGGTACGCGACGGGAGCGTGGTGTCCGGCGGCCATCTGGTGGCGCGGGCGCTGAAGAATGAAGGCGTCGACACCATTTTCACGCTTTGCGGCGGTCACATCATCGATATCTATGACGGTTGTATCGATGAAGGCATCCGCATTATCGATGTGCGCCACGAGCAGGTCGCTGCTCATGCGGCCGATGGTTATGCCCGCCAGACGGGCAAGATGGGCTGCGTTGTTACGACGGCGGGTCCAGGCTGCACCAATGCGGTAACAGGTATCGCCACGGCATTTCGCTCGGAAAGCCCGGTGCTTCATATTGGCGGGCAGGGCGCCTTGACCCAGCACAAGATGGGCTCGCTCCAGGATCTGCCGCACGTCGATATGATGACGCCGATCACCAAGTTTGCTGCCTGTGTTTCCTCCACCGAACGTATTGCCGATATGATTTCCATGGCGGCGCGCGAGTGTTTCTCCGGTGCGTCCGGACCTTCCTATCTGGAAATTCCGCGTGACGTTCTGGATCGCGAAATTCCTATTGAAAAGGCAGTCATACCGCAGCCGGGCAAATACAGGGCATCGACCTATTCAATTGGCGATCCGGCGGATATCGAAAAGCTGGCTGATGTTCTGGTCAATGCCGAACGCCCTGCCGTCCTGTTTGGACAACAGGTCTTTACGTCAGGCAGCACCCAGGCTGCAGTCGAGTTGCTGCGCGGGCTGGATATTCCCGGCTACTTCAACGGCGCAAGCCGCGGCACACTGCCGATTGGTGACCCCCATCACTTCGACCGCACACGCGGCTTTGCATTCAACAATGCCGATGTGATCATCGTAATCGGCACGCCTTTCGATTTCCGCATGGGCTATGGCAAGCGGATTTCCAAGGACCTTACCCTGGTACAGATCGATCAGGACTACCGCACAGTCGGCAAGAACCGCGATATCGATATCGGTCTCGTTGGCCATCCCGGTGCCATACTTTCGGCGGTCCTGCAGGCCGCATCCGCCCGGATCGACAAGGGCAAACGCCAGGCGCGCCGCGAGTGGATGAAGACTCTCGAGCAGCAGGAAGTTATCGCCTATGACAAGGTGCTGCCGCTTCTCAAGTCGGATCAAAGCCCGATCCATCCCTATCGTGTTGCATACGAGCTCAATGAGTTCCTCGGCGAGGATACGATCTACATCGGCGACGGCGGCGATGTGGTGACCATCTCGGCTCAGGCGGTGCGCCCGCGCAATCCGGGTCAATGGATGGATCCCGGCGCGCTTGGTTCGCTGGGCGTCGGGACCGGCTTTGCGCTTGGAGCCAAGCTGGCGCATCCGCAAAAGGAAGTGCTTTGCTACTATGGCGACGGCGCATTCTCGATGACGGCCTTCGACATGGAAACCTGTGATCGGTTCAACGCGCCATATCTTGCGGTTATCGGCAACAACTCTT
This sequence comes from Phyllobacterium zundukense, assembly GCF_025452195.1. NCBI lineage: Bacteria > Pseudomonadati > Pseudomonadota > Alphaproteobacteria > Hyphomicrobiales > Phyllobacteriaceae > Phyllobacterium > Phyllobacterium zundukense. The sequence continues at coordinate 116,663 of NZ_CP104969.1, read as the reverse complement.
CGATGAACCAGATCCGTTATGGCCAGGTTGCAAAATATGGCGAGGAACGCGGCAATGTCGGCAACAAGCTTGGCGACGTCGAGTTTTCCAAATTCGCGCACATGCTCGGCAATCATGGCGAGGAGGTTCGCGAGGCGTCCGAAATTCAGCCGGCGCTGCTGCGGGCACGCGAAGCCATAGCCAAGACGGGCCGGTCGGCGGTCGTCAACATCTGGGTCGATCCGAACGAGTATGCGCCCGGGACCAAAAACCAGACGATGTACAAATAACGAAAAAGCCCGGCGGTCATAAAGGCCGCCGGCTCAGAGAGCCAGAACGAACGAACAAGTTCCGCGCCGAAAGAAGGGAAGAAAAGAATGACGAAAGCTTTGGAGGGTGTTCGCATCCTGGATTTCACCCATGTTCAATCTGGGCCAACATGCACACAGCTTCTTGCCTGGTTTGGTGCCGATGTCATCAAGGTCGAGCGGCCCGGGGTTGGAGATATTACGCGTGGCCAGCTGCGCGACGTCCCCGAGGTGGATAGCCTTTATTTCACCATGCTCAATCACAACAAACGTTCGATCACGCTCGATACCAAGAATCAGAGCGGGAAGGCGGTTCTGGAAGAACTGATCAAAAATTGCGATGTGCTGGTGGAGAATTTCGCTCCCGGTGCGCTCGATCGCATGGGGTTCACGTGGGAGCGTGTCCAGGAACTCAATCCGGCCATGATCGTTGCCTCGATCAAGGGATTCGGCCCCGGTCCCTATCAGGATTGCAAGGTTTACGAAAACGTCGCGCAATGCACCGGCGGTGCGGCTTCGACGACGGGCTTTCGCGATGGTCTGCCGCTGGTTACCGGAGCGCAGATCGGTGATTCCGGCACGGGTCTGCATCTTTGCCTCGGCATCGTCACGGCGCTTTTCCAACGCACCAAGACAGGGCGCGGCCAGAAAGTCTCGGCAGCAATGCAGGATGGCGTGCTCAATCTGTGCCGGGTCAAGCTGCGGGACCAGCAACGTCTGGCGCACGGTCCGTTGAACGAATACAGCCAATATGGCGAGGGTATCGAATTCGGCGAAAGCGTGCCGCGCGCGGGCAATGATTCAGGCGGCGGCCAGCCCGGGCGCATCCTGAAATGCAAGGGGTGGGAGACAGATCCCAACGCCTATATCTACTTCATTACCCAGGCGCCGGTGTGGGAGGCGATCTGCGACGTGATCGGCGAGCCGGAATGGAAGACCCATCCCGACTATGCAAAACCCGTGGCTCGTCTGCCGCGCCTCAACGCGATTTTTGCCCGCATCGAGGAATGGACGATGACGAAGGACAAGTTCGAGGCGATGGCGATCCTCAACGACAGGGACATCCCGTGCGGTCCTATCCTGTCCATGAAAGAGATCGCCGAAGACCAATCGCTAAGAGCTACGGGCACGATCGTCGAGGTGGAGCATCCGGAGCGCGGCAACTATCTTTCTGTCGGTAACCCCATCAAGCTTTCCGACAGTCCGACAGACGTTACGCGTTCCCCGCTCCTGGGAGAGCATACGGACGAAATTCTGCGCGACGTCCTCAGGTTCGATGAGCGGACGATCGACGAACTGCAGAAAAGCGGTGCACTCGGAACTCCGCAGCAAATCGCCGCCGAGTAATCCGCATCGAGAAAACGGCGGCATAACCCCCGGTGCCGCCGTTTTCTTTTCAAACAACGCATTTGATGTTGTTCTAGCAGCAATCTTAACCCGGCTACGGATTGACAGCATGCGTTTTTGTTGGCATTATGTATTCCAATGCGCTTGACGACAAGTGCGACTCGCGGGGCAAGTCCCCGTCGCACATCAGCCTAATCGCTTCAGGGAGGAGGCGGCTATGAAGCTTCATGAGTTTCAGTCGAAAGCACTGTTATCCGCCAGAGGTGTCAATGTCCCCGAAGGCCAGGTGGCGCTGACCCCCAGCGAGGCCCGCGAAGCAGCCAAGGCTTTGGGCGTGGACAGGATCGCCGTGAAATCACAGGTTCTGGCGGGAGGCCGCGGCCTGGCAGGCGGCGTCCGTCTGGTCTCGTCTACAGGCGAGGTCGAAACAGCTGCAGCCGCGATGCTTGGGCGCACACTCATAACCGAACAGACAGGACCAGCCGGTTGCCGCGTCAACAGGGTGTTGATCGAAGCGGCCGTTCGCCCTGTCCGCAGCCTCTATCTATCGTTGCTCGTTGATGCGGCGAGGGCTGAAATTGCCATCCTCGCCGGCGCTGAAGGCAGCGAGGATATCGAGCAGCGGCTTCAATCGGGCGAAACCCGTCTGGAACGGCTTTCCCTCGGTACCGGAGATGCACTGGAGAAGGCGGTCGTGACTGGCCTGGCCCAGCGTCTTGGCCTTGGTTCCGGCCTTCACTCCGCCTTTGCTTCGCTTGTCGATCAGCTGCGCCTGGCCTTCGTCGAACTCGATGCAACACTCATCGAACTCAATCCATTGGTGGTGACAGAAGCGGGCAATTTCGTTGCGGTCGATGTCAAGATGATCATCGACGACAACGCGCTGTTCAGGCATCCCGAGCTGGTGGCGCTACGCGAAGAGCATGACGGCGATGAAATCGAGCTTGTCGCGCAAAATCGCCGGCTCAACTATCTGCGGATGGACGGCAATATCGGTCTGGCTGTCAATGGGGCCGGACTTGGCCTCGCAACGCTCGATATGGTGCGTGCAGCCAATGGCAGCGCTGCAAACTTCATGGATATCCGCACGACGGCCACCAGCCTCGATGTCGCGCATGGGTTCACGCTTCTTCTCAACAATCCGGCTGTGCGCTCGATTCTTGTCAATGTGCATGGCGGCGGAATGCAGCCCTGCGACACCATTGCCGACGGTCTCGGCATCGCGATGCGGCGGACGGGCCGCACCTGTCCGGTTATCGTTCGTCTGGCGGGCAACAATGCCGAATATGCACGGTTTCGCTTCGCCAATTTCGGTTGCAAGGTGATCGACTGTCCCGACATGTGGACGGCGGTGAACCGCGCCGTTTCCGCCGCACATGGAGAAAGATCATGACCATTCTCGTCGATCAGAACACCCGTGTGATCTGCCAGGGCATGACCGGTTGGGCCGGAACGCATTATTCGGCGGCCATGATGGAGTATGGAACCCGGATCGTCGGCGGCGTCACCCCCGGCAAGGGCGGAACCTACCATTTGAACCTCCCGGTCTTTGATCAGGTTGCAGAAGCGATGAAAGAGACTGGCGCCAATGCCAGCATGATTTTCGTGCCGCCGGAAAACGCCGCCGCAGCAATGATCGAGGCCATCGAGGCAGGTATGCCGCTGATCGTGGCTCTGACGGAGCGGGTGCCTGTACAGGACATGTTGCGCGTGCGCGCGGCGCTCAAGCAAAGCTCGACGGTTCTTGTCGGCCCGAACTCGCAGGGTATCCTATCGCCGGGGGTCTGCAAGATCGGCGTGATGGCGACGGGCAGCGAGCGCAAGGGCCACGTCGGCATCCTGTCGCGCTCGGCATCGCTGACCAGCGAAGTCATCGCTCAAGTGAGTGCGGCGGGATTGGGCCAGTCGACAACAGTCGGCATTGGCGGTGACGCCATTCACGGCTTGAGCATGCGCGATTGCATGGAGCTTTTCCTTGCCGACCAGGATACGCGCGGTGTGATCGCCATCGGCGAGATCGGCGGATCGGAAGAACAGGAGCTGGCAGAGTTTCTTGCCGGGATCAAACCGGACATTCCGGTCGTCGGGCTCGTCGTCGGCCGTTATGCGCCGACGGAACGCCGCATGGGCCATGCCGGTGCCTTTGCGCAAAGTGCTGCCAGCGACGCCGGGAACAAGATCAACGCGTTGAAAGATGCCGGCGTGATCATCGCCAAGAGCCCGCACCTCGTTGGCGAAACCATCCGCGAGGCGATGGCCGCGGCGGCCTGAAAGAATATGACGTGTCTGGCCGGAGTTGGATAGAGCGCTGAAACATCCAAATCCGGTTTGATAGAAGAATACCCGGAACCTTGGCTTCCGGGTATTCTCTCATTTTATAACCTACTGAACAAATGTGGTCGACAAGGTGCCGATGCCCTCGATGGTGACGCGGACAGTGTTGGTCGGATCCTTGATCGAGCCGACGCCGACCGACGTGCCGCAGCAGATCAGATCGCCGGGCTCAAGCGTCATATCCTTCGATAGGGCGCTGACAAGAATTGCCGGGGGAAAGATCATATCGCTCAAGGGATAGTCCTGGCGCAGGGCGCCGTTGAGCTCGGTTCTGACATTGCATCCGGTCGGATCGATATCGGTGGCGATGACCGGACCGAATGGACAGAAACCGTCGAAGCTCTTGGCGCGGGCCCATTGCGCGAAGGTCTTGTCGCGGGCGATGATGTCGCTCGCTGTCAGGTCGTTGACACAGGTGTAGCCGAAAATGGCGGCTGCGGCTTCCTCTTCCGACGCATTGCTGCAGCGCTTGCCGATCACGATGCCAAGTTCGCCTTCATAGCCGACGCGTTCGGTGTAGGAAGGAGGGCGGCGGACTACAGCCTCTGGAGATGCGACACTCGACAGGGCCTTCAACAGATAGAGCGGCTCATCGGGTTTCGCGACATCGAGTTTGGCGGCGAGCTGATGGAAATTGTTCCACAGCGCGATGATCTTGGAAGGCGCGCAAGGCGCCAGCAAGCGAACCGAGGCAAGTGGAAGCCGCATGTCGGTGGCGATCGGCTGTTCGAACATGCTGCCTTGATAAACGACGATATCCTTGCCTTGCAGAAGACCGAAGCCCTCCATGCCCTCATCGTCAAATCGTACCCATTGAGCCATTTTGTCTATCCTCCATTTTTGAAAAGTGCGGATCTTTTCTTCTGCCCGCCGCTGATTGTCAGTGATCGAGTGCCTTGACGATATTTTCGACCATTTTCTTGGCGTCGGCGAAGAGCATCATGGTGTTGTCGCGGAAGAACAGTTCGTTCTCGACGCCGGCATAACCGGAGCCCATGCCGCGCTTGATGAAGAGCACGGTGCCGGCCTTGTCGACATCGAGGATCGGCATGCCGAAGATCGGCGATTTCGGATCGGTCTTGGCGGCCGGGTTGGTCACGTCGTTGGCGCCGATGACGAAGGCGACATCGGCCTGGGCGAATTCCGAGTTGATATCCTCAAGTTCGAACACTTCGTCGTAGGGCACGTTGGCTTCGGCCAGCAGCACGTTCATGTGGCCTGGCATGCGGCCGGCGACCGGATGAATGGCGTATTTGATCTCGACGCCCTCGGCCTTCAGCTTGTCGGCCATCTCGCGCAAGGCATGCTGGGCCTGCGCCACCGCCATGCCATAGCCCGGCACGATGATGACCTTGGAAGCGTTCTTCATGATGAAGGCGGCATCGTCGGCCGAGCCCTGCTTGACCGGACGCTGTTCGACTTCGCCGGACGCTGCCCCGGCCGTCTCGCCGCCAAAGCCGCCTAAAATGACCGAGATGAACGAGCGGTTCATGCCCTTGCACATGATATAGGAGAGGATCGCGCCGGAGGAGCCGACCAGTGCCCCGGTGATGATCAATGCCAGATTGCCGAGGGTAAAGCCGAGTGCCGCCGCCGCCCAGCCGGAATAGGAATTGAGCATCGAGACGACCACCGGCATGTCGGCGCCGCCGATCGGCACGATGATCAGACCGCCGAGGATCAGCGACAGGATGACGATGAGCCAGAAGACGAGATGGCTCTCGGTCAGGACCAGCGCCACGACGAGAACGACGATGGCGATCAAAAGCCCCGCATTGAGGAGATGGCGGCCCGGCAGCATGATCGGCTTGCCCGACATGCGCCCATCGAGCTTCAAAAAGGCGATGATCGAGCCGGTGAAGGTGATGGCGCCGATGGCAACGCCAATCGACATCTCGATGAGCGCCTGGCCATGGATCGAGCCGACCTCGCCGATGCCGAAGGAATCCGGCGAATAGACCGCAGCGGCGGCCACCATCACCGCGGCAAAGCCGACGAGCGAGTGGAAGGCGGCAACGAGCTGCGGCATCGCCGTCATGGCAATGCGCTTGGCGATATAGGCGCCGACGCTGCCGCCGATGGCAAGGCCGACAACGATAAGCCCGAGCCCCTTGAGGCTCGGCTCGGCCAGAGCCAGCGTCGTGGCGATCGCGATGGCCATGCCGGTCATGCCGTAGAAATTGCCCTGGCGGCTGGTGGTCGGATGCGACAGGCCGCGCAGCGCCAGGATGAACAGGACGCCGGAAACGAGATACAGAAAAGTTGCGAAATTAACGCTCATCGTTCAAATCTCACTTTTCTTTTTTCTTGTACATGGCGAGCATGCGGTGGGTGACGAGGAAGCCGCCGAAGATATTGACGCTGACGAGAACGAGCGCGATGAAGCCGAAGCCGGTGGCAAAGCCGCTGGCCGAGAGACCAACGGCCAAGAGCGCCCCGACGACGATGACCGAGGAAATGGCATTGGTCACCGCCATCAGCGGCGTATGCAGCGCCGGCGTCACCGACCAGACGACATAATAGCCGACGAAGATGGCGAGGACGAAGATGGCCAGGCGGAAGACGAAGGGATCGACCGCACCGCCGGTGACCGCATGCGCCGCAGCGCCTGCCGCATCCGGCATGGCTCCGGCGGCCTGACGCACCATCTCGGCCGCCTGGTTCAAGGCATCGAGCGCCTTGTCGAGGGTTGCATCGGCAGCCATCATGCCTCTCCTTCCGTGCTTTTAGCGGCAGTCTTTGCTGCAGGGGATGGGGCTGCAGCGGGTTTGGCAGCAGCGGTCTTTGCGGCTGTTTTGGCTTTTGGTGTCGCAGTCTTGCTGGGGGCGGTTTTGGCCGTCGCCGCTGCCTTTGCGACAGGCGCTTTGACTGGCTTGGTTGCCGCTGGCTTGGCAGGAGCAGCCTTCTTGCCGGCGGCGGGCTTTGCCGCTGAGGCTGCAGGTGCTGACGCTGCAGTTGCAGCACTGGCGAAGTTCGGATGCACCACCTTGCCGCCATGGGTCAGCACGGTGGCCTTGACCAGTTCGTCGTCGAAATCGATCTTGATGACTTTTGCATCCTTGTCGACCAGGGTCTCGACGAAGGCGAGGAGGTTCTTGGCGTAAAGCTGCGAGGCGGTCGCGGCAATGCGGCCGGCGACATTCAGGTGGCCGACGATCTTGACGCCGTCGACCTCGGTAATCTTGCCGGCAACCGCGCCTTCGACATTGCCGCCGCGCTCCACCGCCAGATCGATGAGGACCGAGCCCGGACGCATGCGCGCATACATCGCGCGCGTGACCAGCCTTGGTGCGGGACGCCCCGGAATGAGCGCCGTGGTGATGACGATATCCTGCTTGGCGATATGGTCGGCAACCAGGGCCGCCTGCTTGGCCTGATATTCCTTCGACATTTCCTTGGCGTAACCACCCGCCGTCTCGGCTGCCTTGAATTCCTCGTCCTCGACCGCCAGGAACTTGGCGCCGAGCGAGGCGACCTGTTCCTTGACCGCCGGACGCACATCGGTTGCCGTCACCACCGCGCCAAGCCGCCGCGCCGTGGCAATCGCCTGCAACCCGGCAACACCGACGCCCATGATGAACACTTTGGCCGCAGGCACGGTGCCCGCAGCCGTCATCATCATCGGAAGCGCGCGGTCATATTCACCCGCCGCATCGATCACTGCCTGATAGCCGGCAAGATTGGCCTGGCTCGACAGGACGTCCATGACCTGCGCCCTGGTGATGCGCGGCATGAATTCCATGGTGAAGGCCGTCACCCCCGCATCGGCCAGCGCCTTGACCGCCGCATCATTGCCGTAAGGGTCGAGCATGGCGATGACGACCGCACCCTTTTTATAAGCCTTGAGCTCGGCGGAGGAAGGCCGGCGCACCTTCAGCACCACATCGGCCCTGGCGATATCAGCCGCCTTGCCGATCGTCGCCCCCGCTGCGACAAACTCGCCGTCCGGTATGCGCGAGGCAACCCCGGCGCCAGCCTCGACAACAACCGCAAACCCGAGCGCTGTCAGCTTCTTGACCGTCTCCGGCGTGGCAGCCACGCGAGTCTCGTTCGGCGCGGTTTCCTTCGGAATAGCGACCCGCATCATCAGGCTGCTCCTTTTATGGGGTTTCTAATGGGGCAACTTGATTCCGTTAAACGGCTGCTGGAACAGGTCAGGATGCCATTGCAGGTCTGGCCGTCACGGCAGCCACTTCGGGGAAGGTGGGATAGAGTCCCCTCACACGCCCCATCTGCTGGGCAAGCGCAAGCACGCTGTCGATAAAGGGCGTATCCACGTCGCAAAGCCGGCCCATTTCTTGCACGGATGTCAAAAGTGCGTCGAGTTCGATAGCGCGGCCCTTGTCGACATCCTGCAGCATGGACGTGCGGTGCGCGCCAACGCCCGCAGCGCCGTCGATGCGGCGCTCGACATCGACCCGGAAGGTCGCGCCGAACTTTTCGCCGATTGCCTGGGCCTCGAGCATCATATTTCGCGCGAGGGTCCGCGTACCCGGGTCGGTGGCGACGATGTCGAGCGTTGCGCCCGTCAACGCAGAAATCGGATTGAAGCAAAGATTGCCCCAGAGCTTGACCCAGATGTCATTGCGAATGTCGTCATAGAAACGTGTCTTCAAGCCGCCAGCCTCCATCACAGCCGCCAAACGCTTGACCCGTTCGCTGTTGCTGCAATCCGGTTCGCCGAGGCCAAACTGATTGCCGTAAATGTGCTTGATGACGCCGGGACCAATGATTTCCGTTGCGGGATAGACCGTGGCGCCGATGACGCGCTCAGGTCCAATCGCATCCCACTGGCGGTTATCCGGGTCGACGCTCTGCAGCCTGAGATCGGCCACGCTCGGATGGAGGCCATGAAAATACCACCAGGGAAGTCCGTTCTGGGCCGTCACCACTGCAGTGTCCTTACCCAGAAGCGGCGTCATGTCCTCGGCAACCTGCCACGCCTGATGGGCTTTCAGCGTGACGATCACATAATCCTGGACACCGAGTTCACTTGCCTTGCTGGTAGCCGGCATGCGCTCGATGATTTCCGTACCGTCCACCAGGAGCTTCAAACCGTTCTGCCGGATCGCGTCGAGATGCGCACCTCTGGCAACGATGGAAACGTCAGCGCCGCCGCGCTTGAGCATCACTGCCATGTAACCACCGATCGCGCCGGCGCCGTAAATGCAGATCTTCATTGTTTTCCTCCTGCTCGCCCTTTTTGGATCGTTCTGCCCCCGTGTGATCTTCAGGGATCTGGTTTTTGTCACTTGTTCCGGCCTGGTGATTGGACCGACAGGCAGACACGCGCCATCTGCCCCATAATCTGTGGTATACATAATCCCAAGAAATTCTCGAATGTCAATCCTGCCGACTGGAGCGCAAAGAGGATTCGACGAGAAAAGACGCGCGGAAATGCTGTTTGGCTTGTGAGCCAGCGCCAGCCGCCATTCCGGGTGGCAAAACACCGCAGCATGAATCCTGCATAGATGTCCTATATCATGGTGGCTCTATCTCCTCGCATTCCGGGTGCTCGCCAACGCCCTGCAAAAAAGCCGTTTCGGAATCATAGATGTCACGTTTTCTGCCGGATACCTTCACCCTGCTGCTTGTGTCGACGGTGGTTTTCGCTTCATTCCTACCGATCGACGGCATCCCGGCAGACTACTTTGCGTTGGCAACAAAGTTTGCGATTGGTCTTCTCTTCTTCCTGCATGGCGCAAGGCTATCGCGCGACGTCGTCGTGGCAGGTCTTCTTCACTGGCGATTGCATATCGTCATTTTGGCCGCCACATTCGTCCTGTTCCCATTATTGGGGTTGACCACAAGCGTTCTTGTTCCCGAGTTTTTGTCGCCTTCCCTGTACACCGGGATAATCTTTCTTTGCGTCCTGCCCTCCACCGTGCAGTCCTCCATTGCCTTTACATCGATAGCAGGCGGCAACGTTCCGGCCGCAATCTGCGCTGCCTCGGCGTCGAACATTTTTGGAATGTTCCTTACCCCATTGCTGGCTGGCGTTCTGCTCACGGCCAGCGGACATGCCGGTTTCTCTCTCGACGCACTGCGGTCTATCTTTCTGCAGTTGCTTGCGCCGTTCGTCCTGGGCCAGATCCTGCAGCCGTGGATCGGTAATTTCATCAGAAGCAAGAACAAAATTCTCATGCCTGTCGACCGGGGATCAATTCTTATGGTCGTGTATGGAGCGTTCAGCGCGTCCGTAAATGAAGGATTGTGGCAGACGACGTCCTTGCATGATTTGGGCATTCTGCTGGCGATCGATATCGCGATTCTAGCGATCGTGCTCGCGGTCACGAGGTTTGGCAGCCGTTTGCTCGGCTTCTCCAGGCCCGACGAGATCGCAATCACATTTTGCGGATCGAAGAAAAGTCTTGCAAGCGGCGTTCCCATCGCCAATGTGCTGTTTGCCGGGCAGGCCATCGGCAGCATCATCCTGCCAATAATGCTTTTCCATCAGATACAACTGATCGTTTGCGCTGTTATCGCCCGCCATTATGCCAGTGCAAACGTTCGGAAAAAAGCAGCCGTGGTGTTGTGAAGTTCTTAGAGCTCTTCCGGTCGCTTGCCACCCATGGCCCGCGTCAGTTCATCGGCGGCGTCGCGTATAACCGGGCCGAGGACGATCAGCTTTTCCTTCGGTAACCGCACTGCCGGTCCCGAAATCGACATTCCAGCGATTGCCTCGCCATGCTCGTTGAAGATCGGCGCCGCGATGCAGCGCATGCCGAGGGTGTGTTCCTCATCGTCTATCGACCACCCGCGCGAACGTATCTCCTGAATGTTCTTCAGGAGCGCCGGTAGCGTATCCAGTGTGTGATCGGTGAAACGGGCAAGCTGCTTGCCGCCCACGGTCCGGCCAATTTCGGCGTCCGACCACGTCGAAAGGATAGCCTTGCCAATGCCGGAGGCGTGGATAGGGCCGCGCCGTCCAGGCCGGTAAAAGGCACGCATCGGCGCATGGCTTTCGACCTGGGAAATAAACACCACATCGCCGTCATCCTCGATGCCGATATTCGCGGTTTCGCCGCATTCCTCCATCAGCCGCTTGAGGAAACGGCGGCTGATCGTGCCAAGTTTGCGGAAGCGCAGGAACGCATTGCCAATCGCAAAAGCCCCGACCCCGATAGTCCAGTCGCCCGTTTCCGGATCGTGGGCGACCATGCCGTGGTTTTGCAGCGAGGTCAGCAGGCGATGGATGGTCGAAGGCGCGAGGCCGGTCTGGTCGGCAAGCTCCGAGAGCGCCGAGCCATCATGGTCGGCGATGATAGCGAGAAGTTTCAAGCTCCTGTCGAGAACCTGCACCGAAGACGGCGCCGCGTCCGCTGCAGCCTTGCGACCCCTCCTGCCTTTGACCGGTTCGATAACAGACACAATCGCTCCCTTGTTCCATCCCCTGGCACGATCCAGCCATAGACCGGCAAAGCGGATTTATCCAGTTTTATTGAAAGTCATTATTTCCATAGAATGAGAATAATTTCCATTATGTGTTGAAAAATGCGAATTTTGGGTTACAGTTCCACCAAAATCTGGAGGAAATGATCATGACAAAAATGCGAGCCGTTGATGCGGCAGTTCGTATCCTGGAGAAGGAAGGGATCGATTGCGCCTTTGGTGTCCCGGGAGCGGCGATCAATCCGTTTTATTCGGCGCTGCGGGCGCGTGGCACGGTCCGCCACATCCTGGCGCGCCATGTCGAGGGCGCCTCGCATATGGCCGAGGGCTATACCAGGGCTGATGCGGGCAATATCGGCGTCTGTATCGGTACTTCCGGCCCGGCCGGAACGGATATGATCACCGGCCTTTATTCGGCGTCCGCCGATTCCATCCCGATCCTGTGCATCACCGGGCAGGCGCCGCGCGCCCGGCTCGACAAGGAAGACTTTCAGGCCGTCGACATCGCGTCGATTGCCAAGCCCGTGACCAAGTGGGCGGTAACCGTCATGGAGCCGGGCCTTGTTCCCTATGTCTTTCAGAAGGCTTTCCATATCATGCGCTCGGGCCGTCCGGGTCCTGTGCTGATCGATCTGCCGATCGACGTGCAGCTGGCGGAGATCGAATTCGATCCAGATACCTATGAGCCCCTGGAGCCTTACAAACCCGCCGCGACACGAGCGCAGGTGGAAAAGGCGCTGACGATGCTCAACGCAGCGGAGCGCCCGCTGATCGTTGCCGGCGGCGGTATCATCAACGCCGATGCTTCCGACCTGCTGGTGGAATTTGCCGAAATCACCGGCGTTCCGGTTATTCCCACATTGATGGGCTGGGGCACGATCCCCGATGATCACCGGCTGATGGCCGGGATGTGCGGCCTGCAGACCTCGCATCGCTACGGCAATGCGACGATGCTGGCCTCGGATTTCGTTCTGGGAATTGGCAATCGCTGGGCCAACCGACACACGGGCAATGTCGCGACTTACACAGAAGGAAGAAAGTTCGTCCATGTCGATATCGAGCCGACGCAGATCGGCCGGGTCTTCGCGCCGGACTTCGGCATCGTGTCCGACGCTGGAAAGGCGCTGAAGCTTTTTCTGGACGTTGCGACCGAGTGGAAAACTGCCGGCAAACTGCGCGACTGGTCGAAATGGGCGGAGGAATGCCAGGAGCGCAAGCGCACGATGCTGCGCAAGACGCATTTCGATCAGGTGCCGTTGAAGCCGCAACGCGTTTACGAAGAGATGAACAAGGCGTTCGGCCGCGACGCCTGTTACGTGACGACGATCGGGCTCAGTCAGATCGCAGGCGCGCAGTTCCTCAATGTCTATAAGCCGCGAAACTGGATCAATTGCGGACAGGCCGGTCCGCTTGGCTGGACCTTGCCGGCGGCGCTTGGCGTGCGTGCTGCGGATCCGCACCGACCGATCGTTGCTCTCTCGGGCGACTATGACTTCCAGTTCATGATCGAGGAACTTGCCGTCGGGGCACAGCATAAACTGCCGTATCTGCATGTCGTCGTGAACAATTCCTATCTCGGCTTGATCCGACAGGCACAGCGTGGCTTCGACATGGACTTCGAGGTCAGTCTGGCCTTCGACAACATCAACGCCTCCGGCGATGCGGAGAAGGGCTATGGCGTTGACCATGTCGCTGTCGCGGAAGGGCTCGGCTGCAAGGCCATCCGCGTCCGCAGCCCGAACCAGTTCGCGGAAGCATTCGAAGATGCGAAGGCGCTGATGGATGAACATCAGGTGCCGGTGGTCATCGAAGTCATCCTGGAACGCGTCACCAACATTGCAATGGGCATGGATATCAACGCGGTCGTCGAGTTCGAGGAACTCGCGGAGCGGCCCGAAGATGCGCCGACTGCTGTTGCAGCGTATCTCGACTGAGGAGGATGAAATGCCGAAATTTGCAGCCAATTTAACGATGCTTTTCAACGAGATGCCATTTCTCGAACGCTTTACGCTGGCGAGCGAAGCGGGATTTGAGGCGGTGGAGTATCTTTTTCCGTATGACTACAACGCCGACGAGTTGAAGCGGGAACTGACCGAAAACAATCTTGTCCAGGTCTTGCACAATCTGCCTGCCGGCAACTGGGCATCGGGGGAGCGCGGCATTGCCGTGCTACCCGACCGCATCGACGAGTTCCGGCGTGGCGTCGTCATGGCAATCGATTATGCGACGGCGCTCGGCTGCAAGCAGGTCAACTGCCTTGCAGGTATTGCTCCGGCAGGATTGAGCGATGATGTCCTGCGTTCGACCTTCGTCCATAATCTGAGGATTGCCGCACAAGAGCTTGCAAAATATGACATTCGACTGCTGATCGAACCGATCAATACCTACGATATTCCGGGGTTTTATCTGAACACGGTCGAGCAGGCGGCTTCGATCATCGAAGAGGTTGGCAGCGATAATCTGTTCATTCAGTACGATCTCTACCACCAGCAGCGAACACGTGGCGAACTCGTCGCCACCTATGGGCGGCACAAGGAACTGATCGCGCATGTCCAGCTTGCCGACAATCCGGGCCGCAATGAGCCTGGTACCGGTGAGATCAATTATCCCTTCGTTTTCAAAGCTTTGGACCAAGCCGGCTATGATGGCTGGATCGGCTGCGAATACAAACCAAAAACAGAAACGCAACGCGGCCTTGCCTGGTTGAACGAAGCTTCAACAACGCAAAAGCACGCGGATATCATCAGGATGAGGAGCTGATCACATGGCGGACATAGGTTTTATCGGGCTTGGTATCATGGGAACACCCATGGCGCGCCATTTGCAGAATGCCGGGCACGAGCTCTACACGTCGAAGTTCTTTATTGAGCCGAAACAAGAGCTTATCGACAATGGCCTGAAGATTGTCGAGAGCCCGAAGGCTCTGGCGGAAAAGACGGACATCATTATCCTGATGCTGCCGGACACGCCGGAAGTGAAGGATGTTCTCTTCGGCGAGAATGGCGTGGTTTTCGGCCTGAAGCCCGGCAAGCTCGTCATCGACATGAGCTCGATCTCGCCGATCGATACCAAGGAGTTCGCAAAGAAAATTCGCGAAACCGGCAGCGAATATATCGATGCGCCGGTGTCCGGCGGCGAGGTTGGCGCCAAGAACGCGACGCTAAGCATCATGGCGGGCGGCGAGCAGAGTGCCTTCGATCGCGCCTTGCCGCTCTTCAAACTGCTGGGCAAAAACATAACCTTGGTGGGTGATTGCGGTGATGGTCAGGTGACAAAGGTCGCCAATCAGATCATCGTTGCGCTGACCATCGAAGCCATATCGGAGGCGCTGGTATTGGCGTCGAAGGCCGGCGCCGACCCGGCTCGGGTACGGGAAGCGCTGATGGGCGGGTTTGCCTCCTCCCGCATTCTGGAACTGCATGGCGAGCGCATGATCAAGCGGACCTTCGATCCGGGGTTCCGCATATCGCTGCACCAGAAAGACCTCAATCTGGCACTGCAGAGCGCCAAAACACTGGGTGTTTCATTGCCTAATACTGCCTCGACGCAGGAATTGTTCAACAGTTGTGCTGCAAACGGCGATAGCGGTCTCGATCATTCCGGCCTGGTGAAGGCGCTGGAACGTATCGCCAATCACCAAGTCGCCTGAAACTCTACTGCGGCGGCCATCTGACGCGATTTTCTGTGCTTCCGCATCCTGATCTGTAGTGACGCGATTTCGCGTCGCTGCGCCGAATCTAGAGCGCCGACAATTTTCGCCGGGCAATTGCCATGGTACGTCTTGAGAAGATAAGACCCTCCCATTGATTCCCGTTTCCCAGTTCTGGCGAGAGTTCACCATGGCGACCAATACACCACCGCGGATACTCTGTGTCGGGGCGCTGACCATGGATACGATTTTCCGGCTCGACAGGTTGCCGCCGGGACCCGGCAAATTCATTCCGCTCGAAGCAATCGAAATTGCCGCCGGCATGGCATCGAGCGCCGCCGCAAGTATCGCCCGCCTTGGCGGCGATGTCTCGCTCTGGGCGTCCGTCGGGCCGGACGATATCGGGCGGCGGGTCATTGAGGAACTGACTGCCGAGGGTGTGGACTGTTCCCATGTTCGGCGCATCGAAGGCGCGCGTTCAGCCTTCTCGACCATTTTCGTCGATGCCGTGGGTGAGCGGATGATCGTGCCCTACTACGATCCGAAGCTCTTGTCCGCGCCGGAGACAACGCCGCCGATCGCCGATGGCACCTACGATGTCGTCATGACCGACGTACGCTGGCCGCTTGCCGCCGCGCAAGCGCTGAAGGCGGCGCGAGAGGCTGGCGTCCACGGCGTCCTCGACGCCGACACGGCATCGCTCGAGACATTGGAAATGCTGATGCCGCTTGCTTCGCATATCGTCGCCTCCGAGCCGGCGGCGGAGAAGGTGACGGGTGAAAGTGATCCGGAACGGGCAGCCGTTGCTCTTGCAGCACTTTATGGCCGCGACGGCGAATTCATTGCCGTGACCGGCGGCGACAAGGGCTCTTTCTGGTACGATGATCTGGAAGGCGAAGTCCGTCACATGCCGGCCTTTCCCGTAGATGTCGTGGACACGCTAGCGGCGGGCGACGTTTTCCACGGCGCATTCGCTTTTGGTCTCGCGCGCAGCTATCCGATGTACCAGATCATGCGCTTTGCCAGCGCTGCCGCCGCAATCAAATGTTCCCGCTTTGGCGGCAGGGGCGGCGCGCCGGCGAAATCCGAAGTCGACGCGCTTCTTTCCCAGCATCCCGAGGATTGAAACAACTCCGTAAAAAGTCAGTGCGTTTTTGTTGACTTTCAACTGACATGTCAGTATGTCTTTAGTCGTAAACGGCATGGGAGAAGCAAGTGTCTCGGGATCGATTTGGGCTGTCCGCCGCGCTGACCACGCCATTTGATGCCGAGATGCATATCGATGTAGCGAAAGCCGTCGATCATGCCCGGCACTGCCTGAACAGCGGCTGCAGCAGCGTCACGCTGTTCGGAACGACAGGCGAGGGTTCCTCCATCGGTGATGAGGAGCGGGGAGTCGTTATCCAGGCGTTTCTCGACGCGGGGATCGAGCCGAAGCAGATTGTGGTCGGCGTCATGGCCAACTCTTATGTCGACGCGGCGGTTCAATCGCGCCATGCGCTTGACGCGGGTTGCCGTGGCGTATTGCTCGCTCCTCCGTCTTATTTCAAGAATGTCAGCGACGATGGACTTTTCGTCTGGTTTTCCTCGGTCTTTACGGAGATCGGTGTGCGGGTGAGAGACGTCATCCTTTACAATATCCCTTCCGTTACCGCCGTTGAAATTTCGGTCGAACTTGTCAGCCGTCTGCGCGAAGCTTTCCCGAAAGTCGTGGCAGGTGTGAAAGATTCATCCGGAAACTGGCCCTTCACCGAAAAGCTGCTGGCAAAGCACAAGGATCTGGCAATTCTTATAGGTGACGAGCGGTCACTTTCTGCAGGCGTTCGTCTTGGCGGGCAGGGGGCGATTTCCGGCATGGCAAATCTCTATGCGGACCGTCTTTTGCCAATGGTCAATGAAGGCCGCGATGATCCGGCAATGATCGAGGCGGTCAACGAGCTTTTGAAATTTCCTGTCACGCCGGCGGTAAAGGCTCTAGTCGCCTACCACGCCGGCGATGACGGGTGGCGCCGGGCACGCGCGCCACTGCAGGCTCTTCCGGATTTGGACTACAAGCGACTGACTGGCATCTTCGACCGCTTGTTTGTGGCGGCTGCCGCGTAATAATGGAGAAGCAATACGAGTCGGGAGGACGGGCATGGATGATGGTAACGAGCCGGTAAGACTGCGAGAGAAGGCCTATGCGAGCTTTACGGAGCATCTTCTTGCCCGTGATATCAATCCGGGGCAATTCGTGTCGCAGCGCCAGCTTGTTGCAATGACCGGTATGCCGCTGGGAGCCATCCGCGAACTTGTGCCTCGCCTGGAAGCCGAGGGACTGGTCAAGACGATTCCGCAGCGTGGGATCCAGATTGCGCATATCGATCTCAACCTGATCCGCGAGGCCTTCCAGTTTCGCCTGTTCATGGAAAAGGAAGCGGTTGCCCTCTTCTGCGTTTCGGCATCCGATGAACTATTGGCCCGGCTGCGTAAAGAGCATGAAGACACACTTCAGGAGGCGCTGCAGGGCAAGGAGAGGCCAGAGCTCGAATTGCGCGCGCAGACGATCGACTGGAACCTGCACGAAACGATCATCGACTCGCTCGAGAACGGGATCATAGGCAGGGCTTACCGGATCAATGCGATCAAGATGCGCCTGATCAACCAGGAGCGGTTTCGTATCACCGGGCGCGTCGTCCCGGTCATGCGCGAACATCTGGCGATCCTTACGGCGATCGAGACCCGCGATCCGCAGACTGCAATGGATGCGATAGCAGTGCACATCAACAATGCAAGGAATTTGGCACTGAAGCTTTAGAAACACTGGCAATGGGAGTTGCCGTGCAAAGTCACAAGAGGAGGAAACAATGAGCATGAAATTCGTCAAACCGACGCGTCGCCAGTTCCTGGCTGGGTCTGCGGCACTTGGTGCCGCGAGCATCACCGGGCTGAAGCCGGCATTTGCCGCTGTGGACTGGAAGAAATATGCGGGCACGACCCTTGAGGTCAATCTGATCAAGAGCCCGCGCGGCGATATCCTGCAGAAATACCAAAAGGAATTCGAGGACCTGACGGGGATCAAGGTCAATGCCGAACAGACGCCCGAGCAGCAGCAGCGCCAGAAGGCGGTCATCGAGCTGACATCCGGCAAACCTAGCTTCGATGTCATCCATATCAGTTATCACGTGCAGAAGCGCCAGTTTGAGAAAGCTGGCTGGCTCGCTGATCTGACGCCGTTCCTCAAGGATCCGAGCCTCACCGAGGCTTCCCTGACCGAGAGCGACTTTGCGCAGGCGGGTCTCGATTTCGCCAAGGACAAGAACGGCCGCTTTGGCGGACTTCCCTTCTCGGTGGATTATTGGATCATCTACTGGAACAAGGATCTCTTCGCCGCCAAGGGCGTCGAATACCCGAAAACGTTTGAGGAACTTGTCGCTGCCGCTGAAAAGCTGACCGACAAGGATGCAGGCACCTATGGGTTTGTTGCGCGCGGAATGAAAAACGCCAATACCCCTGTCTGGGCAAGCTTTATGCTCGGCTACGGCAAGAGCACCGTGATGGACGGCAAACTGCAATCGGACACGCCGGAATCCATCGAGGCCGCCAAACTCTACCAGCGTCTGATGACCAAATGCGCACCGCCCGGCGTGACAGGGTTCAATTGGGCCGAATGCCAGTCGAGCTTCCTGCAGGGCAAGGTTGGCATGTGGATGGATGGTATCGGCTTTGCGCCGCCGCTGGAGGATCCCAAAAAGTCGCGTGTTGTCGGCAAGGTCGGTTATGGAGTCATGCCAAAGGGGCCCGGCGCACAGGCAGCCCCGACATTCGGCGACGGTATCGGCGTGACCGAGGGCTCGTCGAAGAAGGAAGCAGCCTACCTCTATTGCCAGTGGGCGATTTCAAAGGAGATGGGTGCACGTCTGCTGCAGTCCGGCTCCGGCGTTCCCTTCCGCAATTCGGTGCTCAATGACCCGGAAATCCTGAAAGGCGTGACCATGCCTGCCGAGTGGGCAAGCGTGCTTTCAGAATCGGCAAAGGTGAGCCAGCTTTGCCTGCCGGTCATCGTTCCGGTGACCGAATTCCGTGACGTGATGGGTGTGGCCTTGACCAATGTCATTGGCGGTGCCGATCCGGCAGCGGAAATGAAACGTGCGACGGAAGAATTCCGTCCGATCCTGGAAAAAAGCGAAGCGTAGCGTAGCAGCATGACAATTACCGCCTCGACCATGACCAATGAACAGCAAAGTGCCAAGGTTAAGAACGGCGATGGCCGGTTCACGCCGAGCTATTGGCCGTTTGTTATTCCGGCACTGGTCATCGTCGTGGCGGTGATTGTTTTTCCATGGGTGTTCACCCTGTGGATGAGTGTCAATGAATGGCATCTTGGCGGGGAAAAGAGCTTTGTCGGCGGTGCCAATTTCGTGCGGCTCGCAGGTGACGCGCGCTTCTGGCAATCGATGGGGCACACGGTGGTCTATACCGTCCTGTCCGTCGTGGCACCGCTGTTTCTCGGCACGATTGCGGCGCTGGTCTTCGACAGCAAGTTGCCGATGCGCGGGCTTTTGCGCGGTATATTCGTCATGCCGATGATGGCGACACCCGTCGCGGTCGCTCTCGTCTGGACGATGATGTTTCACCCGCAACTGGGGGTTCTCAACTATCTGCTGTCGCTGATAGGTATCGGCCCGCAGGAGTGGATATTCAACCAGAACACGGTGATCCCCTCGCTGGTGCTGGTCGAGACATGGCAGTGGACGCCGCTGGTCATGCTCATCGTTCTTGGCGGTCTTGCTGCCATGCCCCGCGATCCTTTCGAGAGTGCCGAGATCGACGGCGCCAATGGCTGGCAGAAATTCCGCTATATCACCTTTCCGATGATCCTGCCGTTCATGATGGTGGCAGTGATCATCCGTTCCATCGATGCCTTGAAAAGCTTCGATATCATCTTCGCCATGACGCAGGGCGGGCCCGGCACGGCGTCGGAAACGATCAACATCTATCTCTATAATGTCGCCTTCGCCTACTACGACATTGGCTATGGTTCGGCCATCGCCGTGGTCTTTTTCATCGTCATCATCACCATGTCGCTTGCGCTTCTGCATCTGCGCCAGCGGACCAAGTGGAACAGTTGAGGGACGGGAAAATGCTGCTTCGCAAACTGCTCAAATGGTCAGGCACCACCTTCATCGTCTTCGTAATCGTGTCACCGGCGATCTTCTTCTTCCTGTGGATGCTGTCGCTCTCGCTGAAATACGAGATAGACAACGGTGCCTATCCACCGATCTTCATTCCGGAACAGTTCGCCTGGTCGAACTATAGCGATATCTTCGCTGCCAATGACTTCCTTCATTATTTCTGGAACAGCCTGCTCGTGACTGGAACGGCAACAATCCTGGCGCTGCTCGTTGGTGTGCCTGCCGGCTACGGCATTGCCCGCCTGAAAGCGGACAAGTCGGCAATCGTCATCATGATTGCACGCATGACGCCGGGCCTTTCCTATCTGATTCCGCTGTTCCTGCTGTTCCAAACCCTGGGTCTACTCGGGACGCTCTGGCCGCAGATCATCATCCATCTGGTGGTGACGGTGCCTATCGTCATCTGGATCATGATCGGCTATTTCGAGACGACACCGATCGAACTCGAAGAAGCGGCGATGATCGATGGCGCCACCTCATGGCAGGTGTTTCGCCTCGTAGCGCTGCCTATCGCCAAGCCGGGCGTGGTTGTCGCGCTGATCCTTGCGGTCATCTTCTCATGGAACAATTTCGTCTTTGGCATCGTGCTGGCCAGCCGCGAAACGCGAACGCTGCCGGTCGCGGTCTACAACATGCTCTCGTTCGAGCAGGTCAGTTGGGGACCGCTGGCGGCGGCAGCGTTCGTGGTGACGCTGCCGGTGCTGCTGCTCACCGTCTTCGCCCAACGCCAGATCATTGCGGGGCTTACGGCTGGTGCGGTGAAGTAAGCCTATACACCATAGCGTTCGGTGCGGATGATGGTGGCGGGAACATCCGCGCCGATCAGTGCGTCGGCCGCGGCATTGACGAAGGCATTCGATCCGCAAACGAAAACTTCTTTCGGCGGCGAAGGCATCCGGGCGAGGACATCCAGAATCATTGCCGGGTCGATGCGCCTCGTATAGTCGCTCTCCTGCGATGATGGCTCGCGCGTCAACGTCAAGACCAGATCGAAGCCGTTGCCAGACCGATTGAACATCTGCAATTCGTCATGGAAAATCAGCTCGTCCGACGTCCGGGCGGAATAGAGCAACAGAATAGGCGCCAGTGATTGTTGCGCAGCACGATGGCGGACCATCGAAATCAGCGGTGCTACACCGGAGCCGCCGCCGATCAACAGGATTGGCGCGCCATCCTCGACGGTCCAGATGAAATGCCCGCCAATCGGCCCGCGAAGCTCGATCTCATCGCCGATCGTAGCGACCTCGTGGAAGAAGGCCGACACTTCGCCATCCTCCAGTCTTTCAATGGCGAGCTCGATGATTTCGCCCTGCTCCGGTGTCGAGGCGATCGAATAGCTGCGCTGCGTCTGATAGCCGTCCGGTGCGGTTAGCCGTACATCCACGTGCTGCCCCGGCCGATAGGCGAAGGGCTGGAATGGCTGAAGGAAGAAGCTGACGACACGCGGAGTCTGCCTGACGATTTCGGTGATGGTTGCGCGCTGCCATTCCGCCTTTGTTGCGGGTATCTGATCTGACATGCCTCAATCGCCAGTGTAGCGTTGTTCGCGCCACGGATCGCCATAGATGTGATAGCCGCGCAATTCCCAGAAGCCAGGTTCGTCACGCGTAGTGAATTGCAGGCCATTGATCCACTTCGCCGATTTCCAGAAGTAAAGATGTGGAACGAGCAACCGTGCCGGGCCGCCATGATCGGCCGTCAACGGTTGGCCATTGTAGAACGTGGCAACCATCGCCTTGCCGCCGACCAGATCCTTGACGGGAACGTTGGTCGCATAGCCATCGAAGGAATGCGCGAGCATAAACCCGGTCGGCGGCTCGATACCGGCTTCGGCGAAAATATCGTCGATCAAAACGCCCTGCCATGGTGTATCCAGCTTCGACCAGGCGGTGACGCAATGGATATCCCGGGTGAACTTCGTCTGCGGCAGCGCATTGAATTCGGCCCAATTCCATTTGATGAGGGGTTTGGGCCCATCCTTGAGCGTGAACGACCAGTCTTCGGTCCGGACGCGCGGCGTCGGCCCCGCCGAGAGGACAGGAAAGTCGTCGGTCAGCGATTGACCAGGCGGGATACGGTCTGTGATTTCCGGCGGTTGGCGCCGGCCGGTAAAGCCGCGTGTCGTCATGGTTGTGAACTCCTGGAGTCTAGGTCGTGAACTCATACAACCACAAAGGTCGGTCTCGGCCAAGACCGAAGCAGGTCAACCATGATTGATCATGATGTGGCGCACCGCGGTATAATCCTCCAGCGCGTAGACCGACATATCCTTCCCGTAACCCGACTGCTTCACGCCGCCATGGGGCATTTCATTGATCAGCATGAAGTGCGTATTGATCCAGGTGCAGCCGTACTGCAGGCTTGACGCGGCTTTCATCGCCTTGGAAATATCCTGCGTCCAAACCGAGGAGGCCAAGCCGTAATCGCTATCATTGGCCCAGGTGACGGCCTGGTCGTCATCCTTGAAGCGCGTAACCGAAACGACCGGGCCGAAGACTTCGCGGCGGACAATCTCATCTTCCTGCGTGGCGCCGGCAACCACGGTCGGCTGGAAGAAGAAGCCGTCCTTGCTGCCAGCGCTGCCACCGGTGGTAATCTCGATGTGCTTCTGCTCGGTCGCCCGCTCGACGAAGCTCGCAACACGGTCGCGCTGACGGCCAGAGATCAATGGTCCAATCTCGTTGACCGTATCATCGGCATCATTGTAGCGAATGGTCGACACGGCGGAGGTAAGGTCGGTGACGAGCTTTTCATAGATACGGTCCTGCGCATAGATGCGGCAGGCAGCGGTGCAATCCTGCCCGGCGTTGTAGTAGCCGAAAGTACGGATACCGTTGACCACAGCCTCGAGATCTGCGTCATTATAGACAAGCACGGGCGCCTTGCCGCCGAGTTCGAGATGCGTGCGCTTGACGGTTTTTGCCGCAGCTTGCAGGACTTTCTTGCCGGTCGCGATATCGCCGGTGATCGAAACCATGCCGATCTTCGGATGGTTGATCAGTGCGTTGCCGACGGTCTCGCCGCGGCCAAGAATAACGTTGACGACGCCCTCGGGAAGGATATCCGCCAGCAGACGCGCCATTTTCAGCGCGGTCAGCGGCGTCTGCTCGGACGGTTTGAACACGACCGTATTGCCGCCGGCGATCGCAGGTGCGAGCTTCCACGCCATCATCATCAATGGATAGTTCCAAGGCGCGATGGAGCCAACAATGCCGATGGCATCGCGGCGGATCATGGAGGTGTGGCCCGGCAGATATTCACCGGCCACCGGCGAGGTAAGGGTGCGCACCGCTCCGGCGAAAAAACGCCAGCAATCGATGATCGCCGGCATCTCGTCATTGCGCACGGCGTTGATTGGCTTGCCGCAGTTCAATGCTTCAAGTGCGGCGAAATCATCTGCGTGTTTTTCGATAGCGTCGGCAATCTTGAGCAGGTATCCGGAACGCTCGGCAGGGGTGGTGCGGGACCAAGCGGAGAAGGCCCGTTCTGCAGCATCGACGGCCGCATCGATCTGGCCGTGGGAGGCCTCGGCGAGGTCGATGATCTTGGCGCCCGTCTTCGGGTTGAGCACATGCTCCTCCGCTTCCGTTCCGGCTTCGAACTTTGCACCGATCAGCAGTTTCGTATCCATGACATGTTCTCCCATGTTATTTGCCTGAGCCGGCGATCTGGTCGCCGTCACGTGTGAGGTAGTAGGCGCCGAGAATCGGCAGGAAAGTGACGATCACCACAACCATGGCAACCACATTGGTCACGGGTCGCTGGCGTGGTCGTATCAGTTCCTGCAGCATCCATATCGGCAGGGTGGATTGCTGTCCGCCAGTGAACGTGGTGACGATGACCTCGTCGAAGGAAAGCGCGAAAGCGAGCATACCGCCCGCCAGCAGCGCGGTACCGATGTTCGGCAGGATGATGTAACGAAATGTCTGGAAGCCATTGGCGCCGAGGTCCATCGAGGCTTCCATCAGAGAACCCGACACGCGGCGGAAGCGCGCGACAGCATTGTTGTAGACAACGACGATACAGAAAGTCGCGTGACCGAGCACGATGGTCCAGAATGAAAACGGGATATCCGCAAGGCTGAATGCCGAGCGGAGGGCTATGCCGGTGATGATACCGGGCAGGGCGATGGGCAGGATCACGAGAAGAGATATCGTCTCGCGTCCGAAGAAACGCGTCTGGCTGACTGCGGCGGCGCAAAGCGTGCCGAGCACCAGGGCGATCATCGTCGAGATCGAAGCGACGCGCACCGATAGCCACAGAGCCTGCCAGACGTCGGTTCGCTCCCACGTCACCGCAAACCATTTAAGAGTGAGGCCGGGCGGCGGGAACTGATAACTCTTCTCCTCGGTGGTGAAGGCGTAGAGAAAGATCAACAGCAGCGGCAGATGCAAGAAGAGTAGCCCGCCAGCCGCAGCTATCTTCAGGCCAAGGGGAGCGGAAGCGGATTTCTCAGAGCGCATCGAAGGCTCCCATTCTCCGCGCCATCCACAAGTACAGGCCCATGATAATGATTGGCACGACAGTGAAGGCGGCTGCCAGCGGGATATTACCCGCAGTGCCCTGCTGAGCGTAGACGGCCTGGCCGATAAACAGCCGCGACGAGCCGATGATCTGCGGGATGATGTAATCGCCAAGCGTCAGCGAAAACGTGAAGATCGACCCCGCGACAATACCTGGAAGCGCAAGGGGAAACAGCACATGACGGAATGTTTGTTGCGGCGTACCACCAAGATCGGACGATGCCTCGATGAGATTGGTCGGGACGCGCTCGAGCGCCGCCTGGATCGGCAGGATCATGAATGGCATCCAGACGTAGACGAAAACGATGAAGGTGCCCGTATAACTCACCGACAGGGAATTGCCGCCGATGACAGGAAGCGAGAGCCATGCGTCGAGCAACCAGAGAAGGTTCAGCTTGGTCACGAGCCAGGTGAGAATGCCTTCCTTGGCGAGGATGAGTTTCCACGCGTAAATCTTGACGAGATAGCTGGACCATAGTGGCAGCATCACGCCGAGATAGAAGATCACCTTCCATTTCCCCCTGGCGTAGCGGGCGGCGTAGTAGGCGATCGGGAAAGCGATGACCGCCGAAAACAAGGTCACGATCGCCGCCATGAATATGGTGCGGATGATAATGTCGAAATTGGCGTCGTTCAGCAGCTGCCTGTAGGTGGCAAGCGTGAACTCATAATTGATCAGGCCGGAGTAATCGTCGATCGAAAAGAAGCTCTGCAGCAGCAGGGCGAGCAGTGAGCCAAGATAGATGATGCCGAGCCAAAGCAGCGGCGGGCCGAGCAGAATGGTGAGAAACACGTGGGGGTGTTTCCAGAGGAAGTCCGAGACACGCCCGGCCAAGCTGCCGCGCCCGGTCTGGATCGCGTGTTGTTGAGCGATGGCGCTCATGACGCCGCCTCCATCAAATGCAGGTCGGCGCGGTCGAAGCTTAGCTTGACCGGATCACCCTCGGCGGGAATCGAAGCGGCGGCCGGGCTCATGACATTGATCCTGGTGCCGTTGACATTGACCAGCACGCGGTTTGCCGCACCAAGAAAGCTGCGCGACAGGACAGTGCCATCAAGGACGAGCCTGCCATTGCCGCTTTGGCTCAGCGAGATTGCCTCGGGCCGTAGACTGGCAAATTGTGGTGCCGCACCCAGCTGCGCAACGAATTCCGGCGGCAAGATATTCGACGAACCAACAAAATCAGCGACGAAACGCGTTCGCGGCTGCTTGTAGACCTCTTCCGGCGTCCCGAGCTGTTGGATCCTGCCATCGTTGAACACAGCGATGCGATCCGCCATGGACAGAGCTTCGCCTTGGTCGTGCGTGACAAAAACAAAGGTGATGCCGAGGGACTTCTGCAAGGATTTGAGTTCCTCCTGCATTTGCTCGCGCAACTTCAGGTCGAGCGCGCCGAGCGGCTCGTCCAGAAGCAGAACCTTCGGCTTGTTGACCAGGGCGCGAGCGAGCGCCACGCGCTGGCGCTGGCCGCCGGAAAGCTGGCCCGGACGGCGCACGCCGTAGCCCGGCAGCTTGACCATGGCGAGCGCGTCTTCCGCCGCCTTGCGCCTTTCCTCCCTGGCGACGCCCTTGACCATGAGACCATAGGCGACGTTGTCGAGGATGCTCAAATGCGGAAACAGCGCGTAATCCTGAAAGACCGTGTTGACGCTGCGCCGGTAGGGCGGCACACCTTCGGCGGTCTCGCCGAAAATCTCGATGTGTCCGGCTGTCGGCTGTTCGAACCCCGCCATCAGGCGCAGGCAAGTGGTCTTGCCCGAACCGGAGGGTCCGAGCATGGCAAAGAACTCACCTTCCGCAACCGCAAGATCGACAGCGTCCACGGCGCGCACAGCACCAAAATGACGCGACACGTTTTCGAACAGCACAGCAGCGGTCATGGCTTTGCTCCGGGGTTGCTTTGGTTATCCCCCCTTGTGGGGGAGATAGTGATTTCAGCATCTTAGCTCTTGCTAAGTGCTAGAAATCGCCAGAGAGGGGATACTCGATGGATTTGGCAAAATCCCCTCTCTTGGATTTTCCAAGGATTTAGCGAAGAGACCAAATCCAGGAAATCCTTTCTCTCCCACAAGGGGAGAGATAATCGGCATCTGCGGTTGCAGCCAGTCAGCGCCCGCCGATCACGCCGATATAATCGGACACCCAGCGGTGATAAGGCACGCATTCGCTCTGGGTCTCGCACTTTGATACGGGCGTTCTCCAGAACTTGATCTTGTCGAAGTCGTTATAACCGTTTGTTGCGCAGCCCTCGTCCGTCAGCAGTTCGTTGCCCTTGCAAGCTGCTCCAACCGAAGGATTGGCGCCGAACCAGGCCGAGACGTCACCCTGTACCTTGGGCGAAAGCGAATGCTCCATCCACATATAGGCGCAGTTCGGATGCTTGCTGTCGACGTGCAGCATGGTCGTGTCGGCCCAGCCTGTCGCGCCTTCTTCAGGGACGACCGATGCGATAGGCTTTTTCTCTGCCTTCAGCAGGTTGACCTGGAACGGCCATGAGCCGGAGGCGACAACGCCCTCATTCTTGAAGTCGTCGACCTGGATCATGGCATCGTGCCAGTAACGGCCGGCGAGGGTTCGCTGCACACGCAGGATATCGAGCGCCGCCTTGTACTGGTCTTCGTTGAGTTCGTACGGGCTCTTGATGCCAAGTTCGGGCTTATGGGCCATAAGATAGTTGGCGGCGTCGGCAATATGGATCGGTCCGTCATAGGCCTGAATGCGGCCCTTGTTCGACTTGCCATCAGGCAAGGTCATTTCCTCGAACACGACGTTCCAGCTGGTCGGCGCCTTGTCCTTGAACGCCTCGGTGTTGTACATCAGCACGTTCGGACCCCATACGTAGGGCACGCCATAGTGAACGTCCTTGACAGTGTGCCACGGCGCGTTCTGCATACGTTCGTCGAGGGTCTTCCAGCTCTTGATCAGGTCTGTGTTAATGGGCTGAACGCGCTTGCCGGCAATGAGTCGCAGCGACGCATCGCCGGATGCGGTGACGAGATCGAAGTCGCCTTCGTTCATGAGCGCCACCATTTCGTCGGATGTTGCAGCGGTCTTGACGCTGACTTTGCAGCCGGTCTCCTTCTCGAAGCCCGTGACCCAATCATAGGCCTTGTCGGTATCGCCGCGTTCTATGTAGCCCGGCCATGCGACGATGGAGAGTTCGCCCTCGCCCTTGCCGATTTCTTTCAGCGCTTCCTGGGCAAGAACCTGTGTGGTGAAGGCGAGGGAAAGCGTAAGCGCAGTGCAGGATTTCAAAAACTGCTTCATCTCAATTCTCCCGTTTGGGCCCTGATTTCAGGGCATATGTTCCCGGTGAGAAAAGTGCCTTGATTTTTCCGTATTCGCAAATTCATTTATCAGAAGGACGTTATCGGAAATTCCGATATCAGCGAGTTCGACCGCTGCGAAGGGCTTCGGCGATACCGACGAAATCCCGGGCAGCCTGGGGCAGGCTGGAGCCCTTGCGCCAGACCATGCCGACCTGCACCACAGGGAGTGCACCGGAGACGTCTCGGCTTTCGATGCGATCGCCTTCAAGCGACCATGGACGATAGACAAGATCGGGCAACAGTGCGATCCCGGCGCCGGTGGCAACAAGGCTGCGGACGGCCTCGACCGAGCGGGTGCGGAAGGCGACATGCGGCCGCGCACCGAGGGCGGTCAGGAGTTTGCCGGTGTTTTCCTCGATTTCGTCGACAGTCAGCATGATCAGCGGCTCCCTGGCGATATCGTTGATCGAGATGATATCCGCACTGACCAAGGGATGACCGAGTGGCAGCCACAATCTGTAGGGTGAGGTCTCGATGATTTCCGCCTGCAGAGCCATGCGATCGCGAAGATTGGATATGACCATGACCGCCACATCGAGTTCACCCCCCACCAGCAAATGTTCCAGATAGGAACCATTGTCTTCGATGGCACTGACCTCGACGCCGGGAGAAGCGCGACGAAAGCGGGCGAGGAGGTCGGAAAGGACATAGCCTGCGACGAGCGATGTTACGCCGAGGTGCAGCTTGCCCGCTTGTTTGGGCACTTCTTCGGAAAACGAGCGGCGTGCATCTGAGACGTCGGCGAGAATCTTCGTCGCATGACGCAGGAATTGGTGGCCGTTATAAGTGATATCGAGGCCGCGTGGATGGCGTTCGAAAAGTTCGACGCCAAGATCGCTTTCAAGCTCTTTTATGGCCTCGGTGATCGATGACTGCGAAATCGACAGGTTCTGCGCGGCACGGGTGATGGAGCCCTGTTCTGCGACGGCGACAAAATATTGCAATTGCCTGATGGTGAATGCCATGCGCCGAGTTAATAGAGGGGTGCGCAGATTGGCAAGCTGTGGGCGAAAACGCTGTTGTTTAATATTGCCGATTGTTAATGATATTATAATATTATAAATAGGAGCCTGAAGTGGGGAGCGCGCTGGGAGGTCGTGCCGTTTGCAACTTTGGCGACGGTTTTTTGTCTGGTTAAATTCCCCACCCACGTAAGCAATTAGCAGGCAAGCATTTGGCAGGCAACCAGCTCACCAATTATGATTTCCGCACAGCGGGCCAGGCGCGAACGCATCATGGTCACGTCATGCGCGATCTCGGGCTGAAGATAATAAACGGCGTCTATCCGGAGAACAGTATTCTGCCGGGCGATGCGGAATTGCTGGAACGATTTGGAGTATCGCGAACCGTA
Source organism: Phyllobacterium zundukense (assembly GCF_025452195.1). Lineage (NCBI taxonomy): Bacteria > Pseudomonadati > Pseudomonadota > Alphaproteobacteria > Hyphomicrobiales > Phyllobacteriaceae > Phyllobacterium > Phyllobacterium zundukense. The sequence continues at coordinate 87,276 of NZ_CP104969.1, read as the reverse complement.
TTGCGCGAGGCTTTGAAGACGCTCGCTGCCAAGGGGTTGATCCAGCCGAAGGCCAAGATCGGCACGCGCGTGCTGGAGCGTTCGCACTGGAACCTGTTCGATCCGGATATACTGGTCTGGCATTTCGAGGCAGGGGCGAGTGCGCATTTCCTGTCGAGTATCGTCGAGATGCGGCTGGCGCTGGAACCCGAAGCGGCAGGCCTTGCGGCGTTGCGCCGCACGGACGCCCAGCTTGAGACCCTGTTCCATTGGGTCGAGAAGATGGGGAACGCACGCGAATCGGCGGCAGATTTCGTCTTCAGCGACCTGCAGTTCCATATCGGGATAGCGGAAGCCTCCGGTAATCCGTTCATGCGTTCTATCAGCGCGCTGATCGAAGTGGCACTGGTGACCACCTTCACCATCAGTTCGCCCATACCCAACTCCGAAAGCCATGTGCGCTCGGTTGCCCGCCACGCCGCGATCGCCGAAGCGATCAAGGCCCGCAACGTCGAGGCGGCCAAGCAAGCCATGCGCGTGGTGATAGAGGAAGGCGCCGAGCGGGTGCTGACTGCGGGGCGAACCGCAGCTACAGCGTAGTGATTTTTACCTTCTCGGGCTTCTCGATCTTCAGCGGATTACGCAGCGGCAAGCCGAAGGCCGGTGCTTCGATTTCGAAGACATCGCCATTCTCGGCCTTGATGCCATCGGCAAAGGAAAGCGTCGCCGTGCCGAACATATGTACGTGAATATCCCCTGGCTGGCGGAACACGGCATATTTGAAGTGGTGATGCTCGAGATTGGCAATCGTATGGGACATGTTGTCTTCGCCTGAAAGGAAAGGCTTTTCCCACAAGGTCTTGTTTTTACGCAATATACGCGAAGCGCCACGGACGTCGGAAGGCAAGTCGCCGAGGATCAGCTCGGGGCCCAGCGAGCACGGCCGCAGCTTGGAGTGGGCGAGGTAGAGATAGTTCACACGCTCCATGACATGATCGGAGAATTCGTTGGCAAGTGCAAAGCCGATGCGGAAAGGCGACCCATCCGGACCAATGACGTAGATCCCGGCAATCTCCGGCTCTTCGCCGGCGTCGTCCGCAAAAGCCGGCGAGACGAGCGGTTGGCCGGGACCGGTCAGCATTGAACCATTGCCTTTGTAGAACCACTCAGGCTGTACGCCGGTCGCGCCCTTCTTCGGTTTGCCGTTTTCGAGCCCCATGCGGAACATCTTCATCGAATCGGTCAGTTTTTCTTCTTCAGTATCGCCAACTTTGCGATGCATCGCATCGCGCGTCGCGGCGGATCCGAGATGGGTGAGGCCGGTGCCGGTCAAATGGATATGGGCAGAATCGTGCGTGTCGATCGGGGGAAGCAGGCGGCCTTCCGCATAGGCAGCCGCAACATCGATACGCTTGCCGAGCCCGCGTTTTTCGACAATCTCGGCTATGCCTGTTTTCGCATCGATCGCCGCATGCGCGAGTTCCAGAACGGAACGCGTGCGCTTGACATGCCGGAATTCTTCACCGACACGTGCGGCGACTTGCCGCTTTCCATTGGCATTCGTCAACTGGACCAGATTCAAGGCTTTCCTCCCGATATATCAGATGTGGTGGCGTGGTTATAGGCTGGCCATCGGCCATCGTCCAGCGGCTCTTTTCAAAAATATTATAATAGTATTATATGGTTCGAAGGCTTTTTCGCAACTAAGCGAAAGTCCTATTCCAAAAGTCATACTTTTGCGATAGATGTTGGGAAGACCCTGCTCTGGGAGGACTGGTCCGGGCTAAAAAGCTCGGTCGAGGTCGCTCAAAAGTATCGGGCATGATTTAGAAACCGGGAGGATACACGTGAAAATACTCAATCTGTTTGCCGCGGGATTGATCGCACTTGGTGCGATGGGGTCGCAAGGCTACGCCCAGGACAAGGGCTCTGTCGGTATCGCGATGCCGACGAAATCCTCGGCACGCTGGATTGCCGACGGCGACAACATGGTGAAGGCGCTGAAAGAACGCGGCTACACCACCGATCTGCAATATGCGGAAGACGATATTCCAAACCAGCTGGCGCAGATCGAGAACATGGTCACCAAGGGCGTCAAGGTCCTCGTGATCGCAGCGATTGATGGCACCACGCTTTCCAACGTTTTGCAGCAGGCCCACGATGCCGGCATCAAGGTTATTTCCTATGACCGCCTCATCCGTGACACGCCGAATGTCGACTATTACACAACCTTCGACAATTTCCAGGTTGGTGTTCTGCAGGCAAGCTCGCTCGTCAAGGCGCTTGGCCTGCCGGATGCGAAGGGCCCGTTCAACATCGAATTGTTCGGTGGTTCGCCTGACGATAACAACGCCTTCTTCTTCTATAACGGCGCGATGTCTGTCCTGCAGCCTCTGATCGACAGCGGCAAGCTCGTCGTTCAGTCCGGCCAGATGGGCATGGACAAGGTCGGTACGCTGCGTTGGGATGGTGCCGTTGCGCAGGCACGCATGGATAACCTCCTGTCAGCCTACTACACCGACAAGAAGGTCAATGCCGTTCTGTCACCTTATGATGGTCTGTCCATCGGTATCCTTTCGTCGCTGCGCGGCGTCGGCTACGGAACTGCCGACCAGCCATTCCCGTTCGTTTCCGGACAGGATGCGGAAGTACCATCGGTCAAGTCGATCATCGCCGGCGAGCAGTATTCGACGATCTACAAGGACACGCGTGAATTGGCCAAGGTCACGGCCGATCTCATCGACAAGGTTCTCAAGGGCGAGGAGCCGGAAGTCAACGACACCAAGACCTACAATAATGGTGTCAAGGTTGTTCCGTCCTACCTGCTGAAGCCGGTGGAAGTCGACAAGACCAACTGGAAAGAGATCCTGATTGGCGGCGGTTACTACACAGAAGACCAGATCAAGTAGATCCAGGAATCAATCACAAACCCTGTGCTTACGGCGCAGGGTTTGTTGCCATGTCGATAAAGGCTTTCCGGAAAATAAATCCATTGGCCAAAAGCCATAAAGCCTAATAAAAATTGCAGAAGGAACGACGCTGCAGAAGCGTCGGTGAGGATATCGATGGAAACCATCCTCGAAATGCGCAACATCACCAAAGTTTTCCCTGGTGTGAAAGCGCTCAACAACGTCAACCTCGATGTACGTAAAGGCGAAATTCACGCTCTGGTGGGCGAGAATGGCGCTGGCAAATCAACCCTGATGAAGGTGCTGAGCGGTGTCTATCCGCATGGCAGCTACGAAGGTGAAATCTTCTACAATGGCCAGGAGCAGCACTTCCGCGGGATCAGCGACAGTGAAAAGCAGGGCATCATCATCATTCACCAGGAGCTGGCGCTGGTTCCGCTCCTGTCGATCGCCGAAAACATCTTCCTTGGCAACGAACCGGCCAAATTCGGTATCATCGATTGGCACGTTGCGGAAAACCGCACGCGCGAACTCCTCGCCAAGGTCGGTCTGAAGGAAGACCCGCTGACATTGATTACCAATCTCGGCGTCGGCAAGCAGCAGCTTGTGGAGATTGCCAAGGCTCTGTCGAAAGATGTCGAGTTGCTCATCCTCGACGAACCGACGGCTAGCCTCAACGAGAAAGACAGCGACGCACTGCTGGATCTGTTGCTGGAGTTCAAGGCGCACGGCATTTCCTCCATCCTGATTTCACACAAGTTGAACGAAGTCGGCAAGGTTGCCGACCGCATCACGGTGCTGCGTGATGGCGCGACGATCGAGACGCTCGACAAGCGGGATATCTCCGAGGACCGGATTGTTACCTCGATGGTCGGACGCCAGCTGGCGGACCGCTTTCCGCAGCGCGAACCCAATATCGGCGAGGTGGTGTTCGAGGTGAAGGACTGGGTCGTTCATCACCATATTCATAGCGAGCGCACCGTCATCAATGGTATCAATCTCAATGTGCGCCGGGGAGAAGTCGTCGGCATCGCCGGGCTGATGGGCGCTGGCCGCACCGAATTCGCCATGAGCGTGTTCGGCAAGGCCTATGGGCGGAACATCAGTGGCGAGGTCTTCATCAATGGCAGACAAGTCGACGTCTCCACCATCGGCAAAGCCATCGACAACGGGATCGCCTACGTCACCGAAGACCGCAAGACCTATGGCCTCAACCTGATCGACCACATCAAGCACAATGCCACGATCGCCAATCTTGAGGGCGTTTCCCACAACGGTGTGCTGGATGACATGGCCGAACTGAAAGTGGCGAATGAATATCGCCGCAAGACCAATATCCGTTCCTCAAGCATCTATCAAAAGACCGGCAATCTCTCTGGCGGCAACCAGCAGAAAGTCGTTCTCTCGAAATGGTTGTTCGCCAACCCGGATCTTTTGATCCTTGACGAACCCACGCGCGGCATCGATGTCGGCGCGAAATATGAAATCTATACGATCATCAACCAACTGGTAAGCGAAGGCAAAAGCGTGCTGATGATCTCGTCGGAAATGCCAGAGCTGCTCGGCGTCTGCGACCGGATCTACGTGATGAACCAGGGCAGGCTCGTCGGTGAAATGCCGGCCAGCGAAGCCAGCCAGGAAAAAATCATGCGCGCCATCATTCGTGCAGAAGGGAAAGCATCATGACCGTCGAAACTGCAGCAACCCAGGGTAAAAAAGACTTCAAGACGGATGGCTCCGCGCTGAAAGGCAATTACCGCGAATATGGCCTGGTGCTCGCCTTGATCCTCATCATGCTCTTCTTCCAGTACACAACGAGTGGCGTTCTCTTCAGGCCGGTTAATCTGACCAACCTCGTGCTGCAGAACAGCTATATCATCATCATGGCACTCGGCATGCTGCTGGTGATCGTGGCCGGACACATCGACCTTTCGGTGGGCTCGGTATCGGGATTTATCGGCGGCCTTGCCGCAGTGATGATGGTCCGCTGGCAAATCCACTACATTCCGGCGACGATCCTGTGTCTGATAATGGGCGGCGCAATTGGAGCCGCTCAAGGGTATTGGATAGCCTATCACAAGATCCCGTCCTTCATTGTCACGCTGGCCGGAATGCTTGTCTTCCGCGGTCTTGCACTCTGGCTGCTGGGCGGCCAGTCCGTTGGCCCGTTCCCGCCGCAGTTCCAGCTCCTGAGCTCCGGTTTCATTCCCGACTTTTTCGGCTATCCCGGATTCAACGTCACCTCGATGCTTGTCGGCATTATCCTTGTTGCGCTGATGATATATTTCAGCGTGCGCGGACGCGCCAAGCGCGAGAAGCATGGCTATCAGGGCGAGCCCTTTGCACTCTTCGTTGCCAAGAACCTGATCATCGCCGGGATCGTGCTGTTCCTCACCTATCTTCTTTCTTCCTATAAGGGGTTGCCAAACGTCCTGATCGTCATGTCCCTCTTGATCGCGCTCTTCGTCTTCGTGACCAAGCGCATGACCGTCGGTCGCCGCATCTACGCCATGGGCGGCAATGAAAAGGCGGCAAAGCTCTCCGGCATCAAGACCGAACGGCTGACCTTCCTGACCTTCGTCAACATGGGCGTTCTCGCCGCTCTCGCCGGGCTGATCTTTGCAGCACGTCTCAACACGGCGACGCCAAAGGCAGGCCTTGGTTTCGAGCTCGACGTGATCGCTGCGGTGTTCATCGGCGGCGCTTCGGCCATGGGTGGTGTCGGCCAGGTCATGGGCGCGGTGATCGGCGCTTTCATCATGGGCGTCATGAACAATGGCATGTCGATCATGGGCGTCAATATCGACTGGCAGCAGGTGATCAAGGGTCTCGTTCTGCTCGCTGCGGTTATCTTCGACGTCTACAACAAGAACAAGGCTTGAAGCCTGTTTGGCGAAGTCTGATACATGAAGTCGGTGCGTGGTTCGACAAGCTCACCATGAGGACGTCGTGGGCTCAAAAGCCCAAGTAGCCGATGTTGGCGTCCTTGGCTCCGTGTAACACCCAAGTTCCCTCATGGTGAGCTTGTCGAACCACGCACCATTTTGTCGAAGAAAAGGCCTGACAAAATAACCCGACCGCGGACTACCTTTCCGTTTTGACTCTCTATCGGCGTAATGCATGAATACAGCCCGACGATTGCGCCAGGGAGGGTTCATGAAAACATTCTGTGCGGACGAGCAAAAGCGCCATAACCCGAAGGGTTTTCTGTCGAGCGGCTCGCCGCGGCCCAATCCGGAAAAGCCGGAGCGGATCGAGCGACTTCTCGCGGGTGCCCGAGCGGCGGCGAGTTCTATCCATCACCCCGCCAATCACGGGCTCGGCCCCATTGCCGCCGTTCATACGCCTGAATATCTGGAGTTCCTGCAGACTATCCACCGGCGCTGGCAGCTGATTCCCGGCGCCTCGGAAGAAGTGGTTCCCAATATCCATCCGATCGGCCGCACGGGCAGCTATCCGGCTTCCGCCGTGGGGCAGGCGGGTTATCACATGGCCGATACCGCATGTCCCATTTCTGCGGAGACGTGGGAAAGCGCCTGCTGGAGCGCCTGGGCCGCGGTGGAAGCAGCCGAAACGGTAATCTCCGGCGAACCGGCCGCCTATGCGCTGTGCCGACCGCCTGGCCATCACGCCTTCGCCGATGTCGCCGGCGGCTTTTGCTTCATCAACAATTCAGCGGTCGCAGCGCAAAGACTGCGCAAGAATGCCGCCCGTGTCGCCATCCTCGACGTCGATCTGCATCATGGCAATGGCACGCAAGGCATCTTCTACGCTCGCTCCGATGTGCTGACCGTTTCGATCCATGCCGATCCGGTGCGGTTCTATCCGTTCTTCTGGGGCTATGCCGACGAGCGCGGCGAGGGCGCGGGTCTCGGCTACAATTACAACCTGCCGCTGGAGCGCAAATCCGGCGACGAGGTGTTCCTGGAAGCGCTCGCTGCTGCAAGGAGCCGCATTGAAGCGTTTGCGCCGGAAGCGTTGGTCGTAGCGCTTGGGCTTGATGCTTTCGAGGGCGATCCGTTCGGCGAGCTCTCCGTTTCGACGCCAGGCTTTGCCCGCATCGCCGAAGCCATCGCGAAATTGCGCCTGCCGACGGTTATCGTGCAGGAGGGCGGGTATATTTGCGACGAGCTCGGCGACAACCTCACCTCGTTCCTCACCGGCTTTGGCGGTGCGATCTGACTTTTCTTTTTCGCCGACAAAAGTTCTGTTGGCGTAGAAAATCCCCGGAAAACGGGCGCCCGAACGCCTCCTCCTTCCGGTTTATCCCCAGGATGTGTTGTTAGATTTGTGAAGTTTGGAATTTTTGTGATTTGGTGTGTTGACAGTTTTATGGGGTGGGGTCTATATACCGACACAACGAGGGCGGGGCGCCGCTGGCGGTTGCC